>DATKCX010000238.1:0-3481 GCA_035512975.1 Ilumatobacter sp.
CGGCGGGGCTCTCTGGCATGTCCTCCCAGGGTGTGAAACCGATGCCGTAAATCAGCTTCAAGAATAAGCTCATGGCCGTCCTCCCGGTGTTGCTCGTGGGGCGCGTTCCGCCCTGAGGTGCTCGTAGCGTAGTCCTGACTCGAGGACGGTACGTGAGGGTTTGTGTTGAAGCGCTCAGCGACCACTCACGATGACACTCGGGGGTTGGTGACATCCGGGATGATCATGACCGCGGCGCCCACGACCCGGGAGAGACGCGCGTAAACCTGAGACTCGCTCCACACAGAACGACGCGACCGCGGACGCGTGGCCACACGGTTGGTTCGACGGCCCGTCGCCGGAGGCGGTCTCGTCCTGGCGAATAGTCTGCTGCGTTGTACACACGTCGGCCCTGCCTGCAGGACTGGTTGTCGGCCAGGCCTGACCGATCGCTAGCGCGATGTTTCGGACACAGCAAGCAGCGCGTCGCCGTCGATGCGTACGCCGACGATGGCACCGACCTCGGGCAACGCAATCGCCGACCAGCGGGCGACGGCCTGAGCGGCATGGTCTGCCGGGTCGATTGCCGGGTCGCCTGCCGGGCCGGTTGGCACGCTGGTCAGCATGACCAAGCCGTCATGGCCATTGAACTGCACTTCGTCCACGACCGCCTTCGTGGCCGTATCTGAGCTCAGCACCACCTGCTCGGGCCGCACCAACACCCGAACAGGACCGTGGGCAGACTCGCGTAGCCCGACCGGCCCAAACGCAGTGTTCGCCGTGGTTCCATCGGCCACACCTGCAACCGCCACCACGTCACCCAAGATGCGCGCAACCGCCTCGTTGGCCGGCCGCAGGTAGATCTCACGACGGGCAGCGAACTGCTCGATGCGGCCCGAACGCATCACCGCGACGTGGTCGGCCATGACCAGGGCCTCCTCCGGGTCGTGGGTGACCATCAGCGCGGTTGCCCCGGCATCGTGCAAGACCTGCGCGACGTCGAGCCGAAGTCGATTTCGCAGCGATACGTCGAGCGCAGTGAACGGCTCGTCGAGCAGGACGACTGCCGGATTCGGCGCGAGTGCGCGCGCCAACGCGACCCGTTGCTGTTGGCCACCCGACAACTCGTGCGGTCGACGCTTGCCATACCCCTGCAGGCCGACGAGCTCGAGCAGCTCACCCACACGCCGATCAGCGACTCCCCCGCGCCGGGCATGCAGGGCGAACCGAATGTTGGCACTGACGTCGAGGTGTGGAAAGAGAGCACCTTCCTGGGGAACGATGCCCACGTGACGCCGTTCGGGCGGCACGTACCGGCCGGGCGATGCAACGACTTCGTCGCCGATGGTGATCGTTCCCGCGTCGGGTCGTTCGAAACCGGCGATGAGGCGCAACATGGTGGTCTTGCCGCACCCCGACGCACCCAGCACGGCCACCAACGCGTGATCGGCAATTTCCATGTCGACGCCATCGAGCGCAGTGACCGGGCGGCGACCCCGATATGTCTTGGTGACGCCGGACAACGTGATGCGAGTCATCGGGTGCGCCTTAGAGGGCGAGCCGCCAGGCGAGCCCGACCATCAGAAGATCGAGGACCCGAGCGGAATGAAAAGGAGCGAAGCGACCTATCCGCTCGAGTCCTCAAGGTCGCGTACGTGAGAATCGCCGTGGGGATCGAAGCGGTGACGACCAACGCGATCGCGTACGGGGCGGCGGCGGCATAGCTCACCGCATCAGTCTTGCTCCAGAGACGGGTCGCAAGCGTTTCCGTGCCGATCGGTCGCAGCAGCAATGTGGCGGGGAGCTCTTTCATGGTGGCGATGCACACCAACGCAGCGGCGGTACCGATGCCCGGGGCTGCGAGTCGCAAGGTCACGGCAAACCAGGTGCCGATCATGGAACGGCCAGAGGATCGGGCGACCTCATCGAGCACCGGCGGTGCTTGTGCGATCGCCCCGTGGACTGCGCCGATCGCGAGCGACAGGAAGATCACGACGTACGCGGCGATGAGCATAGGGAGTCGCTGGTAGATCGGTTCGGCGTAGCGAATACCGAAGAACACCAGCGACAGCGCCACCACGATGCCCGGGAGGGAGTGCCCGGCGTAGGCGATGGTCGTGACGCCACGCGCGAAGCGGCCGGGGTAACGCGCCGACAGCAAACCCAACGGCAACGCGATCAGGACGGTGACGGCAGCGGTGATGACGGCGATCCAGAGCGTGGTGAGCGCCGCATCGATCACCTCGGACCACGGCGTTGTGGATGTGCCGCGGTCCATCCATCGCGCAAGGTTCCATGCGGGCACACCAAGGCTGATGCCAACCAGCGCGCCAACGGCGGCACACATGGGCCACCGCCACCGCCCCAGCGCGACCGGCGTCGCCTGCCGGGTGACGCCGCTGCCGACTCGGGAAACACGTGCCGACGCACTGGTGCGAACCGCCAACCACAGCGGAATGACGGCAACGACCACCAGCACACACCCCAGAACGGCTGCGGGCGTGCGATCGAACGATGCCCGATACGACGAATAGATCACCTGTGTCAACGTCTGATACCGCATGATCGACACTGCCCCGAACTCGCTCAGCACGTACAGCATCACGAGGATCGATCCTCCCGTTGCCGCGATGCGTACCTGTCGCATGGTCACGGTGAGGAACACGCTGAGCGGCCGACGCCCGCTGCTGCGAGCGACTTCGGCCAACCCGGGATCGGCGCTTCGCAAAGCGCCGAGCACCGGTAGATACACGTAGGGGTACGAGATGGTGGTGAGCACGATCGCGGCACCGCGGAAGCCAGCCAGATCAGGCCGCCAACCGATCCACGCCCAAGCCACGATGTAGGAGGGAAGCGCCAACGGCATCGCCAGAGCGACCTGCCAGAACCGGCGACCCGGCAGGTCGGTCGACGAAACGAGCCAGGCGCAGCCGATGCCGAGAACTGCGCACGCGGCGGTGACCACCACTCCCAACTCGATCGACCGCCACAACAGGTCAGCCGTTCGCCCCCTCCACAACGTGTCGCGAAAGGTCCCCCAACCGCGATCGGTGGCTCGTACCGCGATGTACACGATGGGAATCAACACACCGACGGACGCGACAACGCCCCCCGCTAGCAGCACCAGCGGGGGACGTGTCGGACGATGGGCCATTCCCATCATGAGGTCAGTCGATTCAGACTCGTGGTCGTGTCCTTGATTGATTCGATCGTGCGCTCGTCAGCTCAGTAGGCCGAGGTCTGTGAGCAACGCCTGGGTGACCTCCAACGAATCGAGATCGGTCAGGTCGATAGCGGGGCCTTCGAGTTCGGCCTTGTCCGGGTAACCGACGGGGCCGGGGATGCCAGCAACCACCGGATACTCGAAGGTGTGCTCGACGAAGTACGTCTGTCCCTCTTCCGACAGGAGGAACTCGACGAATGCCAGGGCAGCCGGATTCTCGGCACCACCTGTGGTGATACCTACTGCGGTGGCGTTGAACAAACCGCCCGGGTCGTCGCC
>DATKCX010000239.1:0-2086 GCA_035512975.1 Ilumatobacter sp.
CCTCGTTCACGAAGGACTCGCACAGCAATGCACCATGCCGGTAGCGAAGCGCCAGTTGTCGTTCCGCCTCATCCTCGGCGTTCGCGCTCATGTCAACAGCGCCGCCGACCACCATCTTCCACAAGACGTCACCTTCGATGAACGCGCCACGCTCGAACCGCATCGCCATCGCTCGAGCAACTGAGGACTTGCCACCGGCGGGCGCCCCGATGACAACGACTGCCCTTGGGTTCGCATCCATGCCGCGATCATCCCACCCCGCCGGAGTTCGCCGCGAATGAGATTCAGTTGGCTCCGCAAGCGCCCTTGAACACAACGGCCACCCGTCACCGCCGCCCCCCAAGCACACATGGAGCACCCGTATAAGAGCGGGACCGGGAGCCCGCCACTGCTGTCGCTACGCCGGTGTTGAACGGGCGACGACGACGAACTCTCGGCCCGGTCTGTCGGGCGCGTCGCGCACAGCGTCGATCGTGAATCCGTTCACAGCGAGTGACACCGTGATCTCCTCTCGATCACGGAATCGCAAGGTCGAGTCCGACGTGACGACATCGCCGGTCTCGATGAACCGGAAGGTGTGACGGAACGAGACCAGCGGCAATGAACCTTCGGTCAGCTCGACCCAGTGCTCGACCCTGCCGGCGACGGTCTCGGTGATCGAGAGCGACCGCTCGCGAGTCCATTCCTCCCAGCCGCGGTACGAAGGATCTCGCGTCTCGAACACCAGATGGCCGCCGTCTCGAAGGGCTGCATGAGCGCCGGTCAACGTTGCGTACCATTCTTCGTCGCTCACGAAGACTTGTGCGACGTTGCCGGTCATCGTCACCGCATCGACGGCCATCTGTGGGAGCACGGCCGCATCGCCGAGCAGCCAAGTGATCCGGTCGGCCCCCGGCTTCGTACGAGCGACATCCAACGATGCTTCCGCTGGATCCACTCCGGTCACGCTGACGCCTCGCGCCGCAAGCCGGCAGGCGAACACCCCAGTGCCGCAACCGATGTCGAGCACGCTGCGAGCACCGACCTCCTCGACAATGGCCTCGTAGTGGTCGAGATCGCGACGATCACCGTCGATCTCGTCGTAGATCGCCGCAAGACGCGGGTCGGCGAAGATCGAGTCCGGCACCGATCGAACGTTACGCCCGACGGCGGCTCCTGCGTCGAGCGGTTCCCGCCGCTGCGGCGCGCCTAGCTCGGCCTAGAGCCGTACACCTTGTCGGGTCGAGGACTTGCGACATCTCTTCGTTTCGTCGAACAGTGGTAGAACTTCGGACAAGAAGCCTCGAATTCCGAAGACTTCAATTCGGATCAGTCCGCATTCCGGACGTCCTCGAGCCAACTAAGTGATTCGGGGGGCGCGGCAAATGTTGGGGCAGCGGGCAGGCCATCGGGCGAGCGATAGGAAGAGTCGTTGAGTGGAACCGATCAAGAAGCTCGTAGTCGGCAAGAATCACCTGTGGTTTCTCCGAGAGGGCGCTGGCGCTCATGGTGCCGAGCCACTCGACGTCGTTGATGTCGAGGCGTCGCTTCAAGATCGGTTTGTCTTCGCAGCCGAAAAGGATGATGCTCCGGGTTTACGAACTCCGCAGCTGGGGGCGTTGCACGCGGTCCTAGCACACCGGTCGATGGAGTCGAGCGAGCCCATCACCATCGTGATGCCTACAGGCACCGGCAAGACCGAGACAATGCTGGCGGCGTACGCCCACCATCCAGCTCGGACATTGGTGCTCGTGCCTTCCGAGGCCCTGCGGAACCAGATCGCCAAGAAGTTCACCACCTTGGGTGTGCTGCCCATCGTCGGGGCTGTGACCGGTGACTTCAAGTGTCCGACAGTCGCCGTGATCAAGTCGTCGCTGACGACAACGGATGACGTTGACGAGCTGGTCACGCGAGCCAACGTCGTGGTCGCGACGCCTCAAGCTCTTGCAGGCTGCGACGAGAACGCCCGAACTCGTTTGGCCGACCTTTGCGAGAGGCTGTTCATCGACGAGGCTCACCACGTAGCCGCCCGTACCTGGCGCTTGGTGGCAGATCTCTTTACGAAGAAGGAAGTCATCCAGTTCACTGCGACCCCGTATCGCGAGGA
>DATKCX010000240.1:0-2487 GCA_035512975.1 Ilumatobacter sp.
CTCGACGGTGACATCAGCGCCCCGAACGTCGAAGCGATCGCAGCTGCGAACTACGGCACGGGTGCCACATCGTTGGCCGCGCCAGCTCCCGCACCGGCAGAGCGCCCGACTCCGAAGATGCCTCGCCGCGAAGGTCGTTCCGACGGCAGCGGCGAACGTCGCGAGAGCAGCGCTGAGAGGAATGGTTCCGGTCAGCAGCGCCAGCGTCGCGAGTTCCCACGCTCGCCACGTGACCGTTCAGCCGCCGGTGGTGAGAGCAGTCGCTCCGAGCGTCCCGCCCGTTCATCCGACTCACGGGGTGATTCGCGCGGTGACTCACGTGGTGCCAAGCCCGCCGGTGACCGCTACGGCAAGCCTGCTGGCGATCGTTCCCGCAGTGGAGCATCCGGTCGCCCGTCGAACTCCGGCAAGCCGTCAGGCGCCGGTCGGCCGTCAGCGTCGGCCAAGCCCGCAGGCAAGGAGCCCAACCGCAAGCAACGTCGGGCTCACTTGCAATCCGGCAGCAAGTAACCATCGCAACTCGCCCGAAAACGGAACATCCCGGGCCACATCGCTGTGGCCCGGGAATGCCCCTACCCCGCATCGGCGAGGGGCCCGTCGTGAAACGAACGCAGACGTCGGCTAGACGGCGTCTGCACCTTCCTCGCCGGTGCGGATACGTACGAGCCGGTTGACCTCGGTCACCCAGACCTTGCCGTCACCGATTTTTCCGGTGGAGGCAGCGGCGGTGATCACATCGACCACCGTGTCGACGGCTTCGTCATCGACGACGACGTCGATTGCCACTTTGGGTACGAAGTCGATCTTGTACTCCGCCCCGCGGTAGGTCTCGGTGTGGCCACCTTGGCGGCCGAAGCCGCGAACCTCGGTGACCGTCATCCCGGTGATCCCGGCTGTTTTGAGTGCGTCTTTCACGTCGTCGAGCTTGAACGGCTTGACGACAGCGGTGATGAGTTTCATGGTGTCTCTCTTTCAGTGCAGTCGTTGGATGGTGCCGTGGCTCAGGCGTGAACCGTGTCGGGGGCGTAGCCTTGAAGGCCGTGCTCGAGCAGATCGAGGCCTTCGATCTCCTCCTCGGCGCTGACCCGCAGACCGATCGTCGACTTGAGGATGAAGAACAGCGCACCGGTGGTGACGGTGACCCAGGCGGCGATGATCAGCACCATCACGAGCTGAGTGAGCAGCTGATCGACGCCGCCGCCATAGAACAGGCCAGCGTCTTCGCGTCCGAGGAAGGCGTCGTCGTACTTGGCGAACAAGCCGATCGACAACACGCCCCATGCGCCACACACGCCGTGTACCGACACGGCACCGACCGGGTCGTCGATCTTGATCTTGTCGAAGAAGAACACGGCGAAGACCACGACGACGCCACCGATGCCGCCGATGACGAAGGCGGGGAACGGGTCGACCGTGCCACAGCCGGCTGTGATCGACACCAGGCCAGCGAGCACACCGTTGCCGATCATGGCGAGGTCGGGCTTGCCGGCAACCAGCCAGATCGTGATCGCGCAGAACAGGCCGCCGGCAACCGCAGCAAGCAACGTGTTGACCGCAACGGTGCTGACGAACTCGTCGGCGAGCAGCTCTGAGCCGGGGTTGAAGCCGAACCAGCCGAACCACAGGATGAACACGCCGACGACCGCGAACGGGATGTTGTGGCCGGGGATGGCTCGTGGCTTGCCGTTCTCGTCGTACTTCCCGATGCGTGGCCCGAGGAACAGCGCTCCCATCAGAGCGGCGATGCCACCGGTCATGTGCACGATGCCCGAGCCGGCGAAGTCGGAGTACGACAGGGCATCACCGAAGTTGATGTCTTGAGCGATGAAGCCGCCGCCCCAGGTCCAGTGCACGACGACCGGGTAGATGATCGCGCACATCACGAGCGAGAAGATCAGGTAGGCGCTGAACTTGGTGCGCTCGGCCATCGCTCCGGAAGCGATGGTTACCGCTGTAGCGGCGAACACGCCCTGGAAGAAGAACGTGGTTGCCACGCTCAGTCCACCGGACGGAATCGTCGCCATGTCCTGATCAGCCAGGAAGAATGCCGAGTCACCGATCCACTTGCCATCGCCGCCGAACGCGAAGGCGTAGCCGCAGGCGAACCAGGCGGTGATGCCGACGATCGCATCGGCCATGTTCTTGGCGAAGATGTTGACGACGTTCTTGGCGCGGGTGAGTCCGGCTTCGACCAGTGCGAAGCCTGCCTGCATGAAAAACACCAGGCATCCGGCGATGAACACCCAGATGTTGTTCAGGTAGTCCTGTGTGGTTGGTACGTCCTGGGCGAAGGCCGTGGACGGGACGATGGCAAGAACTGCCACCACGCCGCCCAGGGCGGAAATGATTCGAAGCGCACGAGTATTGCGCACGAGGTCCTCCTTGAGGTTGGTTGGTAGGGGTCGTCCGGCGAGGGCCTCGTTGCCATAACCGGACTGCGGCGAAAGCTACGTGTCCGCGATTTCGCTGGTGTCGCCCAAATGTTTC
>DATKCX010000241.1:0-6369 GCA_035512975.1 Ilumatobacter sp.
GATGGCCACATCGGCAGCACCCAAGCTCACGATCGAACCCGCCAACAGCACCGAAGCCCCAACAATCACATGCCTCATGAAGTCTCCCCTCGGCTCCGACTCGAATATTGTCACGGGTCGATCTTCGACACAACCAGTCGCTCTCTGAGTTGGCATGCGGATTTCATCTCCACCTAGGGTCCGCACATGGGGACTCGGTCGGTGACGTTCGTCGAGGTGGGCGATGGTTGTCATGCCTATGTGCAAGGCAACGGCGGCTGGGGGTGGAGCAACGCCGGGTTGATCGTCGGCGACGGTGCCTCGTTACTGGTCGACACGTTGTTCGACCTGGAACTCACTGCGGCCATGCTCAACACGATGTTGCCGCTCACTGCGCTGGCACCGATCGACACGGTGGTCAACACTCACGCCAACGGCGATCACTGCTATGGCAACCAACTGGTCGATGGGGCCTCGATCGTCGCGTCCGCGGCCACAGCCGAGGAGATGCCGGGCGTTCCCCCGGCGATGATGGCCGGTCTCAACGCAGCGCCCGGCGAGGTGGGCGAGTTGTTCCGGTCGTTCTTCGGCGAGTTCAATTTCGAAGGCATCGAGTTACGACTGCCCGACCAGACTTTCAGCGGGCGACTCACCATCGACATCGGTGGGCGATCGGTCGAACTGATCGAAGTGGGTCCTGCCCATACGGCGGGCGACACGATCGCCATCGTCGCTGATGCGGGCGTGATCTACACCGGCGACATCTTGTTCATCGGGGGCACGCCGATCGTGTGGGCCGGACCGCTGTCGAACTGGATCGCCGCCTGCGATCTGATACTGGCAAGCGGCTGGGACACGATCGTTCCGGGCCACGGCCCCGTCACCGACAAAGCCGGAGTACTGACGGTCCGCGACTACCTCACCTTCGTCGACACGGAAGCAACGGCACGGCACGAAGCGGGCATCGATGCGTTCGATGCCGCCCGCGAACTCGCAGCAGCCATCGGCACCGACGCAGCGTTCGGAGAACTTGGCGAATTCGGACGCATCACGGTCAACGTCGATGCCGTGTACCGCTCCCTCGACCCCGGTTACCAAAGCCCCGACGTCGTCGAGCAGTTCCGAAGAATGGCCGCCATCGAACACGGGTAAACGGCCGACGCCTCGGGCCGCAGCGACTGGTTCTGCTCTCGGCGAAAACGAACGAGCGGCGGGCGAACCGACGTTTGTCAGCTCGGCCGCCGCAGCGTTTCGTGGTGGAGACGATGGGACTCGAACCCACGACCCCCGCCTTGCAAAGGCGGTGCTCTAGCCAGCTGAGCTACGTCCCCAGAGTTTCTGGTCGCGCCAGAATACCGTCGGAAAGGCCGCTGCACCCGGCCGGGAATCAATTCACCAGGTCGAATTCAGACGCGGTCTTCAGTCGTCTTTCGTCGCGACCGCATTGGGCGTGACGTTCATCTTCGGCTCGTACTCGGCGAGTTGGATGACGCGCCCCTCCTGGCGGAACAGGTCACGCAGGGTGGTGCGACATGACGTACACGGCCCGTAGAACTCTTCGTCGTTGGTGGTGTTGCATCGCGGGCACTCGTACATCACACAGGCGACACTACTGGTTCGAGCCGGTGCAGGGGATGGGTGATGGGTTGCCTACAGTCGTCGGCGATGCCGCAATTGCCAAGTTCCGCCCGGACACGGGCTCAGCCTGCGCAGGCTCCCGACTTCTGGGCGCGGCGGATGCTGGCCAGCGCGGCGGTGATCACGGTCATCGCCGTGAGTGTCGTGGTGGTGTGGCGGCTTCTCGGTGGTGACGATCAGACCACGGCGGCCGGGGCCGACGGTTCGTGGAACGAAATCGCCCTCGTGAACCGAACGCGCGGTGACGTGACGACGCTCAACACCAACGGCGAGAGGATCGCGGAGTTCACCGGTTTCACCCGCGTCCTGGATGTTCACGCCGAGGGCGACCGAATCGCACTCGTCGGCCCGAGTGAGATCTTCATCGGCAGCTTGAGCACCCAATCCCCTGTACCAACTACTCAGGGCTCTGCCGGGGACTCGACATCGACGACCACGAGCGGTACCAGGTTGTCGGGCTCGCTTCCGAGCGGGTTCACCAGCGTTCCGTACGTTCGCGGCACCGACGTCACTCGCCTGCCAATCGCCGGGCGGCTCGTACTGGCGATCGGCGACCCGTTGCGAGGCGGCAATGCGCTCATCGTCGACGGTGAATCGGGCCTCGTGATCGATGTGGGTGCCCTGGCCGGCCAGGCCAATCCCGTGCTGTTCATCGACACCATCCAGTTCGATCCGAACGGGAACTGGTTCGCGCTCGCCGACGCAGCGAACTTTCAAACGATTGTCGTTCATGCCATCGACGAGCCGACCATCGAGTACTTTCCTGACGTGCCAGTGGCCGTCAGCGATGAACTGGTCGTTACCAGTCAGGTCGTTGGCCAACGCGCTGACGTTGCGTTCTTCAACCATGGAGGAACGTTGCTCGGATCGGTGTCGATGGCCATTCCCGCCGGTGGGGTGCTCACCGACGACGGGCTCGTCGTGGTATCGGTCGACGGCGACGTGTCGCGGGTGGGCGGCAACCTCACCAAGGTTGCCGGGCTGGGCACGATCGACCTCCCCAGCGGGGGCGTCGTGCAGCGCGTCGATCCCACGGCGCGGGGCACTCGACTCGTGGTCGCCGGTGACACGTTCCAAACGGTCATCGACCTCACCGGCGCGGAACTGGTGCGTGCCACCTTCGACCCCACCGACAGCATCGCCGAGCCGCAGCCCGGCTGGAGTTGCTTGCCGCTCGGGCCGACCGATTCGCTGGAAACTGTGGTGTCGCTCGACGACGGCACCGAACTCGCCAACGGCCTCAGGCTGGAAGTGACCGACATCGCCGCCGACGGGTGCACAGTGATGGGCACGGTAGGCCGAGACACCACGGTGATCTCCAGTACCGGCACCAGTCGCTTCGGGTCCACCCGTTCAGGGAGCCTCAGCCCAGACGGTGCCACCGTGCTACTCGTCACCAGTACGGCGCAGATCCAGCTGATCACCATCGACGGTGATCAGCTCTCCGCTCCCATCGATCTCACCGAACTGTCACAGCCGAACACGCTCGACGTCGCCTTCTTGAATCGATGACCAGGCGTGAGCGCTGGCGCGCCGGCACGGTGCTGGCCACCTTGGCGATCGCATCAGGTTGCGCTCCCGACCCGCCGGTGGCGATCGTGGGGTTGTCGGTCAACGCGTGCGATCCGGGCCTCGAAGCCGGGAGTGGTGCGATCGTGGCACCTGGCATCGTGCTCACCTCAGCACACGTGGTGGCCGGAGCCGAGAGCATCGCCGTGCGTCAGCCCGGAACGGGTGTCGTCGTCGACGGAACCATCGTTGGGTTCGACCCGATCAACGACCTTGCGTACGTAGCCGTCGACGATCTCATCGGGCAGGAGCTACAGATGGCGACTCAGCAAGCTGTCTCCGGCGACACGGGCACCGCCTACGTGGTGCGCGACGGCATGGTGGTCGCCCTACCCATCACGATCGCACGGCCGATCAACATTCGAACCGAAGACATCTACATCGACGCGATGACCAACCGGCCCGGCTACGAACTCGTCGCCGACATCGAACCGGGCGATTCCGGCGGGGTCGTGCTGATCGACGGCGAAGTCATCGGCATCATCTGGGCTCGCAGCAACCTGTCAGCCAACAGGGCGTACGCAATCGATGCGATCGCCGCCGCTGCGGCGATCGACCAGCAACTCAGCAGCGGTGAGATCGACACCGACGCGAACGGTGTGCTGATCGACTTGACCCGCTGCTACTGACCGGTGCGCCGTCGCTAGCGCCAGAAGCCGGGCTGTGGTTCGGTCACCGATCCCTCGGCGTACAGGGCGAGTCGCTCGAGCGCGTCGGGGTCGAACACATCGATGATGTCGAACACCGCATCCGAGCCCGCCGCCTGAATCGCGACGTCGAACTCGGAGCGCCGGCTCGGCACGTCGGACGTGAGAACGATCACTCGCTCGCCGAGACCCCGCAACACGTGGGCGCGCCCGAGCATGCGATAGACGGCGTCGACCGCCGTGAGTCCACCACGGTGGCGCAGGAACGGCCCGCCCAACTCCACGACCCAACGGCCACCACGCCGATCGGTGACGATGTCGAACACCGTGAGACCGCTGCCTTTCAGACGAACGTTGGGCGCAGCTTCGGGGTCGACGGAGGTGAATCCGGCGTGTGCGAGCGTGCGCGCCAGCACATCTTTGGCCCCCTCGGGTCGGCGACCTGAGAGGGTGATAGGTTCGCCTTCGTCGGCGACACGATCGCGAGCGAGTTCGACGTAGCCAGCGTCGAGATCGTAGCCCACGTAGCGACGACCAACCCGTGACGCGGCTACCAGTGTGGAGCCGCTTCCCATGAACGGGTCGAGTACGAGATCGTCCGCGTAGGTGTACAACTCGATCAGCTTCTCAGGCAGCTCGACCGGGAACGGTGCCGGGTGGCCCACGCGGCGCGCCGACTCGGTGGGTGTTTGCCACACGTCGAGCGTGAGCGCCATGAAGTCTTCGGTGCCAATGGTGGACTCGAACGGCAAACCCGCCGCCCGTCGTTCGTCGACAGTGAACGCCCGATGAAACCGGCCTTTGCTCGCCACGATGATTCGCTCGCTCACATCGCGCAGCACCGGATTCGAAGGGCTCCGAAAGGAACCCCACGCACACGAGCCGCTCGCGCCCGCACCCTTTCGCCAGACGATCTCGCCGCGCAACAAGAGCCCGAGGCGATCTTGCAGGATGTGAATGACGTCGGCGGCGAGACTGCGATACGGCTTGCGACCAAGGTTGGCGACGTTCACGGCGATGCGGCCGCCGGGTTCGAGCACCCGCGTGCACTCGGCGAACACGTCGTGCAGCAGCTCCAGGTATTCGAGATACGAACTGGGCACGCCGTCTCGATGGAGTTCCTCTTCGTACTGCTTCCCGGCGAAGTAGGGCGGTGAGGTGACCACCAACGCAACCGAATTGTCGGCCACGGTGTGCATGTCGCGGGCGTCGCCAGCAACGAACGGCTCCTCCACCGGTTTCGGCGGAGCGACGGCGGTGGCGAGGTCGAGCGGACCATCGTCGAGGGTGGGCGGCTCGAACCGGCCGTAGAACCCTGACGCATCATGGGACTCACGCCTCGAAACCCCAAAGTTCGACGTACTCGTCGAACTCGAGGCGCGCCGCGTTTCAGTCATTGCGAAAGGCTACGACACCGCGCGCGCGTGGCGCGCGATACCGCACCAGATGCTCGCCGTTCTCAGGAAGTTCACAGGAAACGCTCAGTGATCGTGGGAAAGGTGGCACGAGACTCGTCGTCATGAGCGCAACCGACGACCGACAGCACGACCTCGACCATCAGCACCACCAGCAGCACGACCAGCAGCACGACCTCGACCATCCAATCGAGGACTTCGACCGCGGATTGGCGTTCGATCTGAGCAACGTGTCGCGTCGACGGCTCCTCGGCCTCTTGGGTTCGGCCAGCATCGGCGTCGTCGCGTTGGCGGCTTGCGGCTCCGACTCGAGCACCGCGGCCACGACTGCATCCACCACACCGGCAACGCCCGGCACGACCGCAGCAACAACCGGCGCAGCAACAACCGGCACAGCAACAACCGGCACAGCTTTGCCGGCGACGACCGCGACCACGGAAGGCACGGTGGCCACCACAGCGGCGACTGCAGCAACCACGCCGACCGCTACCGCTACCACGGAGATTCCCGACGAGACTGGTGGCCCGTATCCCGGCGACGGCACGAACGGCGTCAACGTGCTCACCGAAGCCGACGTCGTGCGCAGCGACATCAGGTCGAGCTTCGGATCCGCGAGCGGCGTCGCTGATGGCATCCCGATGACCGTCACCCTCAGCGTGCAAGACATCGGTGGCGGCGGCGTCCCACTGGCTGGCGCTGCGGTCTACTTGTGGCATTGCACTGCCGACGGGCTGTATTCGTTGTACTCCAGCGGCGTCACCGAGGAGAACTTCCTACGCGGCGTGCAGGTCGCAGACGCCAACGGTCAAGTGACGTTCACCACGATCATCCCTGGCTGTTACGCAGGACGCTGGCCACACATGCACTTCGAGATCTACGAGACCGTTGCAGCTGCAACGAACGGACGCAACGCCATCAAGACATCCCAGCTCGCGCTGCCACAAGCGATGTGCGAGACCGTGTACACCGACTCGCGCTACACCAACAGCACCCGCAACCTGTCACAGGTGAGCCTGTCGAGCGACAACGTGTTCAGTGAAGACAGCGCTGCGCTGCAGTTGCCCGTGATCACCGGCGACAACGCGTCCGGCTACGGAGCCGTTCTCCCCGTGGGCGTCTGA
>DATKCX010000242.1:0-2720 GCA_035512975.1 Ilumatobacter sp.
GAACACGACGAGGTGAAACGCGGTCTCACCGCCGGCACGTGGCAGCACGAATGCGATCACCTCGACGGCGTGTTGTTCATCGACCGGGTCACCGACCCGACGACCATCGCCACCTGGGACGAGTTCGAACGCCACCACCGCGCCGCATTCATCGAGCGCATCACCGACTTCGTCGACCGAGTCGGGTCGTGAGCTCATCCACCGCTGCCGACGAGAGTACGACGTATTGGTGCGATGTCGTCGTGGTCGACGGTTCGGCCGTGGAGCGGGTGGCGATCACCGTCGCCGACGGGCGCATCCGCTCGGTCACGCCAGGTGCCGACCGAGCAGCCGGGTCAACCCATCTCGCGGGACTCACCGTGGCCGGGTTCGCCAACGCGCACAGCCACGCGTTCCACCGAGCGCTACGCGGACGTACGCAGGGCGACTCGGGTTCGTTCTGGACATGGAGAGACGTGATGTATCGCGCCGCCGAGCGGCTCGATCCTGATCGATACTTCCGACTCGCGCGTGCAACGTTCGGCGAGATGGCGTTGGCCGGCGTGGCGACCGTCGGCGAGTTCCACTACGTCCACCACCTACCCGACGGGGCCCCGTACGCCAACCCGAACGCCATGGGCGAGGCGTTGCTCGCCGCCGCCGACGAAGCGGGTCTGCGGATCACATTGCTCGACACGCTCTATCTCCACGGCGGGTTCGCGACCACCCGCACCGCGTACTCGGCGCCGACGGGCGTCCAGGTTCGTTACACCGACGGCTCTGCCGAGCGTTGGGCCGAGCGGGTCGATCTGATGCAGGCCGGCCCCACTCATCGCATCGGAGCTGCGATTCACTCGGTTCGCGCCGTGGATCCGGCATCGATGAGCGTGGTCGCCACCTGGGCCGACGACCGCTCGGCCCCGGTTCACGCGCACGTGTCTGAACAACACACCGAAAACGAGCAGTGCCTCGCTGTGCACGGCAGCACACCGACGACCGTGTTCGCCGACGCCGGGCTGGCGGGCGACCGGTTCACGGCGGTGCACGCCACCCATCTGTCCGACCACGACATCGAACAACTGGGGCTCGACGGTTTCGTCTGCGTGTGCCCCACGACCGAACGCGACCTGGGTGACGGCATCGGGCCGACCCGAGCCCTCGTGGCGGCAGGTGCGCGCCTCTGTCTCGGAACGGATTCGCACGCCATGATCGACCTGTTGGAAGAGGCCCGAGCAGTCGAGCTCGACGAACGGTTGGGTTCGTTGCAACGCGGGGCACACCGTGCGACGAGCTTGCTGGAGATGGCGACGCAGAACGGACACTCCAGCCTCGGCTGGCACGATGCCGGCACGATCGCGGTGGGCAACCACGCCGATCTCACCACCATCACGCTCGACTCGGTTCGCACGGCCGGCGCACCCACCCACCAGGCGGTCGAGTCCGCGGTGTTCGCCGCAACGGCGAGCGACGTCACCAACGTGATCATCGGCGGCAACCTCGTCGTGGCGGACGGTGCGCACCGTCGATTCGACGTGGCCGCCGAGTTGCAACGTTCGATCACGGATCTGTTCGCCTGATGAACTCGGTCGGCAGCGCGTTGGTGATCGACAACATCGGTTCACTGATCACCAACGACCCTGCGCTCGGACGCGGCGCGCTCGGCATCGTGGACAACGCGTCGGTCGTCATCGTCGACGGAGTCGTCGCAGCGGTTGGTCCTGCCGGAGCGATCGGCGACGAATGCATCGATGCCGATGGCGCGTGCGTGCTGCCAGGGTTCGTCGACTCGCATACTCATCTCGTGTTCGCCGGCGATCGAGCCGAAGAGTTCACCGCACGCATGGCTGGCCAGCCATACGACGGCGGCGGAATCCGAGTCACCACCGACGCCACCCGGGCCGCGAGCACCACCGAGCTCGATCGTCTCGTCCGTCAACGGCTGCTGGAGGCCCACCGCTCGGGCACGACGACCATCGAGATCAAATCGGGCTACGGACTGAACGTCCCCGACGAAGTGCGATCGCTCGAGCTGGCCGCCCGCTACACGCCGGAAACGACGTTGCTGGGGGCGCACCTCCTGCCCGCCGAGTACGCCAACCGCCCTGATGACTACATCGACTTGGTGGTCGGTGAGATGTTGGCAGAAGCAGCCCCGTACGCCCGATGGATCGACGCCTTCTGCGAAGTCGGCGCATTCGACGCCGACCAATGTCGGACGGTTCTGAACGCGGGGAAGGCTGCCGGTTTGGGAACCCGGCTGCACGGCAACCAGTTGGGCCACGGGCCGGGCGTGCAACTCGCGGTGGAGTGCGGATGCGCGTCGGTGGACCACTGCACCTTCTTGTCCGACGACGACATCGACGCACTCGCCGGGGGAACCACGGTGGCGACGTTCCTGCCGGCCGCCGACTTCTCGACGAGGCAGCCGTATCCACCGGCGCGACGAGTCATCAACGCCGGGGTGACCGTCGCGCTGGCGTCGAACTGCAATCCCGGTTCCAGCTACACGACGTCGCTGTCGTTCTGTATCGCGCTTGCAGTGCGCGAGATGCGCATGACCATCGACGAGGCGATTCAAGCCGTCACCGTTGGTGGGGCAGCGGCGCTGAAGCGAACCGATGTGGGCCGGCTCACCCCGGGCAGCGCCGGCCACGCCGTGGTGCTCGACGCGCCATCGCACCACTACCTGGCCTACCGCCCCGGCCAGCCCCTGATCCGCCACACCATCCCCCAGCCCCGCG
>DATKCX010000243.1:0-4973 GCA_035512975.1 Ilumatobacter sp.
TTCCACGTCGAGACTGTCCCGATAGACACCCACCACGTCGAAGCTGAGTTCGGGCCCGTCGGCCACGAAGTCCCCCCGGCCTTCGACCAGGCCTACAGCAGTCTCCACGCTGAGCGTGGGCGCCGCAAGGGAATCACCAGGACCAAGACCCAACGCGTCCGCCGCTGCTTCGTTCAGGGCGATCTCCCGAGTGCCGTCGATTGCGGGCTTCCGACCGGCGATGAACCGAACAGCGTCCTGAAGGTACGCGGCGTAGCTCGCATCATCAGCACCTGTGCTGAAGGTGAGCGGCTCGTCGAGCTCGCTGGCGATGAAGATGTTGGGGCCTCCTGCGACGCGTTCCACTCCATCGAGCGCCGCCAGCTGTGCTTGCAGGTCGTTCATCCGTTCGACGTCGCCCGCGAATCGCGGATCGCTGACGCCGATCCACACATCGGGCGCCGGGTACCTGGCCTGCAACCGATCGAGCACCGACGCCGTGCGTCGCGCGCCGGCGGCTGTTGCGAACACGGCACCGCACACGAGCGCCACGACCAGTGCGAACAGCAACAGCGGCAGGCGCTGGCGGTGGAAATCCGCACGGGCGACCATCGTCACGGGCGTTGACGAGTTCATCGGCAAGCCCATCCGTCGCCGCGGCTGTCGAGCACTGAATACATCGCTCCCTTACCCCACCGCGTTCCACGGTACATGATCAGTTTGGGACGGCCAGGGTGGCACCCTGCGGAGCGTCAGGGAGGCTGGCACACCTTCTCCGCAATCTTCGTAGCGTTCTGACCGATGCCGCCATGCCCTTGCCCGGAGCGAAAGGAGGACACATTCGACCGGTCGCGATCGAAGAATTTGTCGAAGAAAAGGCGGACGACGAGAAGGCTCGCAACGGTCGTCGCTCCCGCATGTATATTTCGAGCAGATCGCGGGCAAATACGACGCTGCAACGTTTCAACTGCTGGAGCTCTGCGGAGTCGCGCCGATCGCTCATGACGGTGGCACGCCTTTCGCACGGGATGGCGATGGTCGCTTGTCATCCGTCGCTGTGACCGAAGGAAGCTCGTGGCTGAGTCGAAATATCTCCTGAGCAACGAATGGTCGGAGCAGCGCCGCCGGCTCGCCGGTATTGAAGCGCTCTTCGATCCGACCACCTTGCGGCACTTGGCCAGCCTCGGACTCGGTCCTGGATGGAATTGTCTCGAGCTGGGAGGCGGCGGTGGGTCGGTTGCGCGCTGGATGGCCGAGCACGTCGGGCAATCGGGTTCTGTTCTTGCCACCGACCTCGACACACGCTTTCTTGACGAGATCGATCTGCCCAACGTTGAAGTACTAGCCCACGACATCCAAACCGAGCCGCTTGACCGCAACTTCGATTTGATCCACGCGCGTCTCGTGCTCGAGCACCTGCCGGAGCGAGTCGAGGTCCTTGCAAAGCTCATCGAGGCGCTCGTTCCCGGCGGCTGGCTGCTCATCGAGGTCGGCGACAACACCATCAACCGTCACCTTCCCGCTGCTCGGCAATTCGCGTTACCAGCGCGGATGCGGTCGCCGTGGCGGCGCTTTTTTCGCGCGGTGGAGGCCCTCGGAGCACAGGCTGGCGGCGATTGGGAACTGGGCCGTGTACTGCCCTCTCTCATGACTAACGCAGGGCTTGTCGACATCGACGCAGAAATGTCCTCCAAACTGGTTGTCGGCGGTTCTACTCGTGCCGGGTTTTATGAGTTCAGTGCGCGCCAAATCGCCGATGCCTGCGTCGCCACTGGCTTCGTGACGCAACAGGACGTCGACGTCCTCCTCGATACATACACAGACCCTCGAACCATGTTCATGTCGACCACGGTTGTGGCTGCATGGGGCCGTCGAGCTTCTTAGCCTGAGAGCTCTGTTGGTTCGATGAGCGGGCGGGATGTCGGGCGTCAAGCCTCTCACTCGTTCCCCGCCCGCCTACCGAGCCACCACGTAGCGGACCACCGCGCTGATCGCGGTCCGGTATGCCCTCGCATCGGAAGGCGTGTCCGAAGGACGTTGGGGCGCTGGCTTGGCCGTTACGGCCATCGCTGAGGAACTGGCAAAGAAATGCGGTGAGGTGGCGGGAAACGTAGCGATCAAGACGTGGAGCGCTACGCCGCGACGTCGAGCAAACCCACCGTCGCGGCGCGTGGGGTAACCATCTGTGTCGTTCCTCCGACACCAACCCTGAGTACATGGGGTGCGCCGGCACCCGCACGGACCATCTTGGTCTCGGGGTGGTAGGTCAGGTTCAACCCGAGCTCGTCGTAGATGGCTCGCTTGTCTTCGGGGCTCGCGTTGGCGAGCACGGCGACAATGTCTTTGAGCTGGCCAACAAGAGCTTTGATCTCGTTCGTGGTGAGTTTGTGTGTCGTCGGTTTGCGGCCCAGTTCTCGTTCGAGACGCTTTCGCTCGCGCTCGACCTCGGCGATCCACGAACCGACGGTGGTGATGTCGGGCTGCTGTTCGAGCAGCGCTCGGTACTTGGTGAGCTTGGCGTCGCAGTCCTTGATTTGGCGACGGAGACCGACTTCTCGATCTTGATGCATCTCGGGTTCGGTATCGCTAGCTGCGGCGAGGGCGGCACAGGTGGCGTCAAGGTGTTCGTCGTCGAAGAGACCAGCGATCCACGCATCGAGGCCGGGAACGACCACGTCCTCGCGGACATAGACCGTCTTAGCGTGCTTGTCCTCGGCGACTGCGTGTTCAGCAGGGAACTTGCACCGGTAGTAGGCCTGGCCGTTGTTCCACGAGGCCTGCATTTTGCGTCGGCACAATCCGCAGCGCATCAGGCCGGAAAGCACATACGGGTGCCGGGTTCGTTCTTTGCGAACAGGGGCGCGCTGGCCGGCGGCGAAGATTTGCTGCGCGGCGTCGAAAGTATCGACGCTGACGATCGGGGTTTGGGTGAGATGCTGCGATCGCACCCACTCAGACTCGTCATTCCATCGCATCTTGCTCTCGTGGCCGAGCGCTACGTCTTCGACGTCGATGAGTATTTCGTCACGTCGTTGGCGGTTCCAGACTTGACGACCCGTATAGCGGGGGTTGCGAAGGATGGCTCGGGTGGCGTGCTTCGACCACGCGCCGCCGCTGCCGATGCGGTGCCGATTGCGGGCTGGGTCATGAGCTGACGGAGACGGAATGCCGCCAGCGGTGAGTTTCTCGGCGATGGCGTGGAGACCGCTGCCAGCAATGAACTCTTCATAGATTCGCTGTACGACGGGCGCTGCGACGGGATCGAGCTCGAGAGCGTGTAGCCGTTGGCCCGCGGCGGCTCTGCCCGGATTGGGGTGGGGTCCGGCGTCGCCGATGACGTAGCCGTAGGGCGGGCGGCCGCCGAGGAATCGGCCTTCGATCGCAGCTTGCGCAGTCATTGCGGCGCGTACACGCGTCTTGATTCGATTGCGCTCGCCCTTGCTCATTCCGCCGTACAGGCTCATGACGAGGTCGTGTGCGTCGGAGCCGGGATCGACTTTGCCACCGACCTCGGGGACCCAGAGTTCGATGCCGTAGTGCACGAAGACGGGAAAGGTGAGGCCGAACTGGTTGCCGTAGAAGGCCCGCTGCGGTTCACCGATCACGACTGCGTCGAAGCCACGCTCGGGTTCACGGAACGCGGCGAGTAGGCGCAACGCTTCGGGGCGGCGTTTCCATGGCAGCGAGCGCGACTGGCCGATGTCGAAGAACTCCTCGACGATTTCGCCGCTCACGGATTCAATGACCTGTCGTGAACGGGCAAGCTGCCAGTTGCGCGATGACGTCGGGTCTTGTTGGTCCTCGGTGCTCACGCGTCCGTAGAAAGCGAATCGCTTCATGATGCTCGAGAGGCATAGAGGTTCCGACGGGTCGCTGTCATCGATGTTGAGTTGCTGCCGTCGAGCGGCCTTGCGCAGAATGCGCAACAGCACGGTCGCCGCGCTCGGCGTGATCTCGAGTGTGCCGGCGTGCTCGAATACGACATCCAAGCTCGATTGCGCAACGCGCGGCCTGTCTCGTGCATCGGTGTTGTTGTCTCGCATGCCGACGAAAAGCGCGATCGTTGAGGTACGACGCGACGAAGCAACCGAGTGGTGTTGTCCGTTGATGAAGTCGTTGAATTCGAGTCGCGAGCAGATGATTCGCTTACTGCTGCGTTCTTTGATGCGTACGCGTCAACAACGCGAAGCGAGCGCTGACGCATACGCTGTCACGGCCGGACGTGATTGAGCATTAACCTCAACAGCGAGCTGCACCAGGATGGAAACCGCTCAACGTCATCCTCAACGGAGTACCGGCAGGGCTGCGCCTCACCGAGGACATGAGCGCTGTTCGTGCGACTACATCTTGTGGACGTAGGAATCACGACGTCGCCGTGAACGAGGCAGTGGCGCCGGTCGATGTCGGCGTGGCCCGTACTACATGGCGCTGAGAAGCCTCTGAGGCGCGGGGACCGTCGAGCCGATGGATTTGTCGTTCTCATCGAAGCACGTGGCTGTTGGACCGTCAGAACGTGGCACAGACGCTATTCGCGTGACTGCGGTCGCGGCCGTCATGGTACGACCCGCGCCGCTCAGGGTGGGAGCCGTCCCCGTCATGGTGCCTCAATCATCGCTTTCACTCGAACGCGCCCTCGCGCTACGCAATTCCAGCTCTTCTCCGCGCACGCATCATGCACCCCGTCCATCCGACCTACCTCCGCCTCACTCGCACCCGCCAACCGTCCCTCGAATCGCGCCTTTGAACGCGTTGTCAAGTTCGACACAGACTTGCCGGTTGCGCAGAGCGCAACCGGCTGGGCGCCGCAAACAGGAGTCCGCGGGGGTTCGTCGTCGGTCGACGAGGACATCGCCAGTGTCCTAGCGGTAGTTGCGACGGGTGTCATGACTGAAACGCGTGCCGGCGGGGACGTCCGCGATAAGCGGCGCACTGCGGTGCGCTTCGGACACCTTGTTTGATCTGTTTCGGACGCTTTGGTTTATGGCCGTTGGACC
>DATKCX010000244.1:0-21304 GCA_035512975.1 Ilumatobacter sp.
TGGCCGGTATCGCCGCGACGAGGAGCGGCCATCCCGGCCCAGACCCCGTTGCGTGCAGCAGGTAGGCAACGGCGGCCCCTACCGTGATGAACTCGCCGTGGGCGAAGTTGACGAGATCGGTCACGCCGAAGATCAGCGACAATCCCACGGCGGCGAGCGCGATGATCGCCCCCAGCTTGAGGCCGAGCACGACGCGCCCGCTGACGTCGTCCCACGTGCTCACCGTCGACACCGACCCCGGGCCGAGGTTGAAGCGGACCGTCTTGTTCTGCCCGTCACGCACGTCGACGTTGCCGAGCGTCATGCTCGCCGGGTCGGTCGGTGCGACGCCGTCGGGCAACGTGGACACGTCGAGTGTGACGACGTAGACGCCGGCACCGGGTACGGGGATCTGCCAGCCGCCGTCGGGGTCGGAGACGGCCTCGCCGATCAGCGTTCCTTCGAGTTCGACGGTGATCACGACGCCCGCCACAGGGGTGCGCTCCCCGCCCTCGAGCGCCTCGAGCGTGCCGCGAATACTGCCCGAGGACGCGTCGTCTTGCCCGTGTGCCGGTGGGGCGAACGCCAACATCGTCACCAACGCGGCGATCACCGTCACCAAGAGCCTTCTCACCCCCTGCAAGACCCGGACAATACCCGACGAAGCCAGATCCCCGACACAGCGAAGGGATAGTGCCAGGCACTATCCCTTCGCCGGTTAGTGATGGAGGATCTTGTCGAAGAAGGCTTTGGTGCGTTCGTGCTGCGGCCGGTCGAACATCTCGTCGGGAGAACCGATCTCGACGAACTTGCCCTCGTCGATGAACACCACCCGATCCGCGGCTCGTCGGGCGAACCCCATCTCGTGCGTGACCACCACCATGGTCATCCCCGCCTTGGCGAGTTCCAGCATGACGTCGAGCACCTCGCTGACCATCTCGGGGTCGAGCGCGCTCGTGGGTTCGTCGAACAGCATCACCTTCGGGCCCATCGCCAACGCCCGGGCGATCGCCACCCGCTGCTGTTGCCCACCCGACAACTGCTTGGGGTAGGCGTCCGCCTTTTCCGGAATGCCGACCCGGGTGAGCTGCCGCATCGCCTCGGCGGTGGCCTCCGTTTTGTTGCGGTGCCGCACCTTGCGTTGGGCGAGCACGATGTTGTCCATCACGGTCAGATGCGGGAACAGGTTGAACTGCTGAAAGACCATGCCCACCTCGGCCCGGATGGCGTCGATGTCGCACCCCTTGGCGGTGACGTCGACGCCGTCGATTTCCACGGTGCCGTGGGTCGGCGTCTCCAGCAAGTTGAGACATCGCAACACCGTCGACTTGCCGCTTCCGGATGGGCCGACGATCACCACGACCTCGCCCGAGCGCACGTCGAGGTCGACACCGGCGACTGCCTGGATGTGCTTGCCGAATGTCTTGTGCAGATCGCGAACCCGAATCATCGTGTTGGTGTCGTTCGTGTTCTCGACGGTGCTCATGAGCGCACCGCGGTCCGGCCGGCCGACAGCCGCCGCTCGAGGAACGCCAACAGCAACGACAGCAGGATCGTCAGCGACAGGTAGATCAACGTGGTCGCCAAGTAGGCATCTCGGAACTTGAACGAACCAGCGGAGTACTGGCGGGCGTTCTGCGTGATCTCGAGCACCCCGACCGTCGACAGCAGCGACGTGTCCTTCAACACCGCGATGAAGTCGTTGCCGAGCGGCGGCACCACCGCCCGCAGCGCTTGCGGCAACACGATCGACCGCGTGGTGTCACGGCGGGACAGGCCGAGCGAGCGGCCGGCTTCCACCTGGCCGCGATCGACCGACTCGATGCCGGCCCGGAAGATTTCGGCGATGTAGCCGGCGTAGATCAACGACAGCGCGATCACCGCACGCCAGAACGGTGAGATCCGGTTCTGCATCCCGAGCGAGTTGCTCACCTCGGGCACCACGACCAACGTGATGGTGAAGATCAACACCAACATCGGGATACCGCGGATGAACTCCACGTACGTGCGGGACAGGTTGCGCATGACCACACTGCCCGACGTCCGCATGAGCGCCAGCAGCAGACCAGCCGAACACGCGATGGCGAACGACGCAAGCGTCGCCTTCACGGTGAGCCAGAGCCCCGGGATGATGCGATCGTACGCCTGGTTGTAGCCGGCATCGAACACGACCAGGCCGACCAGTACGGCGAAGATGATGCCCATCAGCACCGCCCACCAAGGGAACGTTTCGTACCACGGCTCGGTGTCGTCTCGATGTCGCGTGGCACCCGATTCGTTCCCTGTCGGCAGCACCGCACCCGCGTGTGGGTCGTAGTTCACAGAGCTCATGGCATCCTTCCTGTCTGCTGTGCTATCTCACCACATCGCGCCCCGCGCGACGCGCACGAGTCGAGTTCGGTCCACCGTCGTGTGGGTAGGGTCGACGTCGGCCGCTCACCGGCTCGTCGACCGAACCATCGACCGAACCATCGACCGAACCATCGCCCGAACCAGCGGCAGCTCTTCGAACGGAATGGATTCCCCATGGCCACTTCATCTCCAGGCACATCTCACCTTGCACCGCTGGCAGCCCGCTCCGACGCGACGCTGACGATCAGCGGACTGTCACACCGGTTCGGCGACCGGCGCGTGCTCGACCAGCTCGACTGCACGGTGCAACCGGGTCGGGTGACCGGGCTGCTCGGACCGAACGGTGCCGGGAAGACGACACTCATGCGCGTGCTGTTCGGGGTGATCGTGCCCGATGCCGGCACGATCACCTGGCACGGTCAGCCGGTCAACCCCGACGTGCGCCGCAACTGGGGGTACATGCCCCAAGAACGCGGCCTGTACACAGACATGCGCGCCCTCGATCACCTGGTCTGGCTGGCCCAGTTGCACGCCATCGACCGGCCGACGGCACGCGCCAACGCCGAGCGCCTGCTCGGCGAGCTCGGCCTGGCCGACCGGGCCAACGATCGAATCCGCGACCTGTCGGGCGGAATGGCCCAACGGGTACAACTCGCCGCAGCGATGGTGCACGACCCCGAGTTCCTGGTGCTCGACGAGCCGTTCGCAGGGCTCGACCCGACGGCGGTGAAGTTCCTCTCGGGCGTGATCACCGGTCATGTCGCCGCCGGGAAATCGCTGCTGTTCTCGAGTCATCAGCTCGACTTGGTGGAGGACCTGTGCGAGTCGATCGTGATGATCCACCACGGACGAGTCGTCATGTCGGGCGACCTGGTCACGCTTCGGGCCGACAGCGATGATCGGTACCTCGAAGTCGATGCAGTGCTCGCCGACGACGAGCTCGACGAGACGGCAGGCACCATCGGCTCGGTGACGGCCACCGGCACCCGGGTGCAACTCGCACGCGGAGCCGATGCGGGCGACGTGCTCGACCGAGTCCGAGCGAATCACCGGGTGCGGTCGTTCGCCGTCACGCAGCCGCGGCTGTCGGAGATGTTCCTCGCAGCTCTCGGCGACGATGCCGATACTGACGCCGACCCAGAAGTCGACCCAGAAGTCGACGCGGCGAGAGAGCCGGCATGAACCGCATCACCCGACTCGTCGCCCAACGGGAGATCCTCGAGACCGGTCGCAAGAAGGCGTTCTGGATCAGTACGGCACTGCTCTTCCTCGGCTCGGTCGCCTTGATGGTGATTCCGGAGTTTGTCGGCGGCGGCAACGACGACGTCACCTTCGCCACCGCCGGCAGCGTGTCGGCCGACGTGATCACCGCCATCACCGACACGGCAGCGACGGTCGACATCGACGTCACCATCGAGCAGGCGGCAACCGTGGAGGCAGCGCGGCAACTCGTCGTCGACGGCGACGCCGACTTCGGGTTGGTCGGTGACCCGGATGGCGTCGTGACGATCCTGCAGCGCACCGACGAGGTAACCGTGATCGTGCCCATCACGCAGGAGGTGTTGCGTCGCACCGCAGCCGATCGGATCTTCAGCACGGCTGGCGTCGATCAAGCCGTGGTCGACCGAGTGAGCAATCTCGCGCCGGCAACCGTCGAAACCGTCGACACCGAACGAGGAGGCCGGCAGGCAACGGCGTTCGGGTTGACCATCATCATGTACCTGCTCATCATGTTGCTCTCGCAGGGCATCGCCACCTCGGTCGCCACGGAAAAGGCCAACCGTGTCTCGGAGGTGCTGTTGGCGGTGGCACCGACCCGATCGCTGTTGTTCGGCAAGGTCATCGGCATGGGGGCGCTCGGGCTGGCGAGTATCTTCGTCGGTGCCCTGCCCATCATCGTGAAGACCATCATTGCGAGCGACATGCCAGAAGGCATGGGCACCACGCTGGCGTCGAGCGCGCTCTGGGTCATCGGTGGCATCGTGATCTACCTGCTGCTCGCGGCCATGCTCGGCGCTCTCGCCGACCGCACCGAGGAGGTTGGCGGCACCATCGCGCCACTTACGGTGGCGCTGATCGCGATCTACATCGTGTCGCTGTCCACACTCGAAACCACGGTCGGTGTCGTGCTGAGCATCGTGCCGATCTCGTCGCCCATCGTCATGCCGGCCCGCATCGCCGTCGGCGCGGCCACCGCGCCGCAGATCGTCGCGTCCGTCGTGTGTCTGGTGGTCGGAACCGTCGTCGCGGCACGGCTCGCCATCGTGGTGTACTCGAGGGCTCTCGTACGCACCGGCAAGCGACTCCGCTTGATGGAGGTCCTCCGCTCCCCCTCCTGAGGCGTGGATCGTGTCCGACACAAATCCCGGCCCACTCGTTTGATCGATCGTGAATGAGGCATGATGTTCGAGGCATCAGCCGCCAACCCACCGATCGAGGGGAAGTCACAGTGGAGATCAGCGTTACCGTCAACGGTGTCACGCACACGAACGATGTCGAACCGCGCACGCTGCTCGTGCAGTACGTTCGCGAAAACATCGGACTGACGGGCACCAACATCGGCTGCGACACGTCATCGTGCGGTGCGTGTTCGGTACACCTCAACGGCGAAGCCGTGAAGAGTTGCACCGTGCTGGCCGTTCAGGCCGACGGTGCCGACATCACCACGATCGAAGGCATGGCCGCAGCTGACGGCACATTGCATCCCATGCAGCAGGCGTTCATGGAGAACCATGGGCTGCAGTGCGGCTACTGCACGCCGGGCATGGTCATGGCTGCCACCAGTCTCCTCAAAGAAAACCCCGACCCGTCCGAACGCGAAGTGCGCATCGGCCTCGAGGGCAACTTGTGCCGGTGCACCGGCTACCACAACATCGTTCAGTCGGTCCTCGCGGCCGTGGGCAAGTAAACCGGAGGCCAGGTCATGATCCCCGCAAAATTCGACTACGTTCGCGCCGGCTCCGCCGAAGAAGCGATCAGCCTGATCGGCGAGCACGGCGACGAGGCCAAGTTCCTAGCCGGTGGCCACAGCCTGCTGCCGCTCATGAAGCTGCGCCTCGCACAACCGGCGGTGCTCGTCGACATCGGTCGCGTGACCGACCTGTCGTACATCCGCGACGCCGGCGACCACATCGCCATCGGTGCGCTCACGCGGCACATGGACGTCGAGACCAGTGCGTTGCTCAAAGCGGAAGTCCCCCTGCTCGCGCACGCTGCTGGCCACGTGGGCGACCCCCAGGTTCGCCATCGCGGCACCATCGGCGGTTCGCTCGCACACGCCGACCCGGCGTCGGACCTGCCGGCCACCACGCTCGCGCTCGGTGCCACCTACGTGGCACAGGGCCCGAACGGCACACGCGAGATCGCAGCGTCAGACTTCTACCAAGGCTTCCTCACCTCTACCCTCGAAGCCGACGAGATGCTCACCGAGATCCGAGTCCCCAAGATGAATGGTGCCGGGTGGAGCTTCCAGAAGTTCAACCGTCGCGCCCAAGACTGGGCAATCGTCGGCGTGGCGGCCTGGCATCGCAACGGCGAGTCCGGCGTGGGATTGGTCAACATGGGTTCGGTGCCGGTGCTCGCCACCAGCGTGTCGTCAGCCCTTGCCGGTGGTGCCTCGGCGGCCGACGCCGCCGAGCTAGCGGTGGCCGAAGCCGAACCGCAGGGCGATCTGAACGCCAGCGTCGAGTACCGCACCCACCTCGCCAAAGTGCTGGTGAAGCGTGCGCTCGTAGAAGCCGGCGCCTAGGGGATGAGCGGATAGGTCGCTGCGCTCCCATTGAATCCACTCGTCATTCCGCTCATTTCCCCCGTATCTATTGGCGTCCGTCACAGCAGGCCTTGGTAGGTGCCTCCATCTATGTGGAGGCCGACACCAGTGGTGAACTTGGCTTGCTGGCTGCACAGGAACGCCACGATCGCTCCGAAGTCGGCCGGATCGCCGATGGAACTCGGATCGGCTGAGTCTCCGTACAGCTGGGCCACGCGGTCGGTGGCGTGGAGACCCGGTTGGGCACTGTTCACCGTGACTCCGTCGGCGAACACCTCTCTCGCGAGCGTCTTCAAGAACCCGGTGGCACCAGCTCGGGCCGTGTTCGACAAGATCAGGTTGGCGATCGGCTGACGAACCGACACCGAGGTGATGGCGACGACCCTCCCCCACCCCTGGGCCTGCATGGCGGGAACGGCAGACTGACACATCGCCACGATCGACAGCAGGTTCAGGTCGATCGCGGTGGGATACGCGTCGAACGGCGTGGATTCGAACGTGCCGGCAGGCGGCCCGCCCGCGTTGGTGACGAGAATGTCGAGCCCACCCATCGCTTCGGTTGCCGCGGCCACGAACGCTCGCGCCCCGTCGGGTGTGCCCACGTCGGCAACCAGACCCACCGTGTCGTGACCGATGCGGGCGGCCGCCGCGTCGATCCTCGACCGGTCACGACCGCAGATCACCACCTGCACCCCTTCGTTGGCCAATGCCCGTGCCGACTCGAAACCGAGCCCTGCCGACGCGGCCGCGACCGCGGCTCGCTTGCCCTGAATCCCGAGTTCCATGAACTCCGACGGTATCGTCGGCGGTCATGACACCGGCAGACGTGAGCGCCGCCCTCAGCAAACATGGGTATCTCCCCGACGAGGGCATCGCCACCGCCGTGTTTCTTGCTTTGGAACTGAAGCGGCCGCTGCTCCTCGAAGGCGAGGCCGGAGTGGGCAAGACCGAACTCGCCAAGGTGATGGCCAAGGCAAGCGGCGGCGAACTGATCCGCCTGCAGTGCTACGAAGGAATCGACGCAGCGCAGGCCGTGTACGACTGGGATTACGCCCGCCAACTCCTGCATCTCAGGGCCGCCGAGGCGACGGGCGAAACGATCGGTCGCACGTCCGATTCGTTGGAGGCCGACCTCTACCAGGAACGATTCCTCGTGAAGCGCGCGCTGTTGCGAGCGATCGCTCCTGCCGATGGCCCTCCGCCCGTGCTGCTGATCGACGAGATCGACCGAGCCGACGACGAGTTCGAGGCGTATCTGCTCGAAGTGCTGTCGGACTATCAGATCACCATCCCCGAACTCGGCGTGTTCAAGGCCGAGCAGCCGCCGATCGTGGTGCTCACGTCTAACCGAACCCGCGACGTGCACGACGCACTCAAGCGGCGATGCCTGTACCACTGGGTCGACCATCCC
This sequence comes from Ilumatobacter sp., assembly GCA_035512975.1. Lineage (GTDB taxonomy): Bacteria > Actinomycetota > Acidimicrobiia > Acidimicrobiales > Ilumatobacteraceae > Ilumatobacter. The sequence continues at coordinate 7,512 of DATKCX010000244.1, forward strand.
AGCTTCGAACGCGAAGTCGACATCGTCCGACTCCGGGTGCCCGCGTGCTCCGCGGAACTCGCTCGCGAAGTGGCTGCTGCGGTGGCCGCGATGCGCGACCTCAACCTGTACAAGCCACCGGGCGTGGCCGAGACCATCGACTGGGCGAGCGCGCTCGGCCGACTGGGCGTCACCACGCTCGACGAGCAAAGCGTCGCCTACACGCTCGGCACGGTGTTGAAGTACCGCGAGGATCACCAGCGGGTCGAACAGCACGGGGTCGCCGACCTGCTGAAGCAAGCCGTGAAGCAGGCGTACGACCGCAACGTGGGTTGATCGTGTCTCACACATCACCAACCCGCGACGCCGGTGAGATCGCCGTCGCGTTCGTCCGGTTGCTCCGTGGCGCGGGTTTGAATGTTCCGCTGAGCAGCACCATCGCGTTCGGCGAGGCGCTGGCCGTGGTCGGCCTCGACGAGCACGACGACGTGTATTGGGCGGGCCGTGCCACCCTGGTTCGCCGCCCCGAGGATCACGACCTCTACGACCGGGCATTCCGTGTGTTCTGGGAACACACCACGGGCAGCGGTATCGACGACACCGCCGATGACCCGATGCAGATCACGCTCGCGATCGACGACGGCTCGGAAAGCGACGACTCCACCGACGGCGAGGCCAGCGACGACCCGGTGATCGAGCTGCGTTTCAGCGCCGCCGAGGTGCTGCGACGCAAAGACTTCGCCGAGTACAACGACGACGAGCTGGCCGAGGCGCAAGTGCTCATCTCCCGGCTTCGACTCGTTGGTTCGCCGCGCCGCTCGCTGCGCTACGCCCCCAGCAAGTCGGCGACCAACCGGCCAGATCTGCGTCGCACCGTGAGGGCCGCCCTCCAAGCCGAGGGAGAGCCGATTCGCCGCCACTATCTCGCCCACAGCACGCGCCCCCGCCGGCTGGTGTTGCTGCTCGATGTGAGCGGTTCGATGGAGCCGTACGCGCGAGCCCTGCTGCGGTTCATCCACGCCGCGGTCGTGGGACGTCAGAAAGTAGAAGCATTCGCGCTGGGAACCCGCCTCACACGACTCACCCGCGAGCTGTCCAGCCGCGACCCCGACCAGGCGCTGCGCCGTTCAGCGCAACGTATGGCCGACTATGGCGGGGGCACGCGGTTGGGTGATGGCTTGAAGGTGTTCAACGACAACTGGGGCCAGCGCGGCATGGCCCGCGGCGCGATCGTCGTGATCTTGTCCGACGGTTGGGATCGCGGCGACCCGGCCGTATTGGGCGAGCAGATGCAGCGACTGCACCGCGTGGCGCACCAGGTGATCTGGGTCAACCCGTTGAAGGTCACGCCGGGGTACGCGCCGCTCGCTCGCGGCATGGCGGCCGCGCTCCCCCACATCGACCACTTCGTCGAAGGCCACTCGATCGAGGCGATCGACGAGTTGGCGCGTGTGATCAGCAGCTGACCCCCTGCAACTCCGCGGCACTCAATTCGTGGTGCTCGCCGTACGACACGGCAGACTTGACCACCCTGGAGGAATCGTTGTAGAGGAATCGTTGTGGAGGAATCGCTGTGAAGGACTTGCTCGATGACATCGACCGTTGGCGTGCCGACAGCAAACGCGTCGCAATCGCCCGCATTGTCGATACCGACGGTTCGGGGCCACGCGAACCCGGCGCGGCCATGGCAGTGAACGAAGTCGGGGAAGTGATCGGTTCGGTCAGCGGGGGCTGTGTCGAGGGAGCGGTGGTCAGCGAAGCGCTGTCGATCCTCGCCGGCGAGCGATCGGCCGGCGTCGTCACCTTCGGCTACAGCGACGATGAGGCGTTCGCGGTGGGTCTCACCTGCGGCGGCACGATCAGGCTGTTCATCGAAGAGTTGAACTGGTGACGATCTACTCCGAACTCGCCATCGCGCTCCGGTCGCAAACGCCGGTGGCTTTGGTCACGGTGATCGACGGCCCGGGGGTGGGTCTCAAGCTGCTGGTGCGCCCCGACCAGCAGCCCCTCGGCTCGCTGGGTGATTCAGAACTCGATCGAGTAGCCGCCCGCGACGCACTCGCCGAGCTCGAGGCCGGTCGTTCCGGCGTGCGCCACTACGGCCCCGGCGGCGAAACCACGCCGGAGGATCTGCTCGACACGCCGGTGATCCGAGTGTTCGTCGAATCGTGGGCACCACCGCCGCAGATGTGGATTTTCGGTGCCGTCGACTTCACCGCCGCGCTCGCCAAGGTCGCCAAGGTGCTGGGCTATCGCGTCACCGTGTGCGATGCCCGCGAGATCTTCGCCACCCGGCGTCGATTCCCGATGGCCGACGAGGTCCGCGTCACCTGGCCGGCACCGATGTTCGCCAGCCGAGGCGACGAACTCGGGCCCCGCGACGCCGTGTGCATCCTCACGCACGATCCCAAGTTCGACGTTCCAGCCGTTCAGGGAGCGGTCTCCACCAGGGTGGGTTACATCGGTGTGATGGGAAGTCGAAAGACCCACGACCATCGTCTGACACGGCTCATCGAGGCGGGGGTCGGCGAGTCTGATCGTGCCCGCCTGATGTCACCGATCGGTTTGAACATCGGAGCGCGTACGCCGGAAGAAACGGCGATCTCGATCTGTGCGGAGATCATCGCCCGCCGAACCGGTCGTTCGGCACCGTCGCTCAGAGACGCCGACGGCCCGATCCACCAGTAGGCACAGCCACTCCAGGCACCACGAGGTGCCAACCTGTTGACCAGCGGTCAGCGGATTCGGAGCGTGCCGGCAGGCGTCGTATCGACCAGATGCGGCACCGTGTGATCGGTGCCCAAGCTCGCCTCACGAATGACGATCGGCTGCACGACGTCGGCGAAGTTGTGGGAGCGACTGGGCAGCATGGTGATCTCGACGTGTTCGCCGCTGTACGGCGAATGGATGTAGATGTCGCCACCGAGATAGATCCCGATGTGACCGGGGTAGTACACGAGGTCGCCAGCGACGGCTTCTTCATCGGAGCGCTTGTCACCCGCACGGAACTGATCACCACTGCTGCGAGGGATCTCGACGCCGACGTCGCCGAAGGCCCAACTCGTGAGACCCGAGCAGTCGAAGCCCGATCCAACGTTCGACTGCATGCTTCGATAGGGCACGCCGAGCTGAGTGATCGCGGTGAGGACCACGTTCTGCTTGAACAACGTGGTCGACGACAGGTTGTCGCGCACCGCTTCCGCTTCGAGTCCGAGGGCTTCAGCGGTGAGTGTTGCCACGTCGTCGCGCTCCTGCTCGAACTGGTCGAAGTCGCTCGCCCGACCAGATCGGTTCCAGTCGGCGAATGCTTCCACGGCTTCCACTGCCTCGGTGGCGATCTCCTCGGATGAGGTTCGCGGCGTGCTCCCGGCGTGCGCAGATGGCACCGCCGTGACGATCGTGGTGCCGATCGTCGTGAAGGTCGCGCCTACCGCTGCGGCCGCCACGAGGGCAGCGCGGCGCGCCGTGCGCGTTCCACTGTGAGGCCGCGTTCCACCGTGTAGCCGCGTTTTACCATCTAGCAATGTCTTGTCGTTCGTCATCCAGCTCTCTCCGGTCATCCACGCCCGTTGATTTCGACAAGTTATCGTCACGCGACCGTAATAAACGACATCAAACTGAATTCTTTTCAACACGTTCGCGACAGACGAGAGCGGGATTCTCGGATCGACGCCCACACAGGATGACGGCGTCCAGCGATCCGCCAACGCACGAACGACCGGTCGAATGACATACTTCGGTGATGCACGACACGGTCGCCGGCGACGCTGCTCACGATCGCCCAGACGGTCCAAGCGCCGGTTTCGATGACGGTTTCGATGACGATTCAGACGCCGGTTTCGACGACGTGATCGAGGAACTGGACGCCGGGCTGCTCGGGGCGGCCTCTGGACCATCCGACGATCCGGACGCGCTCGATGAACGCACCCTCATCGTGGTGTTGGCCGCCGGTGCCGGAAGTCGCTTTTCTGGCGACACCCACAAGTTGGAGGCGGTGCTCGGGGAACGAACCGTGGCAGAGCACTCGATCATCGCAGCCCTCGCCAGCGGGGTCGGCAACGTCGTGGTCATCACCGGTGCCTCGCAACCGAGCGCCGAGATCATGAGCGCGCTCGCCCGATCCACGGCACCGAGCCCCGACGCGCCAACCGACGGTGTCGACACAGCGATCGACACAGGCATCGACACAGCGACCTCGGAGACCGCGGTGACCTCGGAGACCGTGCAGTTCATTCACCATGCCGAGTGGGCCAACGGGCAGGCCAGTTCGCTGCAGGTGGCGCTCGCCGAGGCACGCCGCACCGGCGTCGCTGCAGTGGTGGTTGGCTTGGCCGATCAACCCGGCGTTCTGCCAGAAGCGTGGCGGCGGGTGGCAGCTTCGATGTCACCGATCGCCGTTGCCTCGTACGACGACCTGCGCGGCCATCCGGTGCGACTCCACCACTCGATGTGGCACCTGCTGCCGACCGATGGGGACGAGGGTGCCCGATCGGTGATGCGGCTACACCCTGAGCTCGTGGAACAGATACCCTGCCCGGGGTCAGCCCACGACATCGACACCCGAGAGGATCTCCAGCTATGGCAGAGCAAATCGTCAACGAGTTCACCGTAAATCGGTCCATTGAAGAGGCATGGCCGATCATCTGTGATCTCGAACGGATCGCTCCGTGCCTGCCGGGGGCCCAACTCGAAGAGATCGAAGGCGACATCTATCGCGGCCGCGTCAAGGTGAAGCTCGGGGCCATCACCGCACAGTTCGTCGGGGAAGCGTTCTTCGTCGAACGCGACGACGAGGCGCACACCGCCAAGTTGAAGGGCAAAGGTCGCGACACCGGTGGGCGCGGCAACGCCGAAGCCGACATCAGCGCGCACGCCGAAGCGCTCTCCCCCACCAGCACTCGGTGCGTGGTCACCGCCGACCTCCACATCACGGGCAAAGTTGCCCAGTTCGGCCGTGGGATCATGGGCGACGTGAGCAAGAAGCTGATCGACCAGTTCGCCTCGAACCTCAACAAGATGCTCGACGAGTCGGGCATGCCAGCGACGGAGTCGTCCACCGCGGACGCGCCCGCTGCCGACACCGCAGCGAACACCGCCACGAACACCGCCACGGCTGACGGGTCCGACAATTCCACACCGGTCAGCGGAGCGCCGGTCAGCAGCGGCGAAGCACCTGCGGCACCCACCGTTCGCAAGATCGACGGCCCGGCCGCCGAGCCGATCGACATGGCCGGCATGGCTGGTCCTGCCCTGTTGAAGCGCCTGGTTCCAGCCGTCGCCGCGGTGCTGTTGCTGCTGTTGTTGCTTCGCCGCAGGAAGTGATCTGAGCCGCGTGGGCGACGGCACGGACGCTGAGCGAGTTCGAGAGCTGCTGGGTCGCGAACCACAGGGGCAGTACGAGGTGGTCGTGCGCGACGCCGACGGCGACCCGGTCGTCTTGAAGAACTCGCCGTTCATGGACGACGGCACCCCGATGCCCACGCGGTACTGGTTGATCAGCCCCGAAGAGATCCGTCGGGTCGGAACGCTCGAAGCTGCCGGTGGCGTCAACGCTGCCGAGGCTGCCATCGACCCGGCCGAGATCGCCGACGCTCACGCCCGCTACGCGGCCGAACGCGATGCGGACATCGATCCCGATCATCAGGGCCCGCGCCCGTTCGGCGGGGTTGCCGGCACACGAGTTGGCGTGAAATGCCTGCATGCTCACTGGGCATGGCACCTGGCGGGCGGCGACGACCCCGTCGGTCGCTGGGTCGAGGCCGAACTGGCCCGTTCCACCGCCACGGCTGCACCCACGCCGCTCGACCGTCGCGACGTGCGGATCGTGCTCGACCGGCACTCCACAGCGGTTCGCCTGGCAAACGGAGACACCGCCGAAATCCCGATCGGCCCATCGAATCTCACCGCGCTGTGGCTGATCGCCAACGACCCACCGCGCCCCGAAGACCTCACGAACGCGCTGGGCACCATCGAAGACCACCTCGACGACGTCGAGCGCGAGCATCCCACCTTCAAACTGGCCGAGACGGTGCTGTTGCACGGAGTGGAGATCGAAGCGTTGGCGCGGTTGGAAGTGGGTTCCGACGTCGCCCCGACTGCTGTGACACTTGATCGAGCCAGCGCAGAAGAGGTGTTCCGGATGGTCGCCACGGAGAATCGCGCACAACGTGCCCACAACCCTGGGCTACCGTCAGACGCTGTGGGAACCATCGTCGCCACCTGCATCATCGTGCTCGCCCTCATGCGCAGGCTCAAACTGTTCTCGGTGACACTCGTGACGGAACCGGGCTAGTGGTTCGGCATCCCGCTTCGATGTTGCGGCGTCAACCCCAACCCCGACTCCGCGGCGCGCGTGTGGTGCTGCGTCCGCTCGCTGCCACCGACTTCCCCGCCTGGCGTGAGGTGCGGCTCCGCAACGAAGCATGGCTGATCCCCTGGGAGCCACAACGCAACCTGTCGTTGCCCGACCCCACGCGCGACCGGCACGCGTTCGAAGCCCGGTGCGCCGCCCGCGAGCGTGAGCGAACCACCGACCACGCATACCCGTTCGGGGTGTTCGTCGACGACGAGCTGGCCGGTGAAGTCAACATCAACAACGTCACCCGCGGCGCGCTGCAGTCGGGCACCGTCGGCTACTGGATCGACCAGCGCTTGGCTGGCAACGGCTACATCTCGGAAGCGGTCGTCGTCGCGATGAAGTACGCATTCGAACAAGCGCAGCTCCATCGGTTGGAGATCTGCATCGTTCCTCGCAACATGCGCAGCCGCCGAGTCGTCGAGAAGCTGGGCATTCGCGAAGAAGGCACCGCGTTGCGTTTTCTCGAAATCGCAGGCACCTGGGAAGACCACATCCGCTACGGCATCACCGTGGAGGAGTGGATCGAACGCCGGGAATCACTCGGCGCTACCTGGCTCTTACCCGAATAGTCGTTCCCGAATAGTCGTTCGCTGCGCACTGCCTCCCGGAGCGCGGCGTGCCTCGATGATCGCGACACGCCGCGCTCGGGCAGCGTTACTCTCCAGCGAGACGGAAGGCCTCGGCGCGGGCCTGACGCACGTTGGTGCGCCGCTTCCACATCTTGGTCTTCCAGTGCCGGACTCCGCGGGTGCTCTTGGCCACCTTCGCCTTCGCCACCTCGGCATCGTGGTGGTGGATCGGCTTCCAGGCTCGGCCAGGCTCGTGCAGATCTTCGGGTTCGTAACCCGAGCTGACGGTCTGGGCAACCTGATTGAGCTCTACATGGATTCGGTGCCGCTCGCCGTGGGCGTGGGCACGCAATTCCTGCTTGGGCGGCAATGGCACCTCAGTGGTGCGATGGCGCTGGCTCATTGGGCAACCTCCTTGTGGCTGTTTCTAGCCTTCGGCTGTTCCTGAACAACGGCGTTGTAGCTCTCCGTTGGTCCACAATAGCTCAGCGTTCACCCGCCGTTGACGCGAAGTTCGGTGACATTTCTGCGCGATTTTGGGCACGCGGAGTGGTTCTCCTCCGGCGTCGCTCATCGCTCACGCTGAGGCGGCACCGACGAGCGTTTTACGCGGTTTCAGGCATTGTCGCGCAATGTATGGAAACGACAGGTTGAAACGTCTTAGGTTGCGTGACCGTGGTGGACCGAGACTTACGACACGATCCGGTACGTCGAGGGCGACGGGTGGACGCAGCAGACGAACGCGAGCACATCGACTTCGAGCTCACCCCGACCACATCGTCCACGCACACTCCCCTCACCTTCGGCGAGTTGTACGCCGCCGAGTTCACTCCACTCGTCCGTCTCGCCACGCTGCTCGTCGGCAACGTCGAGCCGGCCCGCGACATCGTGCAAGACGCGTTCGTCACGTTGCACGTGAAGTGGCACACGGTGCGCGAACCGCACGCGTATGTTCGTCGCAGCGTCGTCAACGGGGCGACGTCGTATCACCGGCGCAACCGTTTCCGCAAGACGTCGTCGGTGGGCGACGTGGAACAGACGATCTCGCGGGAACACCGATCCGCAGCGAACCCGCAAACCAGCACGACCGCCGGCTTCGATCACACGCTCGCAACGCTGCGTGCACTGAACGCGCGGCAACGTGCGGTCGTGGTGTTGAAGTTCTACGAACAACGCACCGAGCCTGAGATCGCCGCAATCGTCGGCTGCCGCGTCGGCTCCGTCGGGCCCACGCTGCAACGTGCGCTCGGCATCCTGCGCGCCCATCAATCTCCGTCCCACATCTCTCCAGCTCCCAGCGAGAAGGACACCCGATCATGAGCACTCCAAACGACCCCAAATCGCCATTCGACGCAGAGGACCAACGACTCGCCAACGACCTGCGCGCCGCCGCGTCCAACGTGTCGGCTCGCGCCGACATCGGTGAGGTGGAAGCGGGAGCCGCTCGCGTGAGGTCACGACGACGCGCCGCAACCGGCATCGCTGCTGCGGCGATCGTGGCGGCCGCTGGCGGAGCGGGCTTCGGCTTGGGCCGGGCCGCCTCGGTGAGCAACGACAACACGTCGGCCATGGAAGCACCCGAGGCACCAGCAACCACTGATCCGGCAACCACTGATCCGGCAACCACTGATCCGGCAACACCTGCTCCCGCCACGACCACGGTCGAACTCACCGCGCCCGCGGCAACGTTGCCCGAGGCCCCGATCGACGACTCTGCCTCGGCGACCACGATGGTGCCAAGCGGCGACGTTCCGGCGTCGGCCTCCGACATGACCAGTAGCTACTACCCCGGTATGCCAGCACAGTACGAGTTCGTGTCAGAGCGAACCGACGAGAGCGGGCTGCGAATTCGCGTGCTGCGAGGACCCACGTGGGGGATGGGCGACTACTACCCCGGGGCCGGATGGTCGCCAGCCGAGTTCTGCTGGGCCACCGGCGATCTACGAGTGACCTTCGACAGCCCGACCCTCGTCGATGTCACATCGTTCTCGTACTTCACGCAACTCTTCGACGGCGTGGAAGCCCAGGTGTCAACAGCGGGCTGGGCCGACGGCCAGACCATGCGAGTGGGCATGGTGCAGACCGACACCGACGCCACCGACGTCGTGATCACCTGGGAAGACGGCATCACCGCGGCTGCCCCCGTGGTCGATGGCGTTGCCGTGGTGGCAAGCCCTGGTCCCGAGAGCGACCCGAACATCGTATGGGCACTCGCGTACACCATCGAGCTCGTCGGCCCGTCGGGAATGACATCGGTGAGCAGTGACGAATTCGATCGTTACAGCGACCCCGTCTACCGGGAGGCGTGTGAGCCGCCACCGCCTGCGCTCCCAGACGCCGGAGAGCAGCCGACCGATCCCGACGCTGGCCAGGCGCTGGCCGACCGGTTCGCCGAACTCTGGTCGCGCGACGTGCCGTTCGCCGACAAGCCGCACGATCTGCTCGACGATTGGACCGGAGTGGTGACTGCGGCAGAATTGGTGAACAGCGGGACGTACGCCGAGGCGGCCTCCACCGCCGAGCACGTCATCGACGAGTTCGTGTTCACGTCTCCCACCGAAGCCTGGCTGCGGTACACGATCTACACCGACATGGGCACGTTCGCCCAGCGGTATGCCACCGCAACGTTGGTCGACGGCCTGTGGCAGTTCCCGCGGGCAGCCGTGTGCCAAGACCTCAGCCTGGCGGGCGGCGGGTGCGAACCGTTCGTCGAGCAGATCTATCCGCCCTCGTGGTATCAGCAGAACGGCGCGGTGTGCGGCCCGGTAGAGCCCAGTGGCGACGTGGTGTGCAACGAAGGCGATACCTCGTTCGACATGTGACCTGTGCCGGGTCATCGGTCCGCCCGGAAGTGCACACGTCTACTTGCTGGAGATCTTCTTCTGCAGCGCGGCGATGCGCTCTTCGAACCACGGCTGTTGCACCGTCCACAGCTGCGGATCGAACTCGCGCAGCACGGCGTCTTCGTGAGCGGCGATGTTCGACATGTCGCGGATGGTCTGCTTGGCGATGATGGCCAACTCGCGCGGGGCCGACGCCGCTCCCCGTGCGAACTCCTGCGCCGCAAGCATCAGTTCGTCATCGGCAACACAGCGATACGCAAGACCCACTCGCTCTGCCTCGGTGCCGTCGAGAACCTGACCGAACACCACGGCGGCCATCGCTCCTTGCTCGCCCACGATGCGGCGCTGCATCCAGGTGTGGCCACCGCCAGGATGCAGCCCGATCTGGAGGAACCGGGTGTCGAACTTCGCGCGCCGCGCCGCAATCCGCACGTCACAGCCGAGCGCGAGGTTCATGCCAGCACCGACCGCGGCACCGTTGACTGCCGCCAGCGTGGGCAGCGGGCTTCGAGCGATACGCAGAAAGCCTTCGTAGACGTTGGCGAGGCTCTCGCGGGTCGCCGACCGCAGGTTGCCCAAGTCGGCCCCCGCGCAGAACGCAGAACCAGCACCGGTGACGACCACCGCACCGACGTTCTCGTCGGCCTCGAAGCTGTCCATCGCCTCCACGATCGCCGCCACCATCGGCGCGGTCATCGTGTTGCGACTGTCGGGATTGTTCAGGGTGAGCGTGGCCACGCCGTCGACGGTGGACGTGAGCACGAGTGTTGAGTTGAAGGACGTTGACGACATGTTCCGAGTTTCGCAGGCCGGCGCAGGGCACATCCAAGCCGACTTGGCGGTTGCCATCTTCCAGCAGCGCGAACCACATCAATGTGACTTCTGGTCTGCTGGAACCGGGCGAGGCCGTCTGCCGGTTAGTCTCTTCCATCAGCGTGAACAACGTGAACACGTGAACACTGCAATTCGAACACCCGCAATACGAACACATGCAACCATGCACATGATTCCCATGAAGGGGGAGCACATGATTCAGCGCAAGCGAATTCTTGCAGCGACACTCGTCGCCGCACTCGGACTCACCGCCGCAGCCTGCGGCGACGACGAGGAAACCACCGACACCACTGCCGCGGCCGCCACCGACACCACCATGGCCGACGACACCGGCACCACGATGGCCGACGAGCCATCGGAAGATGCCTCGACGGTCGGCCTCTTGTTCGACCTCACCGGCCGCGGCGACAAGTCGTTCAACGATTCCGCCGCCGCCGGTCTCGACAGGGCAGCTGCCGACCTCGGCATCGACCCGGCCGAGTCCGCACCGACCGGTGATGACGACCGCGTGCCGCGCCTCAACCTGTTCGTCGATGAAGGTCGCGACCTCATCGTGGGCGTGGGATTCCTCTGGGACGGAGCGGTCGCCGCTGGTGCCGCCGCCAACCCCGACACGCATTTCGCCATCGTCGACTCGGTCATCACTTCGTTCAACAACGCGACGCCCGACGACGAGACTGACGACGTCGAACTCACCAACGTGGCCAGCCTCGTGTTCGCCGCCAACGAGGGCTCGTTCCTCGTCGGGGCAGCCGCTGCTCTCACCAGCGAGACCGGCAAGATCGGTTTCGTTGGCGGCGTCGACTTCCCGCTGATCCACGAGTTCGAGGCTGGCTACATCGCCGGCGCGAAGTCGGTCAACCCCGACGTCGAGATCCTGTCGCAGTACGCCTCGGTCCCGCCGGACTTCACCGGCTTCACCGACACCGCCAAGGGCAAGGAAATCGCCTCGCAGATGTACGCCGACGGCGCTGACGTCGTCTACCACGCAGCCGGCCAGACCGGCAACGGGGTGTTCGAGGCAGCTTCCGAAGCCGGCGAGCCCGGCTCGGTGTGGGCCATCGGCGTCGACTCCGACCAGTACGAGACAGCGGCCGAGGCCGTGAAGCCGTACATCTTGACCTCGATGCTCAAGCGGGTAGACGTCGCCGTGTACGAGACCATCAAGGCCGAGTCCGAGGGCACCTTCACCGCTGGCGTGCAGGTGTTCGACCTGGCCGCCGACGGCGTCGGCTACGCGACCACGGGCGACTTCTTGTCGGCCGAGACGATCGCCGCGCTCGAAGCACTCAAGGCTCAGATCATCGACGGCACCATCACGGTTCCGACCGACCCGGACGCGGCCTGAACAACTGGCCTGAACAACTGGCCTGAACAACTGGCCTGACGGGGGGTTCAAGCAGTCGATGCGACTGCTCGAACCCCCCGTTCCGCGTCCAGTTGCGTCGACCAGTTCGATAATCAAGTAGAACATGCAACATGCTCGGCACGGCTGCGCCCGCACAAATCGCAATCGAACTCACCGACATCGTCAAGCGCTTCCCGGGCGTCGTCGCCAACGACGGTGTCAACCTCACGGTGCGCTCCGGCACGGTCCACGCAATCGTCGGCGAAAACGGTTCCGGCAAATCCACCCTGATGAAGACGCTGTACGGAGCGCACCGCCCCGACGAAGGCGGCATCGCCGTCAACGGCGAACGGCACGAGTTCCGATCCCCGCGCGACGCGATCGATGTCGGCATCGGCATGGTCTTCCAGCACTTTCAGTTGGCTGCCAACTTGACCGTGTGGGAGAACATCGTCCTCGGTGACGAGCCCGGCACCTGGTGGCGCACCGGTGCCCGCGAGGCCGGCGAACGCATTCGCGAACTCGGACGTCGTTACGGGCTGACCATCGACCCGAACGCCCGCGTCGAAGACCTTGGCGTTGGCCAAAAGCAGCGCGTCGAGATCCTCAAGGTGCTGTACAGAGGTGCCCGCATCATCATCCTCGACGAGCCCACCGCCGTGTTGGTGCCACAAGAGGTCGATGAGTTGTTCAGATCGCTGGCCGAACTCACCGCTACGGGTGCCACTGCGATCTTCATCTCGCACAAACTCGATGAAGTGCTCGAACACGCCGACGCCATCACGGTGATTCGGGCCGGCAAAACGGTCGGCGAGATCGACGACCCGTCGACCGTCACCGCGCACGACCTCGCCGAACTCATGGTGGGTTCCGAACTGCCCTCGCCGGCCACACGCTCTTCCACGGTGACCGAAACGGTCGCACTCACACTGAAGAACCTTCGTGTCGTCGACAACGGCGTCGTTCGACTCGACGACGTTTCGTTCACCGTGCATTGCGGCGAAGTCGTCGGCATCGCCGGTGTGGAGGGCAACGGTCAGTCCGAACTCGTCGAAGCGATCCTCGGACTCGAGTCGCTCGCAGGCGGTGTGATCGAGTTGTTCGGCGACGACATCACCTCGGCATCAACACACGCACGACGCAAGGCCGGCATGGGGTACATCCCCGAAGACCGCCAAAAGGACGGTGTCGTCTTGTCGTTCCCGCTGTGGGAGAACTGCGTCCTCGGGCACCAGTCGGAGGAGCCGTACGGCAACGGTCGGTGGATCGATCGCGCCGGAGCAATGCGGCGCACCGAAGAGATCATTCGCGCGTTTGATGTGCGCACGCCGAGCGCTTCTGTTCCGGCGATGACGTTGTCGGGTGGGAACCAGCAGAAGTTGATCGTCGGCCGCGAGATGACCGCAGAACCCACCGTGTTGATCGCCTCACATCCCACGAGGGGCATCGATGTGGGTGCCCAGGCCGCGATCTGGGAGGTCATTCGATCCGCCCGCGACCTAGGGCTTGGTGTGGTTCTCATTTCGGCGGATCTCGAGGAGTTGATCGGCTTGTCCGACACGCTGCACGTGATGTACGAGGGCAGGATCAACGCCACACTCGATCCGGCCAACGCGACTCCGAAGCTGCTCGGCACCTACATGACCGGTGCCAACCGAGGACACGATCATGGCTGAGGCCAGCACCACGTCATCGAGTTTCGACCGCCTCGTGCGACGAGTGGGGCCGAACGTCATCGCACCCTTACTCGCGGGTTCCATTGCGATCCTGGTGTCGAGCCTGGCGCTCTTGCTCGGCGGACACAATCCCATCAAGGCGTTCGGCGAGATCGGCAAAGTGCTCTGGTCGTTCGATTCCCTGAT
>DATKCX010000245.1:0-2546 GCA_035512975.1 Ilumatobacter sp.
GCAGCCCGTCGGCCTCAGCGTCTTCCACACTCGGGGCAGCGAGGTCGACGATCAACAAGGGAGAGTCGAGCTCGCGCAACACACGAACGGTTTGATGTCCCACCCGGCCATAGCCGACGACGACGACGTGGTCGCTCAGGGTGTCGTCGGTGATCGCGATGCCCGGCTCGGATTGGCGCATCCTCGTGCCGACGAACGGCAGCCGCAACGGTCTCCGCTCGATGGTGGGGATGAGGCTGAACATCACGGGGTTCACCATGATCGACAGCGCCGCTGCGGCGAGGATGATCGCGTACTGGTCGAGGTCGATCAGGTCGAGTGCGAGCCCGGCCTGGCCGACGATGAAGCTGAACTCGCCGATCTGGCTGAGTCCGGCGGCGACGACGACGAGGTCCCGTCCAGCGCGCGGCATGATGAATGCCAACCCCAACGTGATCAGGGTCTTGCCCACGACGACGAGGACTGCGAGCAGGATCACCTTGTCGAGGTGATCGACGATGACTGCGATGTCGACCGCCATGCCGACCGATACGAAGAACAGCACTGCGAACAGATCACGGAACGGGAGGACCTCGGCCTCGATCTGATGATGGATGCCGGTGCCTCCCATGACGACACCGGCCAGGAACGCACCGAGCGCGAACGACACGCCGAACAGCTCGTACGCGACGTAGGCCGTGGAAGCCGCGAGCGAGAACACCGCCAACAAGAACAGTTCGCGCGAGCGGGTGCGGGCGATCCGTACGAGCACCCATGGCAGCACACGCACGCCGACCACCAACACCAGGGCGATGAAGCCGGCCGCTTTGGCGAGTGCTCCGACGATCTCACCGATGTCGGTACCACCGTCGGTAGCGGTTGGATCCCCGACGAACGCGGGGAGCAGCACCAGGATCGCCACGGTCGCGAGGTCTTCCAGGATCAGCCATCCGACGGCGGTCTTGCCGCCGCTTGTGTTGAGCATGCCTCGGTCGGCGAGGCCGCGGAGCAACACGACCGTGCTCGCAATCGACATCGCGAGCCCGAGCACGAGCGACGCACCGACCGACCATCCCCACACCTCATGAGCGACGATCCATCCGAGCGCCGTCGAGAGCCCCATCTGGATCAGCGCGCCCGGCACGGCGACCTGCTTGACGCTCGCGAGGTCGCGTAGCGAGAAGTGCAGGCCGACGCCGAACATCATGAAGATCACACCGAACTCGCCGAGCTGCACAGCAGCGTGGTCGTCAGCGGTGAACCCTGGGGTCGACGGCCCGACGAGCACCCCCCCGACCAGGTAGCCGACGATCACCGGCAAGCCGACACGTCGAGCAACGAACCCGCACACGAGCGCCGCGAGGACGCCCATCGCCACCGTCGCGATCAATGTGACGTCATGTTCCACAACGGCTCCTCAGGGTGAGATCCGGATCGGGGAAGCGGTCCTCGTTGTCCAACCGACCATTTGGACCCGCGTGAATGGCACCCGGATTGGCGGGCGGATCGGTCGCGCCGAGACCGTCCTGCCGGTCGGTTGAGCGTGAGGGATCGGATGGTTCCGTGACGGGTGTGAGTTTCCATGGACCTGCCCGCAGCGTGAGGTAGCTGACGCCCCCAGCGATGATCGGAAAGACGTAGCGGTTGGCGCCGCCCGATTGGCGACGAAACCGACCACGGCGGCCACCGCGAGAATGGCGGCCGTCAACATGAACGCGTCGCCGGTGGCGATCATCCCGTGAGTTGTTGGACCATGAGGCTCATCGCGCCGGGGCGACCGACGATGACCAACCGGTCGCCCGCCTGGCACGGTCGTTCGGGGTCGGACTCGATCAGGTCAGCGGTGTCGTCACGAATGACCGCAATCACCCGGGCGTCGACGGAGTCCGGAACCTCGATGTCGTGAAGGCGTAGCCCAATGGCCGGCGATCCCGCTGGCAACGTCACCGTGCGAAGGCTTGCGGCATCGACGGGTTGGTCTTCCTCAGGCTGCTGAATCACGAAACGGATCCCCGACAGCAGCGCTGCCAACGTGGTGGACTCCGCCGCGTTGAAGTGGATGGCGACCACGGATTCGTCGGAATCCGGCGGTGTCACCTCGAGGGTGCGGTCCGTGGAACTGGCACGTGTACTGAGCGTCACGATGCTGCCATCGGCCAGCGTCATGCTGAACAGGCGGGCGGTCCCCGGCAAGGGGATCTCCCGCACATGCACCTCATGGTCATGGAACGGGCTGCGCACGATTGTCCTTTCCGGATGTCGAGCCGAGTCGGCTTCGGCAGCGGATCGCCCCACAGGATAGTCGTCCGCCCAGGGGCAGGCTGCGGTGCGCTCCCGAGACAGAACCGGTCCACACCGATCGCCGGTGCGATCAACTCGAGGGCGAGCACGGGCGGCGACGCCAACACTCCGGGACATCGAGAACCACGGCGCCCGACCACACCGCCGAATCCGCCCTGGTTGAGAAGCACTCTTCCTCATCGACACGTCGATGCTGACCCAGGTGTCACCAAACGCGGCGTGGCGACCATAGGAAGACCGCCCCCGAAGGAACGGGCTCGGGCCAT
>DATKCX010000246.1:0-12091 GCA_035512975.1 Ilumatobacter sp.
GGGCATGACCTTCTGCAGCAATGCGAGGCCGTGCGTGGCTTCTCGCGCTTCGTCTTGGTTGCGATGCAGGAAGATCTTCACGCCGGTGTAGATCAAGAACACACCGAAGATCAACAGGACCCACCAGAACTTGGTGATCAGAGCGGCACCGAGCACCACGAAGATCGCACGCAACACCAGGGCTCCGAAGATCCCCCAGAACAACACACGATGCTGGTACTTCAATGGGATCGCCATCGAGGTGAACAACATCGACCACACGAACACGTTGTCGACGCTGAGCGACTTCTCGATCAGGTAGCCACTGATGTACTCGCCGAATGCGTCGCTGCCGAACTGGAATGCGATGAATACCGAGAACGTCAGTCCACAAGCGACCCACACCGACGACTCGAAGAACGCTTCGCGCGGCGACGGTTCGTGATCGTCTCGGTGGCGATACAGGTCGATCGCCAACATGGCGACGATCAGCCCGCCGAGCAGCGCCCATGCCCAGACGGGCACGTCGAGGTCGACGAAATTGCCATCGCCGGCTTCGCCGGCTGCAAGAAGCGACATCATGTGGGGATCTTCTCCTGTAGGGGTGTCGTGCACCGGTGCAGGAGGTCTTCCCCGCCCCGGGAGCGATTCGGGCCGCCGAGGTGATCACCCGGACCGAACAGAGTCGGACGTGCTGACGAATGATCGTTGGGTGGGGTACTCCCCTCCGGCGGGGAATCCTATCGCCAGCGCAACCCTGTCGGTCAGCTTCGACCGAACAGGCCGCCGATCGCTCCGCCGCTGGGGCCGCTGCTCCCGCTGCCCAGCGACGCACCCAGCCAGCTCAACAACTCGTTCGGATTGCGGGTTTGCGTCCATACCTTCCCCGGACCTTCGAAGTCGAACACCAATCCCTCCCCCGATTTCACCATCTGCACCACTCCGCCGGTGACCTTGCGGATGTTCATCGTCACCGATTCCTCGTACGCGACCATGTGCCCGGTGTCGAGTGTGATCCGCTGGCCAGCAGCCAAGTTCCACACCTCGAGCGCTCCGTAGCACGCAAACACGACGTGCCCCTGGCCCTCTGTTCGCAAGATGAAGCCACCTTCTGAACCGAACATGTTCTTGAAGCCGCCCCACTGTGTGTTGATCTCCACCGATTGCTCGTTGGCCATCCAGGATCCTTTCGAGATGAACAGCGCACGCGACGGCTCGACGTCGTACGACGAGATGTCTCCGGGCAGGCGCGCAGCCACGTCGACGAAGCCGCCCTGTTGCGGTGCTGTGTACGTCGAAACGAAGAAGCTCTCGCCGCCCAACGCGGCACGCTTGAGCGACTTCATGACCCCGCCGTGCGCTTTCGAGTGCAGGGTGACGCCATCGGACATGGCCATCATCGCACCACTCTCCACACGCACCGATTCGCCGCCCGCGAGCGTGAGTCGAGCGACTCCATAGGCCGGTGTGTGACGGGTTGCGATCTGCATGGGCGGACGTTACCGCACCCCGTAGGATGTCGTTCATGATTCGGCTGTTGGGCTTCGACGTCCGAGTTCGAGCCGGGTTCGTGATCTTCCTGGCGCTCATCGTCTTCATCTATCAGGGCGACCAGCGCGAGTTCGGCCTGTGGCTGGCAGCGAGCATCGCGGTGCTCACGTTGCTGCATGAACTCGGTCACGCCGTCGCGGCGCGGCACGCTGGTGCAGAGGCATCGATCTCGCTCGACTTCCTCGCCGGGTACACCTCGTTCCGACCCGACCCGCGGCGACCCATGAGCCTGGCGCAGCAAGCGGTGATCTCCGCAGCTGGTCCGCTCACGCAGATCTCCATCAGCCTCGCCGTGTTGTTGGCGATGGGCATCAATCCCACATCGTTCGACAGCATTCGTCAGTCCGACGCCGCCGCCGCAATCTTCTGGGCTGGCCCAGTGATCGGAGCGTTGAACCTCATCCCGGTATTGCCCCTCGACGGGGGGCATCTGGCGATGATCGGGCTCGAAACGTTCATCGGCGACAAAGCACTCCGCGCGATGGCAATCGCCAGCGTCGTCATCACGGGTGGATCAGCCGCCGCGATGGTGCTCACCGGCCACCGCGACTTCGCGTTGTTCGTCGGATTTCTCCTCCTCAACCAAGTGCAACTCCTGCAAGCCACCGGCAAACGCACCGGTTCCAACCATCCTGTGCAGCGCCTGCACGCGGTGGAGGAAGCTGCGTGGCAGACCGGTCAACCAGGAATGCTCGAACCCGGCCAACGCCTGTCTCCCTGGTACGAGGCGCATCGGGCGCTGGGAATGGGCAATGTCAACGGAGCGGTCGCTGCGATCGTGAACGACTTGCGGTCCGACAAGCCGCCCAAGTGGTCACCGCCCACCGCCGCGTCTCCACACCAACTCCGTGCAATCGTCGACGTGCTCCCCGACGACCTGCCGCACGGAAACGCGTACAGCGAACGAATGCTGGCCGACATTCTGTTGGTCACCGGCAATTCCACCCGAGCCGGCAAGTACGCCGTCGCCGGCTACCAAGAGCACCGAACATCGGCACTGGCCACCGTCGTGGCACGCTCCGCCGCACAGCTGGGCGAGTACACCACCGCGATGCAATGGCTCACCGAAGCCGAGGCGGCCACGCTCGACGAAGAGCCGGGCTGGCGCGAGCTACTCACCGTGGTGATCGATCAGGCCCCCGAGTTCGCACCGCTTCGCGACCACCACGAGTTCCGCGCTGTGCGAACACGAATGGCCTGAACCGGCTGACCTTCAGAGCAGGCGTTCAGCAAGCAGTTCGAGAGTTCGCTCGCGGGCGACCCCACGGCGGGGATCGTCGCCTTGACCGAGTGCGGCACCAACAGACACCATCACTTCGTCCACGCCGAACCGGTCGGCGAGCGCTTGAATGCGGCTCGCAGCTGCGTCGCCCGAGTCGATCACCCACCGCTCTTGCATGACTTCGATCAGTCGGCGCTGCGCACCATCGAGTTCGATGTCGGCCACATCCTCAACACGCGCAAGCGCGGTCAGTGGTTTGCCGGTGCGGAGGCGCGACATCTGGATGAGGTTGGGCATCGCCAGCCGGATCGCCGCGTTGCGGGTGTCGGCCGCGACGACGTTCAGTGTGAGGAACGTCCGTGGCGCGTCGAGGTGAGGAGACGGCACGAAGTTCGCCCGGTACAGCTCGAGGGCGCGCTCGATGCCCTCGCCAGAGAAGTGATAGGCGAACACGTACGGCAACCCCATCTGGGCGGCGACCTGCGCCGAGTAGTCGCTCGAGCCCAGCAGCCACACGGTGGGGATCCCGCCCGCAGACGGTGTCGCTCGGACGTTGTACGCGTCGGAGTTCCGCAGTGTCAGCTCCGCGCCATCGGCCGACAGCAACGCGATGATGTCGTTGACGTGCGATGGGAACCGTTCGACGTCACTGACCGGACCGCTGGAGCGCAGCAGCGCCGTGACCACCTGGTCGCTGCCCGGAGCGCGGCCGATACCCAGATCGATTCGCCCCGGAGCGATCGCTTCGAGGGTTGCGAACTGTTCGGCGACGACGAACGGCGAGTGATTCGGAAGCATCACGCCACCGGACCCGACACGGATCGATTCGGTCGCACTGGCCACCGCGCCGATCAGCACCGCCGGCGAGGTCGACGCGACCGAGGGCATGTTGTGATGTTCGGCGAACCAGTACCGGCGGTAGCCGAGCCGGTCGGCGGCTTGGGCGAGCGACACCGACGCCGCCACGGCTTGCGCGCTCGACTGGTCGCGGTGCACCGGCACCAGGTCGAGCACCGACAGCGCGATCGGTCGGGTGGTCACGACGGGTCGAAACGGACGAGTTCGCCGAGCTCACTCGATCGCTTCACCCACGCCAGCGCAGCCGTGCCCGACACGCTGGTGATCTCGCCGACCTCATCGCCACCGTCGAGTACCGGGTCGCCGACCGCTGTGCCTGCTGATACCGACAGACGTCGCAAGGTCCTCGGTGCCTGCGCCGCACGACTGTCCATCCGTTCGACGAGTTCCTGCCCGGGGTAGCAACCTTTTGTGAAGTTGACTGCGATGGCGACCAGCCCGCACGCGCCGGGAATTGTTTCACCTGGCACGATCTCGCTGCCGAGGCGCGGCCAGCCGGCGACGATCCGATCATGCTCGACGCCATCGTCAGGGCCGTTCTGTGTCGAGGTGGTGAGCGACGTCTCGGCCTTCACCCGGATCTTGAAGCGATTGAGTCGGCCGAGCAGTCCTTCGCCGAAACCCGCATCACAGTCGAGGGCAAATGCTTCGTCTGCGGTACGGCTGATTCGAGCGAACGACACCACTTTTCCCGCAGGGTCGAGCACGAAGGTCCACGAATGCGCACCGATCGCCAGATCACGAACATCTTGGGAGATCTGCGAATGCAGGTACGACAGCGCGTCGGGTCCCTCGACCGTGACGGTGTCGCGAGGCCCCAGCAGGCGCTCGAGATCAGCTGGCAATTCAGTTGACGTCATGGCACCAGTCTGTCGCCCAATGCCCGGAATCGCGCCGAGCGGGTCAGGCTGGGGTGCCGGCTTGTTGGCGGGCGGCGGTCATGCGGCGTGCGGCCGGGATGGCTGCAGCCAGGGCGGCGGCCTTGTTGCGGCATTCGAGGTCTTCGTCGTCGGGAACCGAATCGGCCACGATGCCCGCACCAGCCTGCAGCGACGCGAGACGCGTGCCGTCTGGGCGTTCGGGACGCACGAACATCGTGCGAATCGCGATGGCGGTATCGAGGTTGCCCGACCAATCGATGTAGCCGACGACGCCGGCATACGGGCCGCGTTTCACCGGCTCGAGTTCGTCGATGATCTCCATCGCCCGAACCTTCGGCGCACCGCTGACCGTTCCTGCGGGAAGTGTTGCTCGCAGCACGTCGATCGGCCCCAGACCGTCGCGTAGGTCTCCTGAGACCTGAGACGTGAGATGCATCACGTGGCTGTATCGCTCGAGCGTCATCAACTCGTCGGGATGCACCGAGCCGTATTTCGCCACTCGTCCCACGTCGTTGCGGGCCAGATCGACGAGCATCACGTGTTCGGCGCGTTCTTTCGGGTGCTCGATCAGCTCGGCCGCCATTCGACGGTCTTGTTCGTCGGTGGCCCCGCGCTTGCGCGTACCCGCGATAGGACGCGAGATGACCTTGCGGTCGAGCAACTGCACCATGGGCTCTGGTGACGAACCGACCATGGTGATTTCCTGATGCCGGAAGAAGTACATGTACGGGCTGGGGTTCACCTGACGCAGCACCCGATACACGTCGAACGGCTCGGCACCGAGCTCGATGTCGTAGCGCTGCGCGAGCACCACCTGGAAGATGTCACCGTCGAGGATGTATTCCTTGGCCACTTCGACGGCGCGCTGATACATGCCGTCGGGCATCGACGACCGAATCTCGGGCAACGCCTCACCGGCCACCGGTGGTTCAACCGGCACATAGGGCAACGGCTGCGCCAGCCGATCGGCGCTCATGTGGACACGCACCGACGCCGCGTCGTACGCGTCGTCGAGTTGGGTGGTCGTGAGGCCGAGTGTGGGGACGCTCTCGATGAGAAAGATGCGCTGCCGCCAGTGGTCGAACGCAGCAAGCGACCCGATGACACTCATCATCGCGTCGGGCAAACCGTGATCGTCAGCCGGCGGATTCGGAAGATGTTCCACCTCGCGGATGACGTCGTAGCCCAGGAACCCCATGATGCCACCGTGCATCGGTGGCAACTCCTCGAACACCGGGCTCGTGTACACCGCCAGCATCGCTTCAATGGCTGCCAACATCCCCTGATCAGTGGGGACGCTGTCGGGCAGATCGCCGGTGACCGTGATCGTGCCGTCGCGCAGCAAGAGCGACACCGACGGGTTGCGGCCAACGAACGAGAAGCGGCTCCACCGCTCGCCGTGTTCCACCGACTCGAGCAAGAAACCCGGCTCGTCGCCAACCAACTTGGCGAACGCGGCCACCGGCGTCTCCAAGTCACCGAGCACCTCGGCCCACACGGGCACGATGCTGTGCTCGGCCGCGTACGCGCGAAACTCTTCGCGGGACGGGCGGATCTTCACGAGCCGAACGGGGAGAAGAAGCACGTGCGATTGCCGGTGTGACACGCACCGGCACCCTCTTGCTCCACGAGGAACAACAACGTGTCGCCGTCGCAGTCGTAGTACGCCTCACGAACGAACTGACGGTCGCCGCTGGTGTCGCCTTTGCGCCACAGCTCCTTGCGGCTCCGCGACCAGTAGACCATGCGACCTTCGTCGAACGTACGGCGCAGAGACTCAGCGTTCATCCAGGCCATCATCAACACGTCACGCGTCTCGACATCCTGAGCGATCGCCGGTACGAGACCATCGCTGTTGAACGCGACCGCCTGAAGCTGTTCTGGCGAGGCATCGATTCGAACTCCGGTCGGCATGCCCTTCAGCCTACGGCCCGGCAACGTTTCGGCCCGCTTCAGATTCCAGGCCGACGAATCAGTTTCGGTCAGAGATACAGCCCGGTGTTGGCTTCGATTCGTTGCGCGGCGACGGCATGCAAGTCGCGCTCGCGCAGCATGATGTAGTCGTCACCACCGACTTCGACTTCGTAGCGGTCATCCGGGCTGAACAACACCTTGTCGCCGGCGACAGCGCTGCGAACCTGCGGGCCATGGGCGACGACTTCGCCCCACACCAGCCGCTTGGCGAGCTGAGCGGTAGCCGGGATGAGGATTCCACCCGACGACGAACGTTCGCCGTTGTCGTTCAGTTTCACCAGCAGGCGATCGGTGAGCATCTCGATGGGGATCTTCGGGTCGGGCTGGGCCACGCTCCGAGGGTATCGCTCTCAGCCCGAAGCGACAGCCGCCTGGTACTCACGCACCAGTGTGAGCTGGCCACCGTCGAGGCGATACACGCGATCGGCCCAGTCGAACGCCACCTCTCGGTGTGATACCGCCAGCACCGTCATTCCGGCTGCTGCGAACTTCTCCCAGAGTCGAAGTTCGGTCTCCACGTCGAGCGCGCTCGACAGGTCATCGAGCACCACCAGCTCCGGGCGGTGCACCACCGCGCGTGCTGCGGCCAGCCGCTGGCGCTGACCGCCTGACAGCCTGAGACCGCGCGGACCGATCAGCGTTGCTGCGCCAACTGGCATGTTGGCGACGTCGTCGTCGAGTTCGGCGAGCGCGAGCGCCTCGGCCAAACGCTGCGGATCGACGTCGCCCAAGAAGATGTTGTCGGCGACCGAGTCGGAGATGAGCTGGGGCACCTGAGGCAGGAACGAGGCATTCGGCGGCACGAAGAACGCCGCCCGATCGGCGATCGCCTCACCATTCCAGCGAACCGTGCCGGCGACCTGTGCGCTCGACGAGATTCCCAGTACCGCTCGCAGCAACGTGCTCTTTCCTGATCCGACCGTGCCGGTGATGACCACGAAGTCGCCGCGCCGCATGGTGAACGAGACGGGACCAACCCCGGCTCCCGAGCCGTAGCGCGCGCTGAGCGATTCGACCTCGAGAACCTCGAGGGGAACCCGCGTGGGCCGAGATTCGGCTGGACGAACCCCGTTCTGCCAACGCTCGATCGGCAGGCTGCGAGGGAGCACCGTATTGCTGACATCCTGCTCTGCCACCAGCACCGACATGCGGGCGAATGCAACACCGGCCTGCTTGCGGCGGGCGATCACCCGACCGGCCATTCGCGGCAGATAGCCGAGCCAACTCATGTACGACACGAACAGCGCGAGCTGGCCAACGCTGAAACTTCCGTCGGCCAGCGCTGCCGCGCCCACCACCAACACCAGCGCGAGACCCAAATCTGTGGCACCCCGGCTGAAGGCCATCACGCTTTCGTCGAGCACCCGGTCGCGCACAGCGGTCGTTCGCCGGCGATCGACGCGTGTCTTGAGTCGCGCCAGCAGTGCGCTGTCGGCACGATTCACCTTGACCGTGGTGGCGGCCGCCATGATGTCGCCCACCAGGCTGGTCACGTCGCCGGTGGCAACTCGATCATGGGCACGGTACGACTTCACCCGCGAATCGAGCACCCGCGTGACGACGACGATCGACAGCATCGGAACGACGAGCACCGCCGCAGCTGCCGCGTTTGCGGTGCCCAACGCCACCACGGCAACCACGGCAAACGCAGCTCCACCGGTCACGTCGACCACTCCGTCGATCAGCTGCGCAACGTCGTCGGCGTCGTCACGGAAGTGAGTGATCGACTCGCCGGCAGAGCCGATGGGCTGCCCCGCCTCTGGCCCACCACTGGCGACCTGCGCCGCCAACAAGTTGGCTCGCAGAAAGGTTTGCATGTGAATCCACGCCTTGGTGTAGATCACCGCGCCGGCGTGCACCGACACCATCCGCACGGTCTCGAGGGCGACGAGGACCACCGCCCACCGGTACACAGCTCCGGTGTTGCCGTCGGCGAGCGCATCGAAGGCGCGAGCGAGCACGAGACCGATGACTGCGGGAAGCATGAAGAACAGCGTGAAGAATGCCGAGCCCCACCAGAACGTGCGCGGTTCGTGGTTCGCGACCTTCCAGGCCAGCCGCCAAATGCTCTGATCCGCCGTCATGCCAGCACCGTTCATGCCAGTACCTGGCCGAGTTCGTCGAGTTCTTCGGCGCGGTCGATGTCGTTGCCCTCGAGCGCAAGCAACAGCAGTCGGTGGTATCGGCTGCCCGGATCGGCAGCGAGCTCGTCTCGGGGGCCGAACTCAGCGACCTCGCCGTGATCGAACACCAGAATGTCGTCGACCTCTCGCAACGTCGACAGGCGATGGGCGATGATCAGGGTGGTTCGCCCGTGCATGAGGCGATGAACTGCCGCTTCCAACCGACCTTCGGTCTCCGGGTCGACCCGAGCGGTCGCTTCGTCGAGCACGACCAGATCGGGGTCGCGGAGCCACACGCGGGCCATCGCCAACAGCTGGGCCTCACCCGCCGACAGCCCACCGCCTCCCGCACCGAGATCCCGATCGACGCCAGCTTCGACGAGCGCATCGAGTCCCACGGCTCGCAGCGCGCTTTCAACGCCTTCGTCGGACGGTTCGTTGTCGAACAGGGTGACGTTGTCGCGTACTGACCCGCCGAAGAGCTCCACTTCTTGGGGAACCAGCGCTACACGTCGTCGCAGCTCACGTACCGGGATGTCGGCAATCGGCACCCCGCCGAGCAGGACGGTGCCGCTGGTCGTTTCGACCAACCGCAAGACGAGCCGGGAGAAGGTGGTCTTTCCACTGCCGGTGCGACCCACGATCCCGACCGACCGACCAGCACCCAGTGTGATGCTGACGTTGGCCAGGACCGGCTGATCGTCGCCATAGTCGAACTGAACGTCGCGACACTCGACCGACATCGCCCCTGGACCTGGCGACACGTCGCCTTCATCGAGCACCGTCGGTTCCACCTCGAGCAGATCGATGACACGCACCATCGCCCCGCTGGCCTTCTGCACGGTCTCGAGTTCGTGGACGAACTCCTCCAACGGTTGCCCGATCAGCAACACGTACTGGAACAACAAGAACGCGGTGCCAAGGGTCATCAATCCGCGCGACACCAGCAGCGCACTGACCGAGATCGCCAACACCGTGCCGATCACGATCGACCCTTGCACGGTCCACCACACGCCCATGAAGGCTCGCTCGCGGCGGGTCGCGCTGGCGATCACTCCCCCGCTGTCTTCCACGAACCGCCACATGGCGTGGGCACCTGCGCCGTTCGAGCGCAAGTCTTCCGAGGCGTTGATGCGTTCCTCCAGGCCGCCGTAGAGCCGCGCGTTGGCACTCATCTCGTCAGCTGCTTCGTGGACCGCGCGCTGCCTGGTGAGAAGCACGAGACCGATCGCCACGGCGAAGAACACGAACATCCCGAGGCCCACCTGCCATTGGATGACCGAGAGCACGACGATGATGCCACTGACCAGCAAGAACGCTCCGAGTGCCTTGGGAACCACCTTCCCGAGGAAGTCAGACACCGACGTCACGTCGCCGTCGACGCGACTGATCAGCTCGCCCGGCGTGTGCGTGCGATGGAACTCGTGGTCGAGTCCCAACACATGACGGGTGATTCTCAGACGAAGTTCATTCGTGGTGTCCCACGCGGTTCGAGTGGCAACTCGAACGGCCCACACGGCGATGAACTGGCCGACGACCACGATCGCCAGGAAAACGAACGCCAGGTTTCGAACTCGGCCGGCAGTGGTCCCTGCTGCGACGTCGTCGACGACTCGGCGCAGCACGAGCGGGCCGGCCAACGTGAGGCAGGATCCGACAGCGACGATGACGGCGAGCGCGACCCAGCGCGCGGTTGCGCCGCGCATCAGCGTCAACAGAGCGCGGGAGCGACTCGACGTCCCAGATGACATGCGTGAAGTCTGTCAGTTCGGCACGACGGTTCCGCGAGCAGTTTTGAGTGGAACGCCCGATCCGAAGCCGGGCGGTTCATGTCACGTCGTCAGGCGACGGCCGCTTCGATTTCTGCCTTCACGTCGTCGGTGATGAGCGGAATGACATCGAGCGTGTCGAAGTTCTCCACGACCTGACTGACTCGGCTGGCACCGGTGATCACGGTGGAGACCATCGGGTGCTTCGTACACCATGCGAGCGCCAACTGAGCCATCGAACAGCCAAGCCGATCGGCGATTGGTCGAAGATTCTCGACCTTGGCGATGGCACGTTCATCGCTCATGCCGGCAGCGAGCCACTCATATCCTGCCAACGCTGCTCGCGAGCCGGCCGGAATGCCCGTGCTGTACTTGCCGGTGAGCAGGCCAGACGCCAGCGGGCTCCAGATCGTGTTGCCGTAGCCGGTGTCGTCGTACAAGCGGGCGTAGTCCTCTTCGACCGGCTTTCGGTTGAGCAAGTTGTACTGCGATTGCTCGGTGACCGGCTTGTGGAGGTGATGCCGTTCGGCGATGTCGATTGCATGGCGAATCTCGTCGGCCGACCACTCGCTCGTGCCCCAATACAACGCCTTGCCAGCGGTGACCATGTCGCTCATCGCCCACACCGTCTCTTCCATCGGCGTGTTCGGATCAGACCGGTGGCAGTACACGACGTCGACGAAGTCGAGACCGAAACGTTCCAACGAACCATCGATGGCGTGCATGAGGTACTTGCGGTTCAACGTGTTGCGCATGTTGGGATCGGTGCCGTGAATGCCCCAATACAGCTTGGTGGTCACCACGTACGACCAACGCGGCCACGCCAGTTCGGCGAGTGCGTCACCCATGATCGTCTCGCTCTTGCCGCCCGCGTACGCTTCGGCGTTGTCGAAGAAGTTGCAACCGGCGTCGTGGGCGGCCTGCATGCACTCCAGCGCCAGGTTGGTGTCGAGTTGAGTATCGAACGTCACCCAGCTGCCGAAGCTGAGCACGCTGACCTTCACGCCGCTGCGACCCAACCGTCGATATTCCATCTTGTCGTTCGGAACTGTCATGCGGCCGAACCTAGGCGAGACGCGCGTCTTTGCCAACCGCCATACGGCCGCGACCTTCGCGCTTTGCGTGCAGCATGGCCCGATCGGCGTGAAGCATGGCGTCGCCGACGTTGCCAACACCGGTGGCAGCAAGACCGAGGCTCACGGTGACGACGCGTTCGGCACCGGCAATGGTCATCGGTTGTTCAACGGTGCGAAT
This sequence comes from Ilumatobacter sp., assembly GCA_035512975.1. Lineage (GTDB taxonomy): Bacteria > Actinomycetota > Acidimicrobiia > Acidimicrobiales > Ilumatobacteraceae > Ilumatobacter. The sequence goes on from DATKCX010000246.1 coordinate 11,612, forward strand.
GATTCGTCGGGCGATCAGGCTGGCGTTCGCCGCATCAGTATCTGGGAGCAACACGACGAACTCGTCGCCACCGAGGCGGGCGACCGTGTCGGTGGGTCGGCAGGATGCGAGGAGCCGGTGGGCGACTTCCACGAGCATCTGATCCCCAGCATCGTGGCCGAGGTCGTCGTTGACGGCTTTGAAGTGATCGACGTCGATGAACAGCACGACCGACTCGGCGGCGACATCTTCTATCGCGGCGTTGAATGCCAGCCTGTTCGCCAAGCCCGTGAGCGTGTCTCGAAGTGCCGCTTGCGCCAGCCGGTCGCTGTCGCTCCAACGTTCGAACAGCAGTGAAGTCACGTCCACCAGGGCACGGATCCGCGTCATCACGTTGGTGTTCACCACGTCGACTTGGTAGTCGGCGGCGACTCGTCCGAACAGCAGATATGCGGCGACCAACTCCCCGTGGAGATGTACTGGCGTGACCGACGCCCGTCG
>DATKCX010000247.1:0-20470 GCA_035512975.1 Ilumatobacter sp.
GTGGGCGAGCTGCTCACCAAGACCGAGGATGATTTGTTGAACATCACCAACTTCGGGCAGAAGAGCCTGGACGAGGTCAAAGAGAAGCTCGACGAGCGCGGCCTGTCGCTGCGCGGCTGATCGAGTCCACGAGAAACGAACGAGGAACACTGCAATGCCTGGAACCCCACGCCGCTCCCGTAGCTTCGGTGGCGACGCCGCTCACCAGCGATTGATGATGGCCAACTTGGCCGCGTCATTGTTCGCTGCCGAGGGCATCACCACCACCGAAGCAAAGGCCAAGGCCCTTCGGCCGATCGCCGAGAAGCTCATCACCAAGGCCAAGAAGGCCCAAGACGGACCGATGCGAGTCCACCGCATCCGTCAGCTCCAGGGGTACCTCGGCGATCGCGAGATGACCCACAAGCTGGTGAACGAGGTGGCACCTCGGTACACCGAGCGCAACGGCGGGTACACCCGCATCTTGAAGCTCGGCCCGCGTGCCGGCGACAAGGCGCAGATGGCGCGCATCGAACTCGTCTGAGTTCGCCGTGCCGCTGACGGCACTCACATGATCTGCAACAACGGACCTGGCTGACGCCAGGTCCGTTGTGCGTTGGTGCCCCTACGTACCCGGTGCCGTTCTCGTCCAAGGCATGACCATCTCACCCATCATCTCCAGCGCCCCCATCATCTCCATCTCACTCATCATCTATGGTGACTGCCGTGAGTGAGGCGGTCGCACCATCCACCCGCCGAGCCCGAATCATCGTGGCGTATCACGGCGCAGCCTTCCGAGGGCTGGCCCTCAATGAGGGCGTGCCGACCGTGATGGGGGCGCTACTTCCAGCGCTCGAATTGGTCGTGCGTCAGCCAGTAGAGCTGGTCATGTCGGGAAGGACCGACGCAGGCGTTCATGCCTGGGGCCAGGTGCTGTCTGGCGACCTGCCAGACAGCACGCACCTCACCGACATCATGCGACGAATCAACAAGTTGTGTGCCCCGGACATTGCGATTCGGGCGATCGAGTGGGCGGAGCCGACCTTCAATGCTCGACTGGATGCCACATCGCGTAGCTATCGGTACGACGTGTGGAACCACCATTCCCCGCATCCGATGCTGACCGATCGCGCCTGGCATGTGCCCCAACCGCTCGACATGCAGGCGATGAACGCTGCCGCGCCGGCGTTCATCGGCGAGCACGACTTCTCGTCGTTCGGGCGTCCGCCGAAGGTCCAGCCAGGGGCTCCCGCACCCAGCATGACGCGAATGATGTACGAGATGGGATGGACCGAAGTCGAGGAATCGATGCTGCGGTACACGGTGCGGGGGAGCGCGTTCTGTCATCAACAGGTGCGATCGATGGTGGGAACGCTCGTCGATGTGGGGCTGGGTCGCATCGCAGCTGCAGCTGTGCCGGCGATCCTGCGTGCCGGCGACCGAGCGGCAGCCGGTCAAGTCGCGCCACCGCACGGCCTCACCCTCTGGGCTGTCGGCTACGACGGCACCCGCTGGGACGCCGACCAGCGGGCCTAGCGGGGAGCTGAAGCGACGCTCAGAACTGGCCTGAGAACGCGTCGTCGTGACGTTGCCGCGCGTGTACGTGCGCCCATAGGATTACCCGGTTCATTTCACAGCCAGTTGCTAACGGCTGTGCTCCGACGACAGTCGAAAGAATTCGAGATCGATGAAGACGTACACACCGAAAGCCTCCGAGATCCAGCGTGACTGGTTCGTGGTCGACGCCGAGGGCATGATCCTCGGTCGCGTGGCCACTGAAGTGGCCCGCGTTCTGCGCGGCAAGCACAAGCCGATCTTCGCACCGCACATCGATACCGGTGACCACGTCATCATCATCAATGCCGACAAGGTCATTCTCAGCCGCAACAAGGCCGACACCAAGCGCATCTACCGTCACTCGGGCTACCCCGGTGGCATCAAGAGCGAGACCTTCGGCGAAATGCTCGACCGCAAGCCGGCCGACGCAGTCCGTCGCTCGGTGCGCGGCATGCTTCCCAAGGGCCCCCTCGGACGCCAGCAGCTCACGAAGCTCAAGGTGTACGCCGGTACCGCTCACCCCCACGCAGCGCAGGCCCCCAAGCCCCTGCAGATCAACCGCTGATTTCGTCGAGAACGTCTAAGAGAACGCAGAACGCCATGGCAACACCGCTCACTCAAACCACCGGCCGCCGCAAGCGCGCCGTCGCCCGCGCTCGCCTGGTGCCAGGCACCGGCAAGGTCATCATCAATGGCCGCGCGTTCGAAGACTACTTCCCCACCGACGCACAACGGATGATCGTGTCCGAGCCGCTCCGCGTGGGCGAAGCGAACGACGCGTACGACGTGTACGCGTCCATTCATGGTGGTGGCATCACCGGTCAGGCCGGCGCGCTGCGCATGGCGATCGCCCGTTCCATCGTCGAGCTCGACGCCGAGAAGCGCGCCGAGTTGAAGTCGGCTGGCCTGCTGCGCCGCGATCCTCGTAAGAAGGAAAGCAAGAAGTACGGTCTCCGCAAGGCCCGCAAGGCACCTCAGTTCACCAAGCGCTGATCGCGCTGGCGTCATCTGCGAAGTGACGCTGATGAAATTTGGTACCGACGGTGTTCGCGGTCGAGCGAACACCGAACTCACCGCCGAGGTCGCGTTACGTCTTGGGCGTGCCGCGGCGCGCGTGTTGCAACCCGCCAGCGCCGTCGTCGGTGGCGACAGTCGAGTCTCCACTCCGATGCTGGAAGCGGCGTTCGTCGCCGGCATCGCCAGCGAAGGCGTGGACGTCGTGCGCCTCGGCGTCACCCCCACGCCGGCCGTGGCGTTCGAGGCGGCACGAACCGGATCGATGGGTGCGGTGATCTCCGCCTCTCACAACCCGTACTACGACAACGGCATCAAGTTGTTCGCTTCCGGCGGAACCAAGCTCGCCGACGACGTCGAGGCGCGCATCGAAGCCGAGATGGCAGACCTGCCAGCACCGACCGCGGAACCCGGCGTGGTACACGGTCGCCGAGACCCTGCGTTGTACATCGCCCACCTCGTCGGTGCACTCGAGGGTCGGCGCTTCGACGGGTTGCATTTGGTGGTCGACGCCGCCAACGGCGCCGCCTCGCACATCGTACGCGAGGTCTTCGAGGCGACCGGGGCGAACGTGCACGTCATCAATGCCGCGCCGAACGGTCGCAACATCAACGACGGCTGCGGGGCCACGGCACCAGCCGCTTTGCAGCATGCGGTGGTCGACCATGGTGCCGACGTTGGGATTGCGCTCGACGGCGATGCCGATCGTCTGATTGCGGTTGACGAACGCGGCAACTTGGTCGACGGCGACCACATCATTGCGATCTTGGCGCGAGACCTGGATGGCCGTGGCAAGTTGAACCAACGAACCGTCGTCGCCACGGTCATGGCGAACCTTGGTTTCCGGCTGGCGATGGAAGCCTCGGGTATCACCGTCGTCGAGACAAAGGTCGGCGACCGGTACGTCCTCGAAGCGCTCGCCCGTGGCTTCTCCCTGGGCGGAGAACAGTCCGGGCATGTGATCTTTTCGGATCTGGCAACCACCGGTGACGGCATGCTGACGGCGCTGATGCTGCTCGATGTGGTGGCCCGCTCCGACCACCCCTTGTCCAAGCTCACGGAAACGTCGATGACACAGCTGCCACAGGTGTTGATCAACATTCCGGTCGGCGTCCGCCGACCCGATGTGGCAGCGCTCTTGGCAGATGAGATCGCTGCGTCGGAAGTAGAACTCGAAGGCGTCGGCCGAGTGCTGGTGCGATGCAGCGGCACCGAGCCGCTGGTGCGAGTCATGGTGGAAGCACCGAGCGCCGAACAAGCGCGCACGGTCGCCGAAACGCTGGCCGACGCGGTGCGATCGAACCACACCCTGCGTGGCTAGTGCCGGCTCAGGGGCCTCGTCAGCTCCCTGGACTTCCCTTGATCCAGCGTTGTCATGCGGCTCGTCATCCTGGGTGTGGTGAACCGAAGGCGTAAAGGTGGGTCGGTAGCCTACGAAGCATGTGTGGAATCATCGGGGTCGTCAGCAGGCGACCAACTCGGCCAGTGCCCAGCCGTGAAGATGTGCTGGCCTTGCTCGATGAGGCGATCGCCGCCAGCACAGCGCCGTCCGTCGCCGCCGCGGCTCGTGGTGCCGACACACTGTTGCGAGGCCTCCCCGGTGTGGTCGCGTTGGCCGACGCACACGAACTCGTCGTGGCAATTCTTGCCCGTCTCGATCAGCTCGACGCCCGAGCGGCGGACTTCGATCGCGAGTTGGAGACGGCTGACCTCACATCCGCCCACCTCGAAATGGGTAGCGCAGAGCTCATCGACCTTCGCGACGTGCTGTGGGCGATTCGTAACGATCGGCTGCGCACTGCTCGGGAGACTGCCACGTTGGCCGGTCGTGGTGCTGGCGTTGCTGCACTTGCGGCATACCTTGCGGTTCAGCAGTCGCTGTCGGCCATCGATCGCCTCGAGGTTCGCGGTCGGGACTCTGCAGGTATCCACGTGTTCGTGCAACACCACGCACTCGACCTCGACGACCCAACGGTGCAGGAGCTGATCGCCGACCGTTCGGCGGACCCGACGTTCCAGTCGGGCGGCGTACGTGTCGTGAACGGGGTGCTGTCATTCGTGTACAAGGCAGCTGCCGAAATCGGCGAGCTCGGTGACAACACCCGGGCGTTGCGTGAAGCTGTGGCCGCCGACTCGGTGTTTCGTCGTGCGGTCAGCGGTGCCGACGCGCACGTGTCGGTGCTCGGGCACACCCGGTGGGCCAGCGTCGGCATCATCAGCGAGCCGAACACGCATCCGTTGAACAGCGATGAAGTCGAGTCCTCACCCGTCGGCGGAATGCCGCCGTATCTGGTTGCCGCACTCAACGGCGACGTCGACAACCACGCCGACTTGCGCGTCGAGCACCAATTGCGGATTCACCAGCACATCACCACCGATGCAAAGGTCATCCCGGCGCTCACCGCGCGCCACGCGACGGCCGGAGTGTCCGAAGTGGAAGCATTCCGGCGCACCGTGGCCGAGTTCGAGGGTTCGGTTGCGATCGGCGCAATCAGCGCTACTCACCCCCAGCGACTCTTGCTGGCGCTGAAAGGCAGTGGTCAGGGCCTGTACGTCGGTCTGGGTGATGATTGCTTCATCGCCGCCAGCGAGCCGTACGGGGTGGTCGAAGAGACCGCTCGTTACCTCCGTCTCGATGGCGAACATGGCGGCGAGATCGTCGTGCTCGACGGAGACGCCGCCGGCCTGATCGAGGGCGTGCAGCGCATCAGCTACGACGGTCACGAGCTGCCGATTGCACCCGGCGAGATCTCCGTCGCCGCGATCACCACTCGCGACATCGATCGCGGCGACAACCCGCACTTCCTCGTGAAAGAGATCGGTGAAGCGCCTCAGAGTTTCATGAAGACGCTGCGGGGAAAGATCACCGAGCGCGACGGCCAGTTGAGCGCCTCGATCGGGGACATCGCCATGCCTCCGAGAATCGCCGCGAAGCTGGCCGATGGCACGATCACCCGGGTGCGCGTCATCGGGCAGGGAACGGCGGCGGTAGCTGGGCAGGGTGCTGCTGCGTTGATCGACGCGATGTGCGGCGGTGACCTCGATGTGGATGCGATCGTGGCGACCGAGTTGTCGGGTTTCGGCTTGCAGCTCGACATGACCAACACACTGGCGATCGCCGTCAGCCAGAGCGGCACTACCACCGACACGAACACCACGGTGGATCTGTTGCGCGCTCGGGGTGCGTCGGTGATCGGCATCGTCAACCGGCGGGGGAGCGATCTCGCCGACAAGGCCGACGGGGTGTTCTACACGTCCGACGGGCGCGACGTGGAAATGAGCGTTGCGTCGACCAAGGCGTTCTACGCACAGGTCGCGGCCGGTGCCCTGCTGGCCTGTGCCATCAGCGACGCTGCCGGTGTGGGTACCGATGCGCGACGGCACGAACTGCTCACGAGCTTGCAAACCGTGCCAGAGGCAATGCTGACCGTGCTTGCCAAACGGCCGGAGATCGCAGAAGTCGCGCGGCGGTTTGCGCCAACGAAGCGTTACTGGTCGGTGTTGGGCAACGGGCCGAACAAGGTCGCGGCTGAAGAGGTTCGCATCAAGCTGAGTGAGCTGTGCTACAAGTCGATCTCGGCCGATGTCACCGAAGACAAGAAACACATCGACCTGTCGTGCGAGCCGCTGCTGTTCGTATGCGCGGCCGGGCTGCACGGTTCCATCGCCGATGACGTGGCCAAGGAGACGGCGATCTTCCGGGCCCACAAGGCAACGTCGATCGTGGTCGCCGACGAAGGCGAGACTCGGTTCGCCAGCGTCGCCACGATCTACGTGCCACCGGTCGATCCGGCGCTCGGGTTCATCCTGTCGGCCATGGCCGGCCACCTGTTCGGCTATGAAGCGGCGCTGGCGATCGATGGCTCGGCGCATCCGTTGCGACAGATCCGCGAACTCGTCGAACACTCCGTGTCGGCTGGCGACTCGGCCGACGACGTGCTCGCCTCCGTGCTGTCTGGGCTGCCCCCGCTGGCACGTCAGTTCCTCGACGGTGTGCGCGATCACTACTACGACGGGCATCTCGAGGCGTCGGCCGCCGTGCGATTGACCAGTGCGCTCCGCGATGCGGTATCGGCCAACCCGGTCGAGTCGTACGCGATGTCCTCCGGAAAGGTGGGAACCCCGGCAGGCTTCGTCGACGAACTGGTCGCGGCGCTCACCGAAGCGATCGAACAACTCACCCGCCCGGTCGACGCCATCAAGCACCAAGCCAAGACGGTCACCGTGGGTATCTCCCGGAGCGACGAAGGCGTTGTCGATCGGGCCTTGGTGCAGGCCACGTTGCAGGCAGGTGCCGGACGCGACGTGCTGAGCTACCGCACGCTCAAGGTGCTCGCGGCCCTCGACCCGGCGGTGGTCGAAGTCAACGGGTTCACCCGCTACCGGATCGACGGGGAGACGATCTCGATCGTCGATCGGGGTGGGATCTCCCGCGACCTGCAGAGCCGCGTCGACACCGACGCCCGGCTCGTCGGTACCAAGAACCGGGTCGCCGACTCACAAGAACTCTTGGTGGGGCGCGGCCGTCGCGACGGCCGCACGGTGATCTTCGTGCCCGAGGTGAAGTCGGGGGTCTGTACCGGCATCACGTTGTTGCATGTTCGTCTCGCAGACCGCCTTGATGCTGACGTGATGCGCGGTGTGTTGCAGGGATACGACCACCGCTACGAACGCCTCGTCGACTGGGTGGCGGAGACCGAGGGCGACTTCGATCAGTCACGTCTCGGCGAACTTCCGGTCGATGTGCTGCTGATCGCGCCCATCTCCGAAACCGCAGATCTTTGGCGGAGCTGACATGATCGGCATCGGTGTCGACGTCGTCGAGATCGAACGCTTTCGCCGATCGCTGGAGCGCACCCCCAGCATGCGCGCCCGTTTGTTCACCGCGAGCGAGCTCGAATATGTGGCCCCGCAGGCCGACCCGGTCCCATCGTTGGCCGCTCGCTTCGCCGCCCGGGAAGCCGTGATGAAGTCACTCGGGCTCGGGCTTGGAGCGTTCGGGTTTCACGAGGTGTGGGTGGAACGCGCTGCGTCGGGCTCGCCGTCACTGCAGGTCACCGGCCGCGCCCTCGAGCTCGCTGTTGCGGCTGGCGTGTCGAGGTGGCATATCAGCCTGACGCACTCTGGTCCGGTGGCGATCGCCTACGTCGTGGCGGAATAGATGGTGCTCGCGGTCGTCACTCCGAATCGCATGCGTGCGCTCGACGCTGCGGCGTCCGACCCGATCGACGTGCTCGTGGCTCGGGCCGGCGAAGCGGTCGCCCGAGCGGCCATCACGGTGCTCGGCGGTACGTACGGCCGCACGGTCAACGTGGTGTGCGGGCCGGGCAACAACGGGGCGGACGGACGCGTCGCCGCAGAGCGACTGCGCGGGCGTGGTGTCCGCGTACGGGTGTTCGACGCGTTGGCCTGCCCGCCGGAACTCCCGCCCAGCGACTTGGTGATCGACGCTGCATTCGGCACTGGCTTTCGTGGAACCTGGCGACCGCCCGAACCCCACGGAGCACCCGTGCTGGCTGTCGACGTACCGAGTGGGCTCGACGGCCTCACCGGAGCTGCGCCGGAACATGTGTGGAGCGCCGTCGCAACGGTCACGTTCGCCGCGCTGAAACCCGGCCTGGTGTTGGGGCGCGGACCCGACCTCGCCGGGTCGATCACGGTCGCCGACATTGGAATCGACATTGGAATCGACACGGGCATCGACACGGGCATCGACGCTCCGGGCGATTCGATCGGGCTCGTCGAGCAGCCTGACGTGGCGAGTTGGGTGCCGGTGCGCAGCCGCACGTCTCACAAGTGGAGCCATGCAGTTCGTGTGGTCGCAGGCAGCGACGGCATGACTGGCGCTGCCGCATTGGCGGCCTCGGCCGCGCAGCGGGCGGGTGCTGGAATGGTGCTGCTCTCGTCGCCAGGTGTCGACACACGGTCAGGTGTCGAAGTAGTGAGGCGCTCGGTGCCAGCCATCGGGTGGGCCGACGACGTGCTCCGGGATCTCGGCCGATTCCATGCGCTGGTGGTGGGGCCGGGCTTGGGCCGAGCCGATCACACACTCCTCGCGGTGCAACGACTCGTGATGGAGTCGAACGTCCCTGCGGTGGTCGACGGCGACGGGTTGTTGGCGATGGCGTGGAACGAAGGCGGCACTGCGGCGGTGCTCCGTGACCGTGAGGCACCCACAGTGCTCACCCCGCACGACGGCGAATACTCGATGCTCACGGGGCACGCTCCGTCGGCCGACAGGATCTCGGCGGCGCACGAGTTGGCTGAGCTTTCGGGTGCGGTGGTCCTGCTGAAAGGTCCGACCTCGGTCGTCGCTGCGCCGACGGGCGAGACGCTGCTCGTGGCGATTGGTGACGAGCGTCTGGCAACTGCGGGCACCGGCGACGTGTTGAGCGGTCTCATCGGCGCGCTGCTCGCTCGATCCGTTCCGGCGTTCCAAGCGGCCGCTGCTGCCGCTTGGATCCACGGCGCAGCAGGGTCGCTGGCCCCGAGATTCGGCGCGGTGGCAAGCGACCTGATCATCGAGATTCCGGCAGTCCTCGCCGAGTTGGCGACGGGAAACTCATGAGTGGGAACGGCGACGCCGCACTGCGGTGGGCGTGGGTGGAGATCGACCTCGGCGCGATCGAGCACAACGTTCGGTTGTTGCAGCACCGGATTGCTCCGTCAGCGCTGTGGGCCGTCGTGAAGGCTGACGGATACGGCCACGGTGCGGTCCGTGTCGCGGAACGTGCGCTGTCCGCTGGCGCTTCGGGCCTCTGCGTTGCGCTGGCTTCGGAAGGTGCAGAGCTTCGCGAGGCGGGCATCGACGCGCCGATTCTGGTCTTCGGGCAGCAGCCGCCAGATCACCTGCCGCTGATGCGCGAACAACGACTCATCGCCACCGCGTTCACATCTGAGTACATCGCCGCTCTGAACGACGTCGCGTCGAGCCATGGTGCGGATCGCTGGCCGGTTCACGTCAATGTCGACACCGGTATGCAGCGCGTGGGTGTGTCGTGGCGAAACTCGGTCGATCCGGTCGCGTTGGTGGCCGCCGCCTCGCATCTCGAACTCGCGGGCGTGTACACCCACTTTGCGTGCGCCGACGATCCATCGTCACCGGCCACCGCAGCTCAGCTGGCCCGGTTCGACGCGATGTTGGGTGAGCTGGATCGCAAACAGCTCCGGCCGCCCGTGGTGCATGCGGCCAACTCGGCCGCGGCTGTCAGCGCCCCCACCTCTCGTTTGTCGTTCGTGCGGGCGGGTATCGCGACGTATGGCATCTCGCCCGGTGCAGGTGTCGACCATCTCGTCGCAGACCTTCGTCCAGCGATGAGCTTCAAGGCGCGGGTGTCGCACGTCAAGACGGTGGAGGCGGGTTCATTCATCTCGTACGGCTGGCGTCACCAGTTCGATCGGCGCACCAACGTGATCACGGTGCCCTGTGGGTACGCGGACGGTGTGCCCCGACGCCTGGGCACGCTGCCTGATGCGCCCGGCGCGGCCGTGCTGGTCGGCGGTCAGCGTCGGCCGATCGTCGGAGTGGTCACGATGGATCAGTTCATGGTGGATGTCGGCGACGACATCGTGGCCGTGGGCGACGAGGTCGTGTTGATCGGTAGCCAAGCAAACGAGACCGTTTTGGCAACCGACTGGGCCGATCGCCTCGGAACGATCGGTTACGAGATCGTGTGCGGTGTGAGCCGTCGAATCCCGCGCATCGCGGTGGGCTGATTAGCATCGGGACGCTCATGTTGCTACGTGTCGATTCCCTGGCTGCGACCCACGCTGTCGCCGCGCGCATCGCGTCGATGGCGCGTGTGGGCGACATCATCGTGCTGGCCGGCGAAATGGGTGCTGGCAAGACAGCGTTCGCTCAAGGCTTCGGTGCTGCGTTGGGCGTCACCGACCCGATCACCTCGCCGACGTTCACGTTGGTGCACAGCTATCCGATCGGTGACCGGCGCACGCTGCATCATGCCGACTTGTATCGGCTCGACAGTATGGCCGACGTCGAAGAACTGGCGTTGCACGAGTTGGCCGAGTTCGACGGCATCGTGCTCGTGGAATGGGGCGATGTTGCCGCGTCGGGTCTGGGCGGTCATCTCGAGGTTCGACTCGAGCACGACGACGAAGACACCGACGAGCACGACGACGAAGACACCGTTGATGACACGACCGATGACACAGCCGAAGACACAGCCGGCGACGTCGATGTGGATGACGGGGCCGAGATCGCATTGAGCGAGCGTCGACTCATCGACATCAACCCGTCCGGCAATCGTTGGGCGTCGCGTTGGAACCAACTCGACAGCCTGTTGGCGGCGTACCGATGCTGAGCGAACCATGTTGAGTGCACCATGTTGATTCTGGGCATCGAGTCGGCCACCGAGCAGATCGGCGTCGCGATCGGCGGGCACGAAGGCGTGATCGCCTCGTTCCACGTCACCCGCGGCAAGCGCCACGCCGAGATCCTCACCCCGGCTGTGGAGTTCGTCTGCCGCCAAGCAGACATCGAACTTGCCGATTTGGGCTGCATCGCCGTCGACATCGGCCCCGGGCTCTTCACTGGCATGCGCGTCGGGCTGGCAGCGGCGAAGGCGCTCGCACAGGCATTGCGATTGCCCATGATCGGCATCACGTCCCTCGACCTGCTGGCCTTCCCGTGTCGCCACACCGATCGCCTCGTGGTCCCAGTGATCGATGCCCGTAAGGCCGAGGTGTTCTGGGCGATGTATCGCCAGGTACCAGGCGGGGTGCAGCAGGTGAGCCCGCCAACGGTGACACCGGTCGACGACCTGGTCGGCGAACTGCTGGCGCGCAGTCAAGACGCGCTGGTGGTGGGCGACGGAGCGGCGCGGTATCGCGACGAGATCCTCGACGGTTACCACTGTGAGATCTCCGGGCCGGAGCATCCCGATGCCGGCGCACTGGTGCAACTCGCTCACGCTCGCGCGTTGCGCGAGGAGTGGGTGCGACCTGCCGAGATCGAAGCGGTCTACCTTCGTGCCCCCGATGCGATGATCAACTGGTCCACCCGTGAGGCGCGGGCGTGAGCGTCATTCCTCGGCTGCTCGGCCGTTCCGATGAGGACGAATTCTCGTTCGTGCTGGAACCACTTCGGCGACGCCATCTCAGAGCGGTGCTGCCGATCGAAGCCGCGGCGTATCCGACGTCGTGGTCGAGGTCGGTGTTCGAAAGCGAGCTCGCTCAGGTCCGCGAGGGAACTCGTCACTACGTGGTTGCCAGGATTGGCAAAGCCGTCGTCGGTTACGCCGGGTTGTGGTTCGTCCCCGACCCCGACGGCGACCAAGCTCACATCACCAACATCGTGGTTGCCGAACCGTTCCGTCGCCAAGGTGTCGCCCGGCGATTGATGCTTGCACTTGCCGCCGAGGCGATTCGGCGCGGTTGCGTGGCGTGGACGCTCGAAGTTCGTGCATCGAGCGATGGTGCCCGTGAGTTGTATCGGCGGTTCGGATTCGCTCCAGCCGGAGTTCGCAAGCGGTACTACGACAACGTCGAAGACGCCATCGTCATGTGGTGCCACGATCTGGCGACGCCTGAATATGCCGCGCGACTCGAAAGGCTGTCATGACCACACCGTTGGTGATCGACAAGAACACGTTGGTGCTCGGCATCGAGACCAGCTGCGACGAGACAGCGGCCGCGTTGGTGCTCGGCGGGAACGATGTGGTGTCGAGCGTGGTCTCGAGCCAGATCGAGATTCATGCCGACTTCGGTGGTGTGGTGCCCGAAATCGCCAGCAGGGCTCATCTCAGCGCGCTCAACCCCGTGGTCGCTCGCGCGATCGTCGAGGCCGGCGTCGACGAGTCGCGTATCGATGCTGTGGCGTGCACCCACGGGCCCGGATTGATCGGCGCGCTGCTGGTGGGCGTGTCGGCGGCGAAGGCGTACGCGTTGGCGTGGGACGTGCCTTACATCGGCGTGAACCACATGGAAGCGCATCTGTACTCGGCGTTCCTCGAAGATTCATCGCTCGAGTTTCCGCTCGTTGTGCTGCTGGTGTCGGGTGGCCACACGATGCTCATCGAGATGCGGGGCCACGGCGAGTACCGGCTTCTCGGCCAGACCATCGACGATGCAGCGGGTGAGGCGTTCGACAAGGTCGCTCGCTACCTCGACCTCGGCTATCCAGGCGGCCCCGCCATCGACGCGGCGGCGATGAACGGCGATCCGTCGGCGATTCGGTTTCCCCGGGCGCTCAGCGAAGATTCCGACAACCTGAATTTCAGTTTCAGCGGCCTGAAGACCTCCGTGGTCAACTACGTGCGCAAACACCCCGACGTCGGCTCGGCCGATGTGGCTGCGTCGTTTCAGGCAGCGGTGGTCGACGTACTCGTGACGAAGGCGCGGCGGGCTGCACAGATGGTTGGGGCGACAGGCATCGTGCTGGGTGGTGGTGTGGCGGCGAACTCGTTGCTTCGTGAGGAGTTGCTGGGTGCCTGTGCCGCCGATGGTGTGCGTGGCTTCTTGCCCAGTCGGGCCATGTGCACCGACAACGCGGCGATGATCGCAGCGGCTGGTTGGCACCGGCTCGCGAGCGACGGGCCCACCGGCCTCGAAACCGGTGCCTTTCCCAACCTGAGACTGCCGCTACTCAACACCTAAAAGGCTCGATACCCCACGCCGCTGGAAGAGCGGGGTCAGCCGGGCGACGGCACGGTCCGATCAGCACGACCACGACGATCGTCCCAACACCGAGGTCTGCGCCGCGAGTCGAGCAGCATGGCGACGCCAACTCCCAGCGTGGCCGTCGCCACCACCACCTGGGTCAGATCTCGCTTCACCTGCGGCAGGGTACCGACGAAGGTTCGGGCCACGCCGCTACCGTTTCGACCATGATTCCGCTCCGCATCGGCGACTTCACACCGGCCGCGCCGGTGGTGCTGGCGCCCATGGCGGGTGTCACCAACACGGCGTTCCGCACGATGTGTCGTAGCTACGGACCCGACTTGGTGTACGTGAACGAGATGGTGATGGCCACGGCGGTGGTGCACCGCAATCCGAAGACCGAGCAGATGATGGCCTTCGGTCCCGACGAGTCTCCTCGCAGTTTGCAGCTGTACGGGTCGGACCCGGACATGCTCGGTCGGGCGGTTCGGTCGGTGTGTGACGAGGGCCGAGTCGATCACATCGATCTCAATTTTGGTTGCCCGGCGGCCAAGGTCACTCGCAAGGGCGGCGGCGCTGCGGTGCCGGCCAAACCGCGTTTGCTTCGAGCGATCGTGCGTGCCGCAGTGCAAGCGGCCGCACCCTACGGCGTACCGGTCACGGCGAAGTTTCGGATGGGCTTGTGGGACGACCTGCGCACCGACATCACCACTGGGCAAGTGTGCGCCGACGAGGGAGTTGGGTGGATCGCGTTGCACGCACGCACCGTGGAGCAGCACTACTCAGGCGAGGCCCGTTGGCGCGCGATCGGCGAGCTGAAGGCGGCTGTGCCCGACATTCCGGTGCTGGGAAACGGTGACATCTGGGAAGCGTCCGACGCGGTCGAGATGATGCGGCAGACCGACTGCGACGGTGTCGTGATCGGTCGTGGCTGCCTGGGTCGGCCGTGGTTGTTCGGCGATCTGGTCACCGTGCTCAACGGCGGCACCGCGCCAGCGCCGCGTCGGCTCGACGAAGTCGTTGCGGCCATGTCGCGCCACGCCCGTTTGCTCGTGGCGCACTACCAAGAGCACGGTGATGTTGTGCGACGCGCGATTGCCCAAGGGCACCTCAAGCGGCCGGGCAGGAAGGTCGACGCCGAGTCGTCGGCCATGCGCGACTTCCGCAAGCACACCGCCTGGTACATGTCGGGCTATCCCGTTGGTTCGCAGGTGCGCCGTGATCTGGCCATGATCGGCTCGCTCGCGCAACTCGACGAACTCCTCGGTGGCCTCGATGGCACGGCGCACATCGTGGAGGGCGGCGAGCGCTTCAAACGGGGACACACCAACGGCCCGATCAAGGTGTCGCTGCCCGATGGATATCTCGACGATCGCGACTCGTTGGCGGTGCCCGACGACAACGACGTGATGGCCCTCTCCGGCGGCTGAAACGTCCCGCCGACGACACCGGATGAGTTTCAGCGGGTGAGGAGCGCTCCGTAGGCGGCCATCAGAAGGCTGTTCCCGCGGTTGTCGCCGACGGTGCCCTCGCCCATGCGGTTCATCACGTAGCTGAAGCTCATCTTGGTGTCGACATCGATGACGGCGAGCGAGCCGCCCCATCCACCCCAATACGCCGTGCGTGGGCTGGGAAACGGGGCCGCCTCGCCCGGCAAGCCGTACCCCATGCCGTGGCGAACCACGTGGGGTAGCACGAGATCTTGTCCCTCGATCTGTTCGTCGAAGATGCGCGCGACACCTTCTTCGGAGAGCAACGTCACCCCGTTGGCAGTTCCACCGCACGCGGTGGGCGCGTGACACAGGGCGACCGATCGGGCGTTTCCGTGGCCGCCGGCGGCCGGAATCTCCGCGCGGCGCCACTCCTGCGTCGAGGAGAACGCCGCATCGAGCATCGGATTGGCGAAGGTGCGAAACACGACCGTGTCCGGATCAGGAATGCTCTCGATCGCAAGCGGCCCGGGCGGGATGACGTGAGCGACACGACGGTCGTGTTCAGCAGACGTACCGATGTGGAAGTCGGCACCGAGCGGCCCAGCCACCTCATCGGCGAAGAAGGTCCCGAGTGTGCGGCCATCGACTCGTTTGATGATCTCGCCCAACAGGTAGCCCTGGCTGATGGCGTGGTATCCCGACGCGGAGCCCGGCTCCCACCAGGGTGCCTGGGCAGCGAGCAGATCGACCACCTTGTCATGATCGGTGAGGTCCGCCATGTCGATCGGCGATTCCCACCCGGAGAGGCCAGCGGTGTGGCTGAGCACGTGGCGCGTTGCGATGGTGTCCTTGCCGTTCGCTGCGAACTCAGGCCAGTACGTGGCGATTGGTTCGTACAGATCGAGCTGGCCACGATCGGCCAACATCAGACAGCACAGTGCCGCCATCGTCTTGGTGGTCGACCAGACGTTGATGATCGTGTCGGACTGCCAATCGCCAGCGACGCCGTCGTCGAACGTGGCCGTGCCGCCCCACAGATCAACGACCAACTCGCCGTCGACGGTGCACGCCACCGACGCGCCGACGTCGTCGCCGTTTGCAAAGTTCGCCTCGAACGCTGCGCGCACCGCGGCGAAGTCGTCGTGGCAGGTCCCGTCGATCGTCATCGGCGCAACGTACAACGCGACACCGTTCGGCGTCCGATCGGGCGATCCTCTCGGTAGAAACTCACGATGCGACTGGTGCTGGCTTCAGGTTCACCGCGGCGCGCCGATCTGTTGAGATCTGTCGGCATCGAGTTTTCCGTCCTCGTGGCCGACATCGACGAGACCCCGGCGGCTGGCGAACCCGCTACCGGATTCGTGAACCGCATGGCCAACGAGAAGTGTCTCGCCGTTCAGCGACTCCTCGCCGCTGGCGATCGCCCGCTGCTGCCTGAAATTGTGGTGCCTGAAATTGTGGTGCTGGCGGCCGACACGATCGTTGTCATCGACGGAGACATCCTGGGCAAACCAGTCGACGACGACGAGACGCGGCGAATGCTGCGCCGCCTCTCCGGCCGCACGCATGAGGTGCACACAGCGGTGTGTGTGGCCACGCCGACCGAGATCGGCAGCACCACCGTTACCACGACGGTGACGTTCGCCACCCTCACCGAGGCCGACATCGCGTGGTACATCGCTCGCGGTGAATCGCTCGACAAGGCAGGCGGTTACGGCATGCAGACCGCTGGTGCGGTGTTGGTGGAGCGCATCGACGGTAGTCCGACCAACGTGATCGGGCTGCCGCTGCGCGAAACGGTCGTGATGCTGCGCTCGGCCGGCGTTGCGGTGTAGGCGGGCGCCGGCGATTGCCGGTTTCCGGTTAGCACTCTCGGGGCGCGGTTGCTAATCCGGGGTCGGCCGGTCTAGCATTGGCACTCGCAACCGGGGACTGCTAACGAACCGATTGCTTGTTGTTCCGCACAATTTGAACCAACTGCTGAAATCAATCCGCTGGAACAGTTTCAGCGGATCCCGTCAGTGACACGCCACGGAGGCATGCACCCCATGAACTTGAAGCCGCTCGATGATCGCATCGTCGTGAAGCCCAACGAGGCCGAGACCCAGACCGCGTCTGGCCTCGTCATCCCCGACACCGCCAAAGAGAAGCCACAGCAGGGCACCGTCCTCGCCGTCGGCCCCGGCCGCCGCTCCGATACGACCGGTGAAGTGATCCCGCTCGGCATCAGCGTCGGCGACACCGTCTTGTACTCCAAGTACGGCGGCACCGAAGTCGCCGTAGATGGCGACGACCTCCTCGTCCTCAACGCCCGCGACGTCCTCGCCGTCGTTGGTTCCTGAAACTCCTCGCCCAGAAAGAACTGATTCAACATGGCAAAAGTATTGAAATTTGACGACGAAGCTCGTCGTGCACTCGAAGCGGGCGTCAACAAGCTCGCCGACGCGGTCCGCGTCACCATCGGCCCGAAGGGACGCAACGTCGTCCTCGACAAGAAATTCGGCGCACCCACCATCACCAACGACGGTGTGTCGATCGCCAAGGAAATCGAACTCGAAGACCCGTTCGAGAACATGGGTGCCCAGCTCGTCAAGGAAGTCGCCACCAAGACCGACGACATCGCCGGCGACGGCACCACCACCGCCACCGTGCTCGCACAGGCGATGGTGAAGATCGGCATGAAGAACGTTGCCGCCGGTGCCAACCCCATGGCAGTGAAGAAGGGCATCGAGAAGGCTGTTGCAGCCGCTGTCGAGTCCATTCAGAGCCAGGCCAAGGATGTCGATGACAAGACCGACATCGCCAACGTCGCCACCATTTCGGCCGCCGACAGCTCCATCGGTGATGTCATCGCCGAAGCCATCGACAAGGTCGGCAAAGACGGCGTCGTCACGGTGGAAGAGTCGAACACGTTCGGCACCGAACTCGAGTTCACCGAGGGCATGCAGTTCGACAAGGGCTACCTGTCGCCGTACTTCGTCACCGACGCAGAGCGCCAGGAAGTCATCCTCGAGGATTGCTACATCCTGCTGAACCAGGGCAAGATCGCCACGGTTCAGTCGATGCTGCCAGTGCTCGAAGGCGTCATCAAGACCGGCAAGCCGCTGCTCATCGTCGCCGAAGACATCGAAGGCGAAGCGTTGGCCACCCTCGTGGTGAACAAGATCCGTGGCACGTTCAACGCTGCTGCCGTCAAGGCCCCTGGCTTCGGCGATCGTCGTAAGGCGATGCTGCAAGACATGGCCGTCCTCACCGGTGGCCAGGTCATCAGCGAAGACGTCGGTCTCAAGCTCGAGAACACCACCCTCGACCTGCTCGGCACCGCCAAGCGCGTCATCATCACCACAGACGCCACCACCATCGTCGATGGCGGCGGCACCGAGGACGATGTCAAGGGTCGGATCAACCAGATCAAGGCGGAGATCGAGAATACCGACTCCGACTGGGACCGTGAGAAGCTCCAAGAGCGCCTCGCCAAGCTGGCCGGCGGCGTTGCCGTCATCAAGGTCGGCGCGGCCACCGAGGTCGAGCTCAAAGAGAAGAAGCACCGCATCGAAGACGCCGTGTCGTCGGTTCGTGCAGCCATCGAGGAAGGCGTGGTCGCCGGTGGCGGCACCGCTCTCATCCGTGCCCGTCCGGCCGTTCTGGCCGTGGCTGACGCGCTCGAAGGTGACGAGCAGACCGGTGCCCGTCTGGTGTGGGCTTCGCTCACCGCTCCGGCATGGAACATCGCCAACAACGCCGGCCTCGAAGGCTCGGTCATGGTGCGTGCGGTGGAGTCAGAGACTGGCTCGAACGGTCTCAACGCAGCCACTGGTGAGATCGTCGACCTGCTCAAGGCCGGCATCCTCGACCCCGCCAAGGTCACCCGCGCGGCACTGCAGAACGCAGCGTCGATCGCGGCCCTCGTCATCACCACCGAGGCGCTCGTCGCCGACAAGCCCGAACCTGCTGGTGCCGGTGGCGGCATGGGCGGCGGCATGGACGGCATGGGTGGTATGGGCGGAATGATGTGAGCCTCGGCTCGCATCTGTAGTTCAACACTTTTGGAACGGCCCGGAGCGCAAGCTCCGGGCCGTTTCGCGTTCGGGGAGCTTGAACCTGAGCGGCACACTCGACGAGCGCTCGGCCGATCTCGCGATCTTGGTCGACCTTGCTCGTTGACCGAGCGTGGGCGACGCATCTCGGTAGCGTGGTGCGCGTGACACGACCGAGCGGCGACGACGATGTCTGAGAAGGCGTTGCGACCGTTCTGGATTCATCAGATCGTCGAGTACCTCATCGGCATCGCGCTCATTTCCCAGGGATTTCAAGACCCGAGTCCGCTGATGCCCGTGGTGCTCGGTGGGGTCATCGTGGTGAATGCCGCCATGGTGCGCGGGCCGATGGGTGCGTTCAAGTTCATCGGTCGTCGTGTGCACCGCTGGTGTGACGTGGGTGTCGTCGGTGTGTGCATCGGTGCAGTCGTCCAACCGTGGATCGATGTGTCGACCACTGGGCGGGCGCTCATCCTGGTGATCCTGTTGCCGTTCGGGTTCTTGTGGTTCTACACCGATTGGGCCGAGCGTCCCGCTCGCAGCGCCCGCCGTGTGGCACGTGCTGGGCCGCGTTCAGATGCGGTGGGCAGAACAGCAGGTCGCGTGGCGGGCCGGTCGTACGTGGCGGCGCGCGACGCCGTGAAGAAGCGCACCGACAACACCTGAAGAGTCCCTACATCGGGCCGGATGCCGCGGCGCTGCGGGCCGCTTCCAGCTTGGCGGTCGTGAGCTTCTGGCGACCCACGATGAACAGGCCGAGATGGACGATCGCCACCGCGAACCAGGTCGATCGCAATGCGATGTCGCGGTTGGTGAGGTGCTCCATGACGAACACGATCAAGCCGCCGAGCGCAGCTCCGAAGGGCATCATGCCCCACGCGAAGAATCGGTACACGCTGTTCACGCGCCCGAGCAAACCTGCCGGGATGATGGCCTGTCGCAAGCTGACGGTGACGACGTTCCACAGAATGCCGAGCAATGCGTTCATGCCGAGCAGCACCAGCACGAGCGGCCACCATGGGAACAGACCCACCAGTGCAGGAATGGCTGCGGATCCGGCGAGTGTGATCGCGAGAGTGGTGCCGCTGCCGAACCGCTTCGTGACTGCGGGGGCGATGTTCCCGCCTACCAGCCCACCGATGGCGGCACCGAAGAAGATCACGGTGAACGTGAGCGGGCCGACGCCCATCACTTCTTGAGCGAAGAGCACGAACGTTGCCATCGAGATCAGCGCGGCAGCGTTCATGAGGCCGAGAATGATCGCCATCGGTCGAAGCAGCGGATGGGCCCACAGCCAGCGCACCCCTTCTATGAGTTCTGCCCGAAACGAGCCACCACCAGACGCTGGAGGACGGTCAACCCGGAAGCTGCCCGGGATCGCACACACCAGCGCGGCCGCCACGAAGAACGTCGCGGCATCGACGAAGAACGGCAACGAGAACCCGGCGAGCAGCAGGAGGGAGCCCAGCGGCGGGCCGGCGAACGTGTTCATCACCGCCTCGAAGCTCCACATTCGGCCGTTCGCCTTCTCGAGCTGGTCGGCGGGGACGATGTTCGGCAAGATGGTCTGGGCTGAGTTGTCGCGGAGCACTTCGCACATGCCGAGCAGCAGTGTGGCGATCAACACCACGGCGTAGAGCCCGGTATTCGTGCCGACGACCTCATCGAGCGACTCGGGGCCGGGAAGGTTCCCCTGCTCTCCCAGCACGGCGAGGGCGACGCCCACGGTGAGCACCCCTCGGAGGATGTCCATCGTCACCATGGCCCGTCGTCGGTCGACCCGATCGGTGATCACTCCGGCCGGAAGGGTGAAGACCAGCCACGGCAACCGCT
>DATKCX010000248.1:0-3013 GCA_035512975.1 Ilumatobacter sp.
ACTTCGCCGGTTCCCGAGTGCCCGACCGCGCGCTCTCGCCTGCGATTATGAGCGGGGTCCCGGCGTGTTGTCCCCGATCGGAAGTGCCGTACCACGGCGGTTGCCCGGCAGGCGATCGGTCGCGAATATCGCTCGGCCCGCCGGGCGATGAGACGATCAAGCCGAGGTCGCCCGTACCGTCGAGGGCGTGGAGGACTACTGGGCGGCGACCTCAAGACCAGCGCGGGACGTAGCTCGTCGATCGACCGACGCTCAGCCGGACGGACTTGCGCGCTCGACTTCGGCGAACGCACGGTCCAGCAGGGAACTCAGGGTAACGACGTCGAGTTTGGTGCTCTTCACGTAGATCAGTTCGCGATCCTCACGCTCGGCTCTCGTCACATCGGCGCGCTGAACGAGCGCGACCAGCGCCCGGTCGACGCGCTCGCCGAGTTCGTCATCGACCTCGGCCATCACCTGGAACCGGAAGTCCGAACCCACCTGCTCGACCAACGCGAGTTCGATCCCATCTGACTGGCGAGGCGGCGGATCTGCGTCATCGGCTAGCCGGTCCATCAACGCCGTCACCACCCTCGAGACGCTTTCCGACAAGCCATCAGATCGACGTCGAGACTCGTAGTGACGAGAGTCCGGGTTCGTCGCCTGCTCGAGCGCCATCACAACCAGACCGTCCGGATCGAGGCACCCACCGAGTGGTCCAAACATCAACAGGGGTTGCTGGAAGTCGATACCTCCCCTTTCTTTACCCAACGTCCAGCCCACCAACGGGTGACTTCGCAGCGCGACCTCTGCAACGTAGGCGCCCAGCATCGACGCAAACCGGATCCGCTCGGGCCCCAACTTCTCGGCTGCGGCCAGCTGAAACTGCACCCAGGCAGGTCGTGAATCGAGTTCTGCCAGATCACCACCTTCTGGCAGCTCGTCGAAGTGCGCCACCGCAAGCGGCCAGACCACGTTCAAGGACGAGACCGAGAAATCAACCTGTTCAGCTCCGAGTTCGGCCAGAAGCCCAGCGGCAGCAGCAGCCATCGCTGGCTGCGACGCCCGGCGCGCGTCCAGTATCGCCCGTGCCTCGGTCTTCGAGAGGTCATCCCACCATCTCGCCATTACGTTCGCACACACCTTCTCTTCAGGATCGGCACACTGCCTTGTTTCACGGCAGGTGAATCTCGTACGGGATGTTGTTCGCACGGAGGTAGTCGAACAGCAGCGGATCATCGGCGATGTAGCCCGAGACGTCGCTTGCGAAGAAGTGCCAGGTCACTTGTTCGATCGGAACGTCACTTGCGTCGAGCAGTGCGCGGTCACGGTCGATTTGCTGTTTGAGCTTGTCGTCAGGATGGGGCTTGCCGGGGTTGACGTCTGCAGATAGCTCAGACACCGCCAGCACGACCCGCAGAGGTCCCGTCATGCAGGGCATTGCGGTGAACGTCCTCAACCCGAAGGCGGCACTGTTCTTCATGGCGTTCCTGCCGCAATTCATGGACCCGAACGCGAACCCGTCGACCCAGGCTCTCGTGCTGGGCGCCGTACTCTTCGTCATCGCGCTCACCATCGACGTCCTCTACGCACTCGGAGCCGTCGCGATCGGCAACCGGCTCGCGAACACGAGACGCGCCACGGGTCAACGCCGACTCCTCGGCGCAACCTATCTCACCCTCGCCGCAGTCGCCGCACTCACCGGTCACCGACCCGCAAGCGCCTGAACCCGACCCGAGTTCCACAGCCGCCGCGTCGATGAAACCGTCACGGATGGCCGGAATGTCGGGAAGACCGTCCTTGTCGACGCCGCCCGCTTCGGACCAGAATCGAACCATGGCTCTCGAACTCCGCCCCATTTGCGAGCACTGCGATGTTGGCCTGTCAGCATCGGCGCCCAATGCAATGATCTGCAACTTCGCGTGCACCTTCTGCAGCGAGTGCGTCGATCAAGTGCTGCACAACGTCTGCCCGAACTGTGGCAGCGGCTTCGAGCCCCGACCGATACGACCCATGACCAACTGGAAGGGTGACAACAACCTCGCGAACCATCCAGCGTGCACAGTGAGGAACCACCTACCCGTCGACATCGACGAGCATGCCAAGTTCGCATTGAACATCGCCTCGATCCCACCGATCGGTCGATAGCCGGAGCTCTTTCGCTTCCCGGCGCTGATCTTGGTCGCCCAGTCGTGACCGGATCCGAAGTTCACGTCACCAATCGATGAAGGTCTGCGGCCGCGACATCAAGCTTTCACAACTCCGCGGAACGCTGCCCGCCCACATTGGAGCCACCTTGGTTTGAACACCCACTTCAGCGGCTCGCGGGCCTCGCCGGCCAACCGTGTCTCGGACCGCCAACGCCACCCGGCAGCCCATCCGGTCCAAGGGCCGCATAACGTGCGCTCCGTAATCCCGTCGAGCACGGCGAGCACGCGCCGCAGTGCGGCCCTTACCGAGTGCCCCGTAATCCGCTGGCAGAGTGGCCGGACCGACTGCCCTCAAACGCCTAATACTCGAGTGATCTGGGGGCACATCGACATGAGGGCTGCAGGCGAAGGGTTGTCGCCGTTTGCCCAGTCGGCCCAGGTGTCGAGGGCGGCGAGCCCGTTCTTGGTTGATGTGAGTCGGTGATCGCTGCCGCTGAGGCTGTGAACGAGTGGTCGGTCGATGTCGAGGTGTTGTTGGAGGCGGTTGCGTTCGGCGTTGAGTTCAGCGCGTCGGTCGAACAGCGGTCGGACCCGGTCCGTGAGTTCGGTCAGAGCCACCTCACTTGTCGTGACGTTGTCGGCGGTGGCAGTGACTGCCAGACGTGCGGCGCGTCGGTGGAGTCGGCTGCTGATGGCGAGATCGTTCACCGCTTGGTGGTGACCGTGTCGTGCTGTTTCGAGGTCGTGGGTGGCGCGTGCGATGGCTTGGTCGTGCGGGGCGCACTGTGGGGCAAGGTCGGCGAGTTGTTGGTCCAGTCCGGTGATGCGTTGTTGGACTCGTGCGCCTTCGCGTTGTTCGGCTTGTACGGCGGCTGATGCTTGGT
>DATKCX010000249.1:0-18500 GCA_035512975.1 Ilumatobacter sp.
CACCCGCGCCGAGATGAAAGCTGGCAAGACTCCCGGCCCAGGTGGATCGCTCGGCAAGCTCGCGAGCTCGGTGATCGCCTGGCGCTTCCGGTCCATCGCCCAGGAGATCGCTGGGCCTGCCAGCATCGCGTGGGCAGACACCGACGCGAAGGGCGGCGAACTGCAACGCTACGTGCTCGGCTCGATTACGGCCGGCATCGCCGGCGGCACCGACGAGATCCAGCGCAACATCATCGGCGACCGAGTACTCGGGTTGCCACGCGACATCTCCGTCGACACCAAGCTGCCGTTCAAGGACCTCCCCAAGACAAAAGCCTGACAAGTTGTGACGGCGAGCCCGAACACCCTTGACGACAGCGAAGGGTGGCGGTACGGTCGAAAGGCACCACAACACGTGGCCGAGCAACATCTGGCCATGAGAAGGAGGGCCCAGACCCGTGACCACGGAATCTCTTTCGGCGCGTCCGAACTCGCGCTGGCACACCACCGTCGCCAGATCGCTGTTCGCCGTCGGCCTCGTCGCTTCGGCCGCGATCGCCACCGAACTGGCCGCGACGCCGCTTGCATCAGCGGCTGCCGACGCCAACATGGTGCCACTCGTTCCGGCTCGATTGCTCGAGACGCGATCGGGCCCTGACGCCGCGACCATCGACGGACTGCATCTCGGCGTGGGCAAGGTAGCCGCCCGCACCTCCTACACGCTCGACGTTGCCGGGCGCGGCGGCGTCGACCCGGCAGCAACTGCGGTGATGCTGAACGTCACCGCAGTGTTCCCCGAGGATCTCGGCTTTCTCACGGTCTACCCCTGCACTCCTCAGCAACCGCAGGCCTCGCATGTGAACTACTTCCCCGGCGACGTCGCCCCGAACAGCGTGCTCGCCAAGGTCTCCGACCAAGGCACCGTGTGCGTGTACACGCTCGCCACCACCGACATCGTGATCGACGTCACCGGCTACGTGCCCGTGGGCGGCGCACCCGTACCCCTCGAACCCGCTCGACTGGTGGAGACACGCGGCGGACCCGACGAAACCACCGTTGACGGCCAGTTCCAAGGCGTCGGACGAGCGACGCCCGGATCCACCGTGAAATTCAAGGTCTGGGATCGCGGCGGCGTCCCCACCAACACCGAAGCGGTCTACCTCAACGTCACCGCCGTCTATCCCGACGCACCCGGATTCCTCACCGTGTATCCGTGCTCGCCCACCGTGCCCGAAGTATCGAACGTCAACTACTTCCCGGGTGACGTGGTTCCGAACGCCGTGCTTGCTTCGGTCTCGAACGACGGTTTCGTGTGCATCTTCTCGTCGGCCGCGTCCGACATCATCGCCGACGTGAACGCGTACTTGCCGCCTGGCGGCAACCGAGTCTCCATCGAACCTGCCCGGTGCGCCGACACTCGGCCCGACGGCAAGACGTTCGACGGTCTGTTCCAGGCCGACGGGGTAATCCCCGCGGGCGGCACCTACGCGATCACCATCGGCGGACGCTGCAACATCGCGCCCGACGCGTCTGCCGCCTACCTCAACGTCACCGCCGTGTTCCCGGAAGCACCCGGATTCCTCACCGTCTGGCCGTGTGATGAACCCAAACCCGACACATCAAACGTCAACTACGCGACAGGCGAAGTACGGCCGAACTCGGTGTTGTCGAAGGTCAGCCTCGACAACCAAGGCCAGGTCTGTGTGTTCTCGCTGGCAACCACCCACATCATCGTCGACGCCAACGGCTACGTACCCGCCCCAGGACTG
The DNA here is from genome assembly GCA_035512975.1 of Ilumatobacter sp. Classification (GTDB taxonomy): domain Bacteria; phylum Actinomycetota; class Acidimicrobiia; order Acidimicrobiales; family Ilumatobacteraceae; genus Ilumatobacter. Next base: position 1,749 of record DATKCX010000249.1, read on the forward strand.
TTCGGCATCGCCGACATCGCATCGGGGCACAAGCAGACCTGCTCACTGATGACCGATGGTGGCGTGTGGTGCTGGGGTGAGCATGGCTACCTCGGTGACGGTTCTCACGAGCGCCGCTACGAACCTCGTCCGGCCCACGTCACCGATGCGGTGCAGCTCGAGTCGGGCAGCGAGTACGTGTGCGCCAGGCTGGCCAACGGCACGGCAACTTGTTGGGGCCAGAACACCACCGGGCAACTCGGAGACGGCACCGACGTGGGCACCGACGGCAACGCCTTCGACGTGCGGTACTCCCCCGTCGCGGTGGCCGGACTCACCTACATCACCGACATCGCTGCTTGGTACCGACACACGTGCGCCATCACCGATGGTGGAACCAACGATGGCGTGTGGTGCTGGGGCGACAACGCGTACAAGAAGCTCGGCGACGGCACGTCCGATGCGAGCCTCGTGCCGGTACAGGTCGTGGGTCTCCCGGCGGACCGGACTCCCGTCGATGTCGAAGTCGGTAGGAATCACTCGTGCGTGCTGTTCGACGACGGCACCGTGTGGTGCTGGGGATCGGGCAGCGCGCTCGGCGACGCCGGCGGTCCGCCCGGGAGCGGCAGCGCAGGGCGCAATCCGGTGCAGGTCCACGTCATCGTCGACGCGGTCGACATCACCGTTGGCGACTCACACTCCTGTGTCATTCGGAGCGACACCACGGTCTGGTGCTGGGGGAGCAACAACGACGGACAACTCGGAAATGGCGAAGTCGGCAGTAGCACGGTGCCCGTCCAGGCGATCGGCGTCAGCAATGCCGCGTCGGTCACCGCGGGCCTGTTTACCAGTTGCGCCGTTCGCGCCGACGGCTCGGCGATGTGTTGGGGCAGCAACGGCTACGGGCAACTCGGCGACGGTAGCCCAGCCACAGGTGGTGAGCTGGTTCCGGTACCGGTGATCGGCCTCGAGCAGGACATCGTCAGCATGTCGACCAGCGGGTACACCTCGTGCGCCGCGTTGGCCGACACGTCCGCGGTGTGCTGGGGATACAGCACCTACGGCCTCCTCGGTGCCGGCACACCCGGGCACTCGGCAACACCAGTGGTGGTGGGGAGCGGCGACCAGACCCCAGACTGACCCCGACCAATCGGTGGTCAGCGGCCGGGCTGGGGGTTGGAGAAGTCGTTGATGCCGTCCCAGCGGTCGGCCATTTCGGCCAGCGTGGGTACGTGATCGAACGTTTCGCCCTCGCTGCGGAACAGTGCGACTTGGTGCACGTTGCCGCCTCCGACCACATACGTCTTGCCTGAGGTGGTGGACTCATCGGTCAGCAGGTGACCCACCACAGGGGCAACATACTCTGGGCCGTACTTCGCGAAGAGTTCCTCGTTGAAGATGTCTTCGGTCATGCGGGTGGAGGCAATGGGTGCGATGGCGTTGGCCATGATGTTGTAGCGCGCGCCCTCGAGCGCCAGCGTGTTGATGAGACCAACGAGACCGGATTTGGCCGCCCCGTAGTTGGCCTGACCGAAGTTGCCGTAGATACCCGACGTCGATGTGGCGACGACGACTCTCCCGTGCTTCTGCTCGCGGAAATGTGGCCACGCCGCGTGAATGGTGTGGAACGCCCCATACAGGTGAACCTGTTGCACGGCGTGCCATTCGTCGTACGTCATCTTGTGGAACGTGACGTCACGAAGGATCCCGGCGTTGGCCACCACACCATGGATGGCACCGAATGTGTCGAGCGCGGTCTGCGTGATCGCGGCGCCACCTTCCGCTGTGGCGACGCTGTCGTAGTTCGCGACAGCTTCGCCGCCGGCCGCCTTGATTTCGGCTACCACCGAATCGGCCGCCGAACTGCCACCACCGGTGCCATGCCGGTCTCCGCCGAGGTCGTTGACCACGACGAAGGCACCAGCTGCCGCAAGCAACAGGGCGTACTCTCGGCCCAGGCCTCCGCCTGCTCCGGTGACTGCAATGACTCGATCTTCGACTCCTGACATGAGGTTGATTCTGGCAGACGGAGTGGCCAAACGTTCAGTGCTGAGCGTCGGTGCGGGGCCGATGGATGCCTCGGTGGAGCGAACTGCGCGAGGATGCAGCATCATGATTTGGTCGGCCGCCGGACCGCTCTTGGCGAACGGAGCGCTGCTCCCCGCCCGCAATCAGATGGCGTTGTCGCTGGGCTGGCACATCGTGTTGGCCTGCTTCGGCATGACGTTTCCAGCGATGATCTTCATCGTGCATCGTCGGGGCATTCGTGGCGACGAAGCCGCACTCACGCTGGCCCGTCGCTGGTCGAAAGTCGCCGCCGTACTGTTCGCCATCGGTGCCGTGTCGGGCACGATCCTGTCGTTCGAGATGGGCTTGCTGTGGCCGGGTCTGATGGAACGATACGGAGATGTGATCGGGTTGGCGTTCACCCTCGAAGGCGTGTCGTTCTTCATCGAAGCGATCTTTCTGGGTATCTACGTGTACGGGTGGGATCGGTTGCCGCCCCGCCAACACCTCCTCATGCTCGCCCCGATCATGGCCGCCGGGGTGTTCGGGTCATTCCTGGTGATCTCGGTCAACTCGTGGATGAACGCACCGACGGGCTTCACCACGATCGACGGTTCGCCCGGCGGGGCGGTCGCCGATGTCGATCCACTCCGCGCCATCTTCAACTCGGCGGTAGGCCTGCAGTTCCTGCACATGTACGCCGCGGCGGTGATGGTCGTCGGGTTCAGCGTTGCGGGTGTGTACGCAATGGGTTGGCTGCGCGGCCGCCACGATCGGCTGCACCGGCTGGGCATTCTCGTTCCCCTGACGTTCGCGGTTGTGGTCGCACCGTTGCAACCGTTGATCGGCCACTTCGCGGGTCAACGCGTGGCCGCCGAGCAGCCGATCAAGCTGGCCGCCATGGAGGGCCTGTCCGAGACGACTTCGTCGGCACGATTGGAGTTGGGCGGGTGGTGGAACGGAGACGAACTGGTGGGTGCGATCGAGGTACCGGTCGACGGCTTGCTGTCGTTCATTGCCACCAACGATTTCGATTCCGAGGTGATCGGCCTCGACTCGGTCCCACCGGAGGATCGGCCACCGGTGGGCATCGTGCACATGTCGTTCCAGATCATGGTTGCGTTGGGCACGTTGCTCGCGGGGGTCGCCGCGTGGACCGCCTGGCGATGGTGGCGTCAACGAGACCGCTTCTTCGAGTCGACGTGGTTCCTGCGAGCGCTCGTGCTGGCCGGCCCGGCCGCGTTGGCAGCCACGGAGTTCGGTTGGATCACCACCGAGGTGGGCCGGCAACCGTGGATCGTCTATCGATTGCTCCGCACCGAAGATGCCGTCACCGACTCGGGGTTCATCTGGCTCACGCTCACCGTCTTGATCGTGGTGTACACAGCGATGACCGCCGGTGCCATCGCGCTCATCCGATCGATGTCACGGCGTTGGCGCGACGGCGAAGTCGATCTCGCAAGCCCCTACGGTCCGGCGGCGTTCGATACGTTCGACAGCTCACCCGAAGACGCAATCGCATGAGTCGCGCATGATGAGCCCTGCAGTCGGCGTCGCCGCCGTCATGTTCGCCGGCGTGCTGTTGTATGCGATCTTCGGCGGTGCCGACTTCGGGTCGGGCGTGTGGGACCTCACCGCGGGCAACGCAAGACGAGGCGCACCGCTGCGACGATTGGTCGACCACGCGATCGGCCCGGTCTGGGAGGCCAACCACGTGTGGTTGATCTTCGTCATCGTGTTCCTCTGGAGTGGGTTCCCCGGGCCATATTCGGCGCTGATGCGAACGATGGCCATACCGTTCTGGTTGGCCGGGCTCGGCATCGTCATACGCGGTGCGGGGTTTGCCTATCGCAAATACGCCCCAAGTCTGCGCTGGGCAAAACTTGCCGGGATTGCGTTCGCAGGGTCATCGCTGATCACCCCATTCTTCCTCGGCACCGTCGCAGGCGGGGTGGCGTCGGGGCGAGTGCCGGCCGACGGTCGTGGCGGCCACTTCGCGCCCTGGATCAACGCCACATCACTCCTGGGTGGAGTGCTCGCCACGGTGACGTGTACGTTGCTCGCCGGAGTGTTTCTGCTCGCGGAAGCAAGCCGACTCGACGACCGGGAACTCATCGAAGACTTGCGGCGCAAGACGCTCATCGGTGCCGCCGCGGTGGGAGTCGTGGTGCTGGCCGGAATACCTGTGCTCTTGGTGGACGCGCCCACTCTGGTCGACGGGCTACTCGGGCGCGGCTTGCCACTCGTGGTGGCCAGCGCCGTAGCGGGCACTGCAACGATCTGGCTGGTGTGGACTCGGCGGCTGCGTTGGGCGCGGGTCACGGCGGCGATCGCGTGCGGTTCGGTCGTGGCAGGGTGGGGGTTCGGCCAGTACCCGTGGGTGCTGGTCGATTCGGTGACCATCGAAGATGGGGCCGGAGCGCGTTCCACCATGATCGCATTACTCATTGCGGCCGGGGTTGCAGCGGTGCTGGTGGTACCACCGCTCGCTTACCTGCTACGCCTGGCAGACACCAATCGGTTCGTCGAAGAGCACGACAACAACCACGGCACCAACGACGCCGGTCCGGTGTCGGCTACCCCAGCGCAAACCGACGATGAACGGCGATGGTGACCGAATCGGCTTCACGGGTGACTTGAACAGAATCGGACAGGTTTCTCACGATGCCGAGGCCACGACCCGAGGTTTCCGTGGCTGGAGCCATCGCCCACTTCTCCGCACGAGGCAAACGTCCCACGTGCCCATGGCTTTCCACCGTGAGCAACACGTCGTTGCGAGTCACCTGCAACTCGACGCCCACCCCCTCGCGCGCCCCGTGCTCGATTGCGTTGCTCACGAGTTCGCTCACAACGAGTTGCATGTCGTCCACTATTTCAGGCGGCGTGCCAGCCAGCGCGTTCCGCACGAATCGACGTGCAGCTCTCACCTGAGAGAAGTTCGGGTGTACTTCCAATCGCTTCACAAAGGCCGCCTTGCCCACCCCACGCAGCCTACGTGCACCGCCCTCCGCTAGGAAGGGCGGTTGCACGACGGCCAGCTGAGGGATGGGTCGTGTTGGTTTGTCGAGGAAGATCGAGTTGCGGTCAGCCTGCCTTGCAGTTGAAGGGCGAGCCGACGCATCCGCTCAATCCCTTGAGACTGCTGCGAGGTCAGTGCGATTCGACTTCTTCAACCAGGTGACGTCCATCGTCGGTGACGTGGCGTTCCGTGTGGAACTTGCTCTGGCGGGCTGACATCCAGCCAGCTCCCTGGATCATGGCCACCAGCAGCGACAGTGCGCCGCCAGCCATCATGATCCAACCGATGGCACGAATGTCAAAGCCCTCGGCTTCGCGCTCGATGGCGAACGTGATGATCGCACCGGCAACAATGAGAATGATTCCGAGTCCTGCAAACATGAGGTAGTCCTTTCGAAAATCGTTGTCAGTTGTGTCTGACGTCGATCGGCTACCCGACAGACCACCACCCCAAACCTGATCCTCGAATTAGTTCGACTACTCAGCGTCGATCATCTGCGCGCGCATGGTCTCGATCGCCCGCCTCAGCAGGCGCGACACGTGCATCTGTGACATCCCGACTTGCTCGGCGATTTCCGACTGCGACATTCCCTCGTAGAAGTGGAGCCGGACGATCTCGCGTTCACGTTCAGGCAGCTCCTCGAGCGCACGCTCGATGGTGAGCGCTGCGTCGAGGTGCTCGAAGCCCGGCTCACTCATGCCCAACACGGCACGCGAGTCGGCCGATCGATCATCGTCGCCGCCGCCGACGGGCGGGTCGAGCGATCCGACGGTGCGAGCTGCGGTTGCGACGAGACCGGTGAGCACGTCGTCTCGATCGATCCCGAGATGCTCGGCTACTTCTTCAACCGATGGCGACCGGCCGAGCTTGGCCGACAGCTCATCGCTGCCTCGCCGTACGGCGAGATGGAGCTCCTGTGCGCTTCGAGGAACCCTGACGGCCCACGTCGCATCGCGAAAGTGCCGCTTGATCTCGCCTTCGATGGTGCGCCCGGCGAACGACGAGAACGCGAAGCCAAGTGTGGGATCGAACCGATAGACTGCCTTCACCAAGGCCATCAACGCCACCTGTTCGACGTCGTCTCGTGAGTGGTGTTGATATCGCTTGGCGATGTGAACCGCCAGGCCGATGTGGCGTTCGACGAGCGCGTTGCGAAGTCGGCGTCGGCCCGTTCGATGGAATTCCTCGAACAGCGCTTGTTCGTCCTCGGTCATCAGGAGGCGTGCTTGACCGCGCGCTTGACAACCACGAACGTCTCCGCGTCGATGAAGAACTCGTCGGTCACCACGCGCAGAATCCGTTCCGCCAACGGGTCGATGTCGTGTGCCGACAAGGGCACCGAAACGTCCGCGCGGCGGGCAAGGACGCGAACCGCGCCTTGTGTGAACTCGAAGTCGACCAGGAGGCGTCCGCTGCCGTCGTGATCCACATCGGCCAACACCGACACCACTTCGTTCACACCGAGACGAAGGTCGTCGATCTCGTCGACGGTGAACCCGCAGTCGGCTGCGATGGAGCACGACGCGGCGCGCACCGTCGAGGCGTGGCGAACGTGGAGTGGCAAATCGAGCGCCACGCGCTCGGACACGTCACGGCTCTGGTTGGCGAAGTTGGACATCAGTAGAGACGCTACTTCCCAGCGATACCACAACGTCCGGCCGTGCAGGAGACAAGGTTTGGCCCGACATCAGAACAATCTCGACCCCACATCAGAACAATCTCGAATCGCGATGTTTGGATGCTTCCAGACCGGGGTAACCCGCTCGCATGTTGTACACGATCTTCATCATCCTGGCCATTGTTGCTCTTGTGCTCTTCATCTTGGGCCGCCGTCGGGCTTGATCCGACCGGTTCCAAATGTCGCCACGTCGCGTGCCGAATCCGCAGCACCAGCTCGCAGCGGATTCGGGCATCACGTCATCCCAGCCGTGGCGACCAACCGATGACCTGACCGTTTCTCCTCCGCTCTGCGGATCTGGACGAACGGTCAGGTCATCGAACGTTTTCGACCGAACGTCTTCAACTGAACGCCTTCGGGATCAGGTCGCGCCGGATGAGCGCGTACGGCTTCTGCGCTCCCCTCGATGACGAAATCGAGCGGCAGCACCACACTGCGCGCCCGGCTCGGCACCGTTGCCGTCGTGTTTCTTGCGGCCATGTTGCTCGTGGTCGGGCTGTCTGGGACAACCGAGGCCGTGGGCCCGGGTCGCGAGCGGTTCGGCGATGAACGGCTCAGAACGCTTGTCGCCGAGCATGACAGCCCCGCAGAGTTGGTGTCGGCCGTCGCCGAAGCCGTTGCAGAGTTCCGTGTGGGTGCCCGCACGGACGACCTGACGCTGCTCGCCATTCAGCGCCACAAGTCTGATGATGATTCTGACGATGAGTCTTCGTCGGTCGACGATGAGGTCGTCAGCGATACAGTGCGCCCATGACCGATTCCAACGAGCAACTCATTGTCTCGAATGTCGACGGCATCCTCATGGTTTCAGGCGAGCTCGATGCGCACTCGGCACCTCGGCTGATCGACGCGCTGTCCCATATCGATGGCAACAACGCAGTCGTCGACATGTCGGGCGTCGAGTTCGTCGACTCCAGCGGTCTGCGCGTGCTCATCGACGCGCACCAGGCCGCCGAAGCGCTCGGTGGCCGGTTCATCATTCGCCGGCCTTCTGCCACGGTGACGCGCTTGTTCGACATCAGCGGCGTCGCCGATTACCTCCATATCGTCGCCGACTGACCGATTCTGTGAACGAACAGCCAACGGTGTGGCCTGCGACGAATGTGCACGCCCCCGGCGTGACACGATGTAGGCCATGACTGCTGCTGACTCGCGCCTCGGTCGCCGGCACGACAGTCGAGTTCGCCGACGGGCCGTGGCCACCGTTGTCGGCATGGTTGTCGGCACCCTGACGCTCAGCGCCTGCGGAACGAGTGAAACCGGATCGATCGGCTCCAGCTCGACCACCGAACCCTCGGCACAAACATCAGCCACCACGGCTGCGCTACCAGCAGGCGGCACGACAGCTGCCACAACAGGTGAAACAACCGGTGCCACGACAGGCGACACGACGAGCGCCACCGTTCCAGACTCCTTACAGTTCGATGTGTCACTCGTGGGCGGCGGTCAACTCGACGGCGCAACGCTGGCCGGCAAGCCGGTTGCGTTCTGGTTCTGGGCACCCACTTGACTGACGTGCAATCGTGAAGCCCCTTCGGTCGAAGCGGCAAGCAAGAAGTGGGCGGACGAAGTCCAAGTAGTCGGGATCGCTTGGACAGGCGACGAGGCATCGTTCCAGGGTTTCGTGGACAAACACCAGCTCTCGTTCGCTCAAGTGAACGATGCCGGCGGGGAACTGTTCGCGAAGTTCGGTGTATCCCTGCAGCCGGCCTGGGCGTTCGTCGATGCCGATGGCGCGACTCGCGTCGAATTCGGTGCCATGGACGACGCAACACTCGACGCCACCCTCGAGTCGCTCGCCAGTTGAAAGCGAGGCCGGTGAACTCGCCGGAGTTGCGCCACCGGTCGATGTACTCGAAGTAGGCGACCGGACCGTCGGGGTAGCCGACCGAGTTCAGGCGGGCACGCCGATCGATGGGCCCGCCCTCGTTGTTGTAGTAGCCAGGTGTGCACGACGGGTCGCCGCCGAAGCTCCGACCAGCCGTTTCCAACCGGTGTACCCACTCGTCTTGTGCCTCGACGGTGGCTTCCACCTCGTGGGCACCGACGTCGAGCGCATGACGCACGATCGACGCAATCGTCTTGCCCGCTTCGGTGAGATTGTGAGGGATGTTCGAAATGAGATTCGCTCCCTGTGTTGGGCCGACGACAAAGAGATTGGGGAACCCGTGGACATGGATGCCGTGGAGGCTGCGCATCCCCCCAGACCAGTACCCGGACAAGGTGACGCCATCCCGGCCCGACACATCGAAACCCGACCGACGGGTGTAATCGGTGCCTACCTCGAACCCCGACGCATAGATCAACAGATCGAGTTCGAAATGCTCGCCGTTGGCCCACACACCCGTTGCGTCGATGCGTTCCACGCCGCGACCGTCGGTGTCGACGAGATGCGTGCCCGGAACGTTGTACGACTGGAGGTACGCATCGTGGAAACACGGGCGCTTGCAGAGTTGCCGGTACCACGGCTTCAGCTTCTCAGCGGTGATCTCGTCGTCGACGATCGATTCGACCCGGGCCCGGATCTCGGCCATCTTCTCGTCGTCGCTCTCGTGGTACGCACGTTCGAGCGATTCCGGGCTGAAGTCCTGATTGGGCGTGGCCATCACGCGGTCGCGGATGCGCTGGGCGATGTCGGTCCAACCGTCCATCACAAGGTCCTCGTCGGTGAACCCTCCGGTTTGCAACGTGGTGAAGTTCAACAGCCACTGCTCTTGCCACCCCGGTTCGAGCGTACGGAACCACTCTGGGTCGGTGGGCCGGTTGTTGCGGGCGTCGATCGACGACGGCGTCCGCTGGAACACGAACAACTCTCCAGCGGCACCCGCGAGGTGGGGCACGCACTGCACCGCGGTGGCACCGGTGCCGATGATGCCCACCCGTTTGTCGGCGAGCCGGTCCATGTCCGCGCCGTCTGAGTCGCCGCCGGTGTACTCGTAGTCCCAGCGGCTGGTGTGGAAGCTGTGGCCCGTGAACGTCTCGATGCCTGGAATCCCCGGCAGTTTTGGCCGGTGTAACGGCCCGGTGCCCATCGCCACGAACTGCGCGGTCATCGCGTCGCCGCGATTCGTGCGGATCTCCCAACGATGGATCGCCTCGTTCCACACGAGCGAGGTGACCTCCGTGGAGAACACGGCGTTGTCGTACAGGCCGAAATGCCGACCGATTCGCTGGCAATGCTCCAGGATCTCGGTCCCGTGCGTGTACTTCTCGGTGGGCATGTGACCGGTTTCTTCCAGCAATGGCAGGTAGATGAACGCAGCGGTGTCGCACTGCGCTCCCGGATACCGGTTCCAGTACCACGTGCCACCGAAGTCACCGCCCTTTTCGATGATGCGAACGCCCGCCACACCGGCCTCCGTGAGACGCGCCGCCGTGACCAACCCGGCAAAGCCGCCGCCGATGAACGCAACGGTGACGTCATCGGTCAGCGGTTGACGCTCGACCCGCTCGACGTACGGGTCGTCGGCGTAGTGCCCGAAGACGCCGCTGATCTCGATGTACTGGTCGTTGCCCTCGGCACGAATGCGCTTGTCGCGTTCTGCTTGGTACTTCTGCCGAATGGCTTCGAGGTCGGGTTCCGTCGTCGTCACCGGGTCAGACTGCCATGGCCGACTCGCGTCACCGAAGCCGTGTGCTCATGCCGCTACGTGCCCGGTTCGCGAGCCCACGTCCACGGATACTCCGGTGCCGATATCTCACGCCCGACGTCGGTGACGTCGAGTGGAGCGAACGTGTCGACCATCACCGCCAGCTCGGCGGTGCGGTCGTGCTCCACGCTCGCTTCGTAGCTGCCAGGTTGCGGGCCATGAATGAATCCTGCGGGGTGGTAGGAAATCGACCCGACGCCGATGCCGGAACCGGCTCGGCTCATGAAGTTGCCAGCCGAGTAGAACAGCACCTCATCGGAGTCGGTGTTCGAGTGGTGGTACGGCACCTTCACGGCGTCGGGGTGGAAGTCGAACGGACGGGGCACGAACGAACACACCACGAAGCCTGGCCCTTCGAAGGTTTGATGAACTGGCGGTGGCTGATGGAGGCGTCCGACGATCGGCTCGAAATCGTGGATGCTCAACGCCCACGGGTACAGGTTGCCATCCCACCCGACCACGTCGAACGGGTGCGTGCGGTGCGTGTGCCGGCTGATACCGCCTCGGGTGCGAACGAGGACGTCAATCGTGTCACCGTCGGCGAGGTCGGCGACGACCAGTGGAGCATCGGGAGCGCGTAGATCACGCTCGCAGAACGGGGCGTGCTCGAGAAACTGGCCGTCGGACGACAGGTACCGTTTGGGAGGTGCCACGTGGCCCCGTGCTTCGATGACGAACAACTCGATCTGATCGGCGTGGACCCAGCGGTGGGTGGTACCGGCGGGAATCACGACGTAGTCGCCGGGGCCGACGTCGAGCACCCCGAACACCGACTCGATCGTCGCGGTGCCCTGCTGGACGTAGACGAGTTCGTCGCCGACCGCGTTGCGATAGAGCGGGCTCTTCTGGTCGGCAGCGACGCACGCCAGGCGGACGTCGCGGTTCGCCAGCAAAACATGGCGACCGGTGACCACATCGATGGATGGAGCGAGGTTGCCGGTGCGGAGGTGGCGCGGCGTCACGGGGAAGTCGGGCGCGGCGAGCACGGCGTCACCTGCGACCGCATCGATGGCCACCACCGCTGATGGACTGTGACGGTGGTACAGCAACGCTGAACTCGACGAGAATCCCTCCTGACCCATGAGCTCCTCGGCGAACCGGTGGCCGGTTGCGTCGCGAAACGCGGTGTGGCGTTTGCGGGGCACATCGCCCACGCAGCGGTAGTGCGGCATCAGCAACCTCCTGTAATGGTTTCGGCTCTGATGGTTTCGGCTGTGATGGTTCCGGACACTGAACCCAACCCGATGCGGGTGGCCGGATCGTTGCCAGCCCACCCGCGCAGTTCCACGCGGTCACCGTCGAGCAGGAACGTGCGCGGCGTGCCATCGGGCAGCGCAAACGGCCGCTCGCCATTCCCAGTGAGTTCGATCAGGCTGCCCTCGGTGCCGGCGGCGGAGCCAGACACGGTTCCCGATGCGAACAGATCACCGCTGTGGACACTCGCACCGTTCACGGTGAGGTGCGCGAGTTGCTGGGCTGGGGTCCAGTACATGTCGGCAAACCCGGCGCGGCTGATACAGGCAGGTGGCAGGCCCTGAGATCGCATGTCGGCCGACTCGATCCACACCTCGAGGTGCAGATCGAACCCCCACTGCTCGTGCGTGGTCAGATAGTCAGCTACCGCAGGTTCCTGTGGCGGCGGAGGCACTCGAAACGGAGCGAGCGCTTCGAACGACACCAGCCATGGCGACACCGAGGTGGCAAAGCTCTTGCCGAGGAACGGTCCGAGCGGCTGATACTCGAAGGCTTGGATGTCGCGCGCCGACCAATCGTTCACGAGGCACATGCCGTAGAGATGATTCGACGCGTCACCGATGTCGACCGGTCGGCCCAGTTGGCTGCCCACCCCGATCACCGTGCCCACCTCCAGTTCGATGTCGAGAGCTCGGCAAGGACCCACCTCCGGCTGGCCGTCGACCAGGCGGAAGCCGCGCGGCCGCACGACGTCGGCCCCATCGACCACGAGCGTGCCGGTACGACCGTGGTAGCCAACGGGAATGTGTCGCCAGTTGGGCAGCAACGCCTCGATGTCGGGCCGGAACAGCCTGCCGAGGTTCGTGGCGTGATGGAGCGACGAATAGAAATCGACGTAGTCGACCGGTGCCGTGGGGATGCTCATCGTGAGAGCGGTGCGCTCGACGACGTCACCAGCGAGCTGGCCGGCCAACGAGGAGTCGGTGACGATGTTCTTCAGTCGAGAGCGCACCGCCGACCAGGTGTGCGGGCCGGTCGCCAGGAACGTGTTGAGCGACGACTGGGCGAAACAGTCGTCGGGCAGGTCGATGCCGTCGAACACGCCTCGCCGATGCACGGCGTTCAGATCGAGCGCGTGGTCACCCAGCGCAACCCAGGCACCCCGCACGCCGTTGCCGATGTGGCCGATACCCACGGGGAGGTTGGCAAGCGGAAACGGCGACCCCGGTGGAACGGGAATCCACGGGTCGGTCACAGATTCCCGCGCCGTTCTTGCTCGCGTTCGATCGACTCGAACAGCGCCTTGAAGTTGCCTTCGCCGAACCCGCGCGCACCCTCGCGCTGGATGATCTCAAAAAAGACGGTCGGTCGGTCGGTGACCGGTTCTGAGAACAGTTGCAGCAGGTGGCCGTCGGGCTCGTGATCCACAAGGATGCCCAGTCGCACGATCTCATCCCACGGCACGTCGAGGAAACTGAGACGGCTCTGCACGTCGTCGTAGTACGCCGCATTGGCTTCGAGGAAACGAACGCCGCGGGCGCGCAGCGACGTGATCGCCTGCACCACGTCGCCGGTTCTGAATGCGAGGTGCTGTACCCCGGGACCGCGATAGGTGTCGATGTACTCCTGAATCTGGCTCTTGCGCTTTCCGACTGCAGGCTCGTTCAAGGGCATCACGATGTTGTTGCCGTTCCACACCACCGTCGATCGCAACGCCGAGAATTCGGTGGAGATCTGCGACTCGTCGAAGTGTCGAAGCTGCCCGAACCCCATCACGTCCTCGTAGAACGCGACCCACTCGTCGAGACGGCCCTCCTCGACGTTGCCGACCACGTGATCGATCGCTTCCAGACCCACCTTCAGACCGGCTTGAGGCGGTGGCACACCGTCGTTCACGTACCCGGGGCAGTAGTAGCCGGCGTATTCGGAACGGTCGACGAACGTGTGCTTGGTCTCGCCGTAGGTCGCCACCGACGACAGCCGGAGCACACCGTGATCATCATGCAGTTCGTACGGTTCGTCCACCCGGCGCGCTCCCCGCGCGATCGCGGCTTCGTAGGTGGCGGTTGCGTCGTCGACGAGGAACGCCAGGTCGTGCGCGCCGTCGCCGTGCTCGCGGACATGGTTCCAGATCTCCGACTCGGGCGTGAGCCCCGACGTGACCACGAGCCGAATGCCGCCCTGCTCCAACAGATACGACGCCTTGTCGGCGGTGCCGGTTTCTGGGCCCCGATAGGCGGTGATCGTGAATCCGAACGAGCCGGTGAGAAATCCAGCCATGGCGCGGGCGTTGCCCACCCAGAACTCGATCGAATCCCAGCCGGTGAGCCGAGCGGCCGGAGCGGTCGCGGATGGAGCCTTCTGCATTGCGTACGTTCCCCCATGGGTGTGAGCGTCTTGCGCGTGTCGAGCGACTCGACTTCGAGGCGCTGACCCAGATCGTCCCACCATATGGGACGTGGCACAAGGCGCGCTCCACTCGGCCGTAACGCACGGGCAACGGTACGTTGAACAGGAGATGAACAACTCTCACCGCAACGCTCGCGCGCAGTCGCCTCTGCAGTCCCGGATGAAGCGTCTGCCGGTTCGGCTCTTGGGTATCGCTGTCGCCGGAGCACTCGTCGCGGCAGCGTGTTCAGGCGGCGACGACACAGCCACCGACACCACCACCGGCACCACCGCCGGCGCTGCCGACACGGCGACCACCGGAGCGCCAGCGAGCACCGAGGGCGAGACGCCCCAGACAACAACAGCGGGGTCGACCGACGTTGCTCCCACCACCGAGCGTGCGGCCACCGACACCACCGACGCTCCCGGAATCGTCACCGAAGACCGCGCGTACTACATCTTGCCGCCAGGCAACTACGGCGGCCTGCCCACCAACGACGACTCACTCGACCAACTTGCGTTGTACGACGGGTTGACACCGCTGCGCGACGACATCACCGACGCCGACCTCGACGAGTTCTTCCTCCCGGCAAACTTCGAACCGATCGGCGAGACCACGATCGAAGAGACGGGGCGGGACGGAACGACCGTGGTGTACGACGAGTTCGGCGTCGCTCACATCACTGGTGTCACTCGCGAAGACATGGCTTTCGGAGCAGGATGGGTCGCAGCACGCGATCGCGGGCTCTTGATCGAGCTGGGTCGAGGACCGGCCCGCGTGGCGGTCGCCGACGTGCCCGGCATCGACGCCTTCTCGTTGGTCACCAGCGCTCAACAGTTCGTGCCCAGCGCCGCCACCGAGCAGCTCGTCACCGACCAGGTCGAAGCGATTCGCGAGGAGTATCCCGAAGAGGGTGAAGAGATCATTGCGGAGCTGCAGGCATATGCCGACGGACTGAACGCGTACTGGGAGGCGACCGGCAGCGAACAGGTTCCGGCGACCGTCAACGACGTCGTCGCCGTCACTGCATTCATCGGTTCCATCTTCGGCGCTGGCGGCGGCGGGGAAACTGGCAATGCCGAGTTCCTCTCGTCGCTACAGAACGCGCTCGGCGACGAGCAAGGGCGCCAGGTGTGGGAAGACTTCATGCCCTACGACGACCCGGAAGCTCCGACCACCATCGAGGAACGATTCGACTATGGTGCCCTCACCGGCGGCGAGGTCACCGGTTCGGTCGTCATCGACGAAGGCTCGGTCATCTCCCTCGACCCACGCGAACCCGTACCGGGTGCTGCACCGGAAGTCACCGCCGAAGCGAGCGGGCTGTCCAACACGGTTGGCCTGTTCGAGTCGGCTGACTCGCCGCCGCGCCGTCAGGCCTCGAACTGGTTGACCGTCCAGCCGGATACGTCGGTGAACGGCACCACACTCGCAGTGATGGGTCCGCAACTCGGCTACTACTACCCCGAGATCGTGCAGCAGGTTCATCTCTCGGCACCCGGCATCGAGGCCCAAGGCGCAGCCGTTCCAGGTCTGTCGATGTATCTCCTGATCGGCCGCACCGAGAACTACGCATGGAGCCTCACATCGGCCGGCCAAGACGTTCGCGACATCTTCGCCGAAGTGCTGTGCGAGCCAGATGGATCGGCACCCACACGCACGTCTGGTCACTATCTGTTCAAGGGCGAGTGCGTTCCGTTCGAGCGATTCGACGCGGGCACGCTGGGCGGCGTTCCCATCGTGTTCCCGAAGTCGGTACACGGCCCGGTCGTCGGTACCGCCACCTCGAACGGCGAGTTCATCGCCCTCACCCGCCAGCGCTCGACGTTCGGCCGCGACGGCTTGAATCTGGGTGCGCTGCGCGACATGACCGAAGGCGACGCCGACACGGCCGAGAACTTCTTCACGGCAGCGAACAAGTTCGGCTTCACGTTCAACTGGGGCTACGCCAACCGCGAAGGCATCGCCTACTTCGCATCGGGCCTACTTCCGATTCGCGCCGAAGGTCTCGACCGTCGTCTGCCCACGCTGGGAACGGGCGAGTACGAGTGGCAAGGGTTTCTCGAACAAGACCAGCACCCGCACGCTGACGGTTCACCCACTGGTCGGCTCCTCAACTGGAACAACCAGTCGGCTCCCGGCTTCATGCACGGTGACGACGAACAGTACGGCTCGGTACACCGCGTGGAGAACCTCGACCAGTGGCCCGAGCAGTCGGAACTCACCGATGTGGTGGGTGTGATGAACCGTGCCGCCACCGAAGACGTTCGTTCGTCGGTGTGGCCGGTGATCAGCCGGGTGCTTGCGGAACGTGAAGCGCCGTCCGACCTCGCCGCCGCCGTCGTGGCAATCCTCGACGATTGGGTACTCGACGATGCACCCCGGCTCGACGCCGACGACGATGGTGACTACGACGTCGCCGGCCCGTTGCTGCTCGACGAACTGTTCGGCCCGATCGTCGACGCTGTACGCGAGCCGGTGCTCGGAGAGCTGGTCGCAGCGGAGGTCGCGTTCCGCGGTATCGACCTCGCGAGCTTCATCGACAAAGACCTTCGACAGTTGGTCGGCGACGAGGTGGAAGGCCCGTTCAACGTTGCCTATTGCGGGGCAGGTGACATCGACGCCTGCAGCACCGACCTGTGGGCGGCGATCGACTCGGTGGTCACCGCGATCGCGTCCGAGCGCGGCGACGACCCAGCGACCTGGTTGGCCGAGGGTCGCCGCACGACGTTCGTGCCCGGCCTGATTCCGAATGACTTCCGCGCCACGAACCGGCCGACCTTCCAGCAAGTCCTGGAGTTCGCCAACACGTGACGTTTGGGGTCTGACCCCAAAC
>DATKCX010000250.1:0-5532 GCA_035512975.1 Ilumatobacter sp.
TCGCTCGCCCGAGGCGCTGGTGCTTGCGGTGAGGTCGAGCACCTCGACCGACTCTCCCGTGCTCGGGTCGTACCGGATGACCAGCCCGCCCTGCTCCGCCACGTACCACGCGGCATCGCCGGGACGAATGGCGAGGTCGACCGGGGCGGCGAACGTCGCCACCTCGACCGAACCAACGGCCTCGGGCGGCCCGGTCTGCACCGGCCGTGGTGCGCTGGTCGGGGCAGGAGCGGTCGTGCCAGCAGGACTCGGCGTCGTCGTGGGCGTGGTCGTCGACGTGACGATGACTGCAGAACCGGTTTGCTCAGACCCGTCAAAGGCACACGCGGCGAGCGCGACGACCAGCATCGCTGTGGTTGCGAAGCCGCCGGTCCGCCGGCGCACCACGCGGCGCGTCATGAAAGGACGCGGATGAGGCCCTCTTGGACCACGTTGATCACGAGGTCGCCCGCCTGGTTGAAGATCATGCCCGACGACAGGCCGCGCGCCGACGAACTGGAGACGGCCTTTTGGGCGTACAGCAGCCATTCGTCGGCTCGGAACGGCCGATGGAACCACATCGCGTGATCGAGACTTGCCATCATCAGCTTGTCGGTCAGGCTCGACATGCCGAACGGCCGCAGGGTCGTGTCGAGCAGCGTCATGTCGCTGGCATACGTGACGATGCACGCGTGCAGCACCGGGTCGTCGGGCAGCGTTCCGTTGGCGCGAATCCACACCAACTGGCCGTCGGTCTTCACGCCCGGTTCGAGCACCGGGTCGGGGGCAACGTAGCGATGGTCGATGGGTCGGGGCGTGTCCCAACCCTCGCCGATCTGGTCGCGATAGTTGGCCATCCGCTCGTGGAACGCGGGCAGCGACTCCGGGTCGGGGACGTCCTGTGGTGCAGACGCGCCGTAGTCGAGGCCCGCTTCCACTTCGTGAAAGCTCGCCTGCAGGTTGAAGATCGGGCGACCGTGTTGAATCGCGACCACTCGGCGCGTGGTGAAGCTGCGCCCGTCTCTGATGCGGTCGACCTCGTACAGGATGGGAACGCTCGGGTCGCCGGGACGCAAGAAGTATGCGTGGAGTGAATGCACGTGGCGACCCGGTTCATCGACGGTGCGGCTGGCGGCCACGAGGGCTTGACCGGCGACTTGACCGCCGAACACACGTTGGCGATCGTCGTTGGGCTGCACCCCGCGAAAGATGTTGACCTCGATGGCTTCGAGGTCGAGCAGCGAGATGAGTTTGCTCAGCGCATCGGGCATGGGGGCCATGCTGCCATGATGGTCGGTCCTTTACGATAATCGCGTGATGAACTTTGTGCTACGAGACGCCGTGGCGGGCGATCTGGGTGCCATCGTGGGGTTGCTCAACTCGTTCATCGCCACGACCACGTACGAATACACCGACACGCCTCATACGGTCGCCAGCCGGGCTCCGTGGTTCGCCCGTCAGGCACGGCGCGGGTTTCCCGTGCTCGTCGCCGAGTCGGTCGACGACAGCGGTTCACGCACCCACGGCGCGAACGTCGTCGGTTTCGCCGCGTACGGCGACTTTCGTGACTCGGTCGCGCGCCCCGGTTACCGCTTCGTCGTCGAACACTCGGTGCACATTGCCGAACACGCGTGGGGCGCGGGGGTGGGGCGGCGGTTGTTGGAGGCGCTGATCGAGCGAGCCGCCGCTGCTGGCGTGCGCACCATGGTGGGTGCCATCGATTCCAGCAACACCGGCTCGATCGAGTTCCACCGACGATTGGGCTTCGTCGAGACCGGGCGGATGCCCGACGTCGGCTACAAGTTCGACCGATGGCTCGAACTCGTGCTGATGCAACGCCGTATCAGTTGAGTTGCACCGACGCGTTGACGGTGAGTGTGGCCAGATCGTTGGCTTGCAGGGTCGACAGCGACATGGTGTACAGCTGGTCAGCGATCACCATGCTGCGCTGGATGGCGTTGCTGTAGGTATCGGGATAGCACAGCTCGATGCGGTCGTCTTGACCGAGATCCAGATCCTCCAGCTGCTGCGCGGCCTGGGTGCCGTCGGCGACGTAGTACTGCAGATCGTTGGGTGTGATGGTTTCGCACCAGCCACTGAACGAACCATCGGCGAAGTCGGCATTCCCCGTTTGATCCGGCGTGCACACCGACATCACTCCACCCGATGCCCGCCACCACAGATCGGAATATTCCTCGAGGTCTGGTTGATCGATCAGACGGCAATCGGTGACGAACTCGGGCACGGCGTGTTCCACTCTGCCGCGCTCGACGATGCCGTCGGCGGTGACGTCGAACACGGTCGCTCCACCGAATCCGTCCGTCCACGACTGAGTGGGAAGGATGGCTGTGGAGCCCAACATCTGGAAGGCGCGATGGTCGTACTCGGCACCGGACGACCCCCCTGCGAGCGTCCACACGTCACGTTCCACCGGGTTGGCCGGGTCGCTGACGTCGAACAGGCTGAGCTTCAGCCCGCTGACCTGGCCGGTGTCGCTGGCGTCTTGGCCTACGCCGAGCACCAGACCGGTTTCGGCGACGTCGCCAACCGGGTGCAGGTACGACGAGTAGCCGGGGATCTTCAGCTCGCCCGTGATCCTGGGGTTGAACGGGTCGGACAGGTCGAGCACGTAGAACGGGTCGATCTGGCGGAACGTCACGGCGAACCCGATGTCGCCCATCAGGCGCGCGCTGTAGAGCTGTTCGCCCTTCCCGAGCCCGCCCACGGCCCCGACCTCGACCAGCTGGTCGCCTTCTGCTGCGAGTACTCGCAGCGTGCTCTCCGAACCGTCGGCGCTCCACGGCGCACCTGCCGTGGTGATCGCCCGGAGGTATCCGTTGTGCTCGTCGAGCGAGAACTGGTTCAGCAGGCTGCCGGGTACCGCACCCGACGCGAGGTACGTCGTTGGCTCGCCTGCCGCGATTGCGAACGAATGGATCGACGTCTCGTAGCTGTCGTCGCGCACCTGGTCCCACCCTTCGGTCTGCTCGAGGCTCGGCACCCAGCGTGTGGTGGCGACGTACATGCGGTCGAGTGACGAGTACACCGTCTGGCCGCTCGCCAGGACGCCGACCGAGCTCGGCGACTCCGGGTTGATACTCGCTGCGAGACCTGCGGAGATGTCGAGGTCGACGATCGAGATCATCTCGAACCCGGAGAACTCCGTTGGTTGATGAATCTGGCTGCAATCGAGCAGCTCGCCGTCGATGGTGTCGCCGCCGGTCTCGACGCTGAACGATGGCGTCCAATCGGCGAGGGTGGTCTCTTCGATGATCGAGCGGTTGGCTGTGGTGGCGTTGTCTTCGCCGCTGGGAGTCGATGGGTAGACCCAGCCGAGGGTCTGCGGTCCCGACGACACGGCCAAGCGTACGCGGTCACCGATTGCCCGAGCGCTGAGGTATTGCCCCTCGATGGTCATGCTCGAAACGACGCGGAGGTCCGACGGGTCGGACAGGTCGACTTCGGTCACTCGCGCCGACGCGACCCAATGCTCAGGAACACTCACGCCGTCGCCGATGTTGCCGCCGCCGATGTTGCTGGTGGTGCTGGGTGCCTCGGCGTCGAACTCGGCCTCGAATTCGATGTCGACGGGCATCGGGCTGACCCAACTGTTGCTGTTGGTGAACAGGAGGGCTCGATCGCCTGAGAAGAACAGCTCGTAACCCCAGCCGCCATCGATGTCGATCTGATCGGTGACCACTGGCGTTCCGCCGGCAACATCGATGTACGACAGCGTCGAGTTGGAGATGGCGATGATTCGCGTTCCGTCGGTCTTGACGATGTCGGGTTCGTCGACGCCTGCTTCTTGGACGTTGGTGCCGGTGAAGTCGACGGTGTCGATGGGCACGGATGCACTGAATCCACCGCTGTCGGCGGCGGTCGTCGCGGCCGGGGCCATGTCGTCCATGCTCGCCTCCATCATGACGACATCGGGGCCGTAGTACTGATGCATCCCTTCCAATCCGTATGGGCCCACCCGGCTTTGTGCTTCGCCCTTCACGTAGTCGAGAAACGCCGAACAATCGGCGAATCGCTGCAGGCCCCGCGGACGGGTGTCAGTTCCGCTGCGCGTCGAACCACCGGCAGATCCAGTCGTCGAACTGCTCGATGAACTGCTCGATGTGCTGCTCGATGTACTCGTCTCGGTTGTGGTGGTGGAACGGAGCGGGTCGCTGTTCAACACCGACCGTGCCGCGTCGTCTGCGGTGCAGGCACCCAACACGACCGCCGCGGCGGCGAGTCCTACGACCAGTGGAGCGTGTGCACGAGAAGTTCCCATGGCGTTGAGACGCTCTCCGACGGGCGGCGGTTCCCGAAGGTTCCCAAGTCGCACGGCTCGGTCAGCAGCTCGTTCGTTTGCCTGGCGGGGCCGTACCCTCGGGCCGGTGACAACTGATGCCCTCGCACTCAGCCCGGAACGCCGCGCCGTGGCGCTGTCGACGAAAGGTTTCATGCCGCCCGACGAGGGAGATGCGCTCCACGTTGCGGCCTTGGCGGCTGGGCATGTGCATCCGCACAGCGCATGGGTGGAGGTCGGCTCGTACTGCGGCCGCTCCACCATCTGGTTGGGCGACGCCGCAGAGCGGTCTGGCTGCACGCTGTTCGCCGTCGATCACCACCGGGGTTCCGAAGAGAACCAAGCCGGTTGGGAACACCACGACATCGGCGTGGTCGACGAGCGTGTGGGCAAGATGGACACCCTGCCGTTCTTCCGGAGCGCGATCCATGATGCTGATCTCGAGTCGACGGTGTTCGCCGTGGTGGGCAGGTCGCCGGCCGTGGCTGCGGTGTGGACCACCCCGCTCGGGTTCTTGTTCATCGACGGCGGGCACGGCGAAGAACCTGCCCGGCTCGACTACGAAGGGTGGACGCCACACGTCGCGCCCGGTGGCATCCTCGCCATCCACGACGTGTTCCCCGACCCCGCCGACGGAGGCCGCCCGCCGTACGAGCAGATCTACCTGCCGGCAATCGAGAGCGGGCGGTTCAGCCTGGTCTCGATCACCGGATCCTTGCGGGTGTTGCGTCGGACTAACTGACTGAACGTCGCCACGACGCCCTGCCCGCGGCGTCGATTGAACGCTGCCGCACTGAGTGGTGACGCTCCGCCCGTCGAACACGATGTCGCCAGCCGTGGGTGCTTCCAGCCCGCCGGCGAGATGCAGCAGAGTCGACTTGCCGCAGCCCGATGGTCCCATGACGGCGACGAACTCGCCGGGCTCGATCGAAAGGCTGACGTCGTTGAGGGCTCGAATCTCGGTCGGGCCCGATTGGTACGCCTTCACGACGTTGCGGTATTGGAGAATGCTCATGAGGAGCTCCGTTCGTTGGTGGTGCCGTGGGCGACCGCTGGTTGTGAGGCGACGCGCTGCTCGCAGAGGTCGAGCCAACGTAGATCGGCTTCGGCGCGCACGATCAGAGCGTCGGTGACGAGTGCGTCGGCCAGCGATCCAGCCGCCCCTGGCGCTGGGGCGCGATCGCGGCGGCGACGTTGCAGCGCGGTGAACAACGCAGTGCGCTGCAGCGTGATGATCGCGAGCGCGTGCGCTTGTC
>DATKCX010000251.1:0-3712 GCA_035512975.1 Ilumatobacter sp.
GGTGAAGCGCAACGGCCGGAAAGTCGCCACGCTCGAGGCCGGCAGCCTGGTGGGCGAACTGTCGCTCCTCGATCACGGCCCGCGCACTGCCACGGTTGTCTGCGACACCGAATGCACGTTTCTCGTCGTCGACCAGCGTCATTTCCTCGGCATCGTGTTGGCGTCGCCATCACTCACGTCGAAATTGTTGGCCTCCCTCGCCAACCGCATCCGCGAGTTCGACAAGAGCACCTACGGCTGACCCGGTTGGCGCAGTCGACCTGCCGACGGGCCAGCCCTCAGGCTGAGGCCTTGGGAATCAGGTCGCTTCGCTCCTTTTCATTCCGCTGATCTCCCCCGTATCTATTGGCGTCGCCAACCGGGCAGGCTCGGCAAAGCCTCACCTACCCGTTCGGCTCCTTAGCGTGGGAGGCGGCGGGCGACCACGGTGCCGCCGACGACCACGATCGCGATCGGGGCGATGAGTGCCGTGCCGACGCTCGCCCCCGGGCTCCAACCCGACGAGTCGCCGAGCGCCACGATCGCACCACTCAACCCGGCACCCAGGGCGACGCCGAGGTTGTCGCAGAGCTGCAGCGACGCCGTCGCCTCGCCGTAACGTTCGGGCGCAGCGACACGCAGCGTTGCCTGCGTGTGCGCCGAATAGCCGAGCCCCACGCCGAATCCGGCGATGGTCGCGCCCACGTGGATCAGCCAGAACGGGATGCTGTCGACCGCCGACGACACCGCCAGCGTGGACAGGCCGATGGCAACGAACAGGTAGCACAACCGAATGAAGAGCGCCTCGCCAGTGCGCACGATGTGGCGTTGCTGGATCCACGTCGCACTCGTCCATCCGATCGTCGCCGCCGTCACGGCCACGCCGCCGGCGAACGTCGACGCGCCCTTGCCATTGGTCACCGCGTACGGCACGAAGGCGTCAGCGCCGTAGAACGCGAACATCACCATTCCGCGCGACAAGATCGTCGCGGGCAGCCCCGGTGCAGCGACGAGCGTGCCGGGCGGGGTCAGCCGCCGCAGCGGCCACAGCCCGACGAGCAGTCCTCCGGCGATGAACGGGGCCAGCGCCCACCCGCCGCGGGTGAGCCCGCCGACGATCAACGCCGCTCCGGCCGCGACTCGTACCGCTTCCACGATCGGCCGTTTCATCCACGGCCCTCTTGATCGAACGCTGTCGTTTGCCGCGGTGCCCATGCGCACCATGGCCGGCACGATCACCGTCCCGGCGATGAGCACCAACGGCAGTAAGCCCAAGAAGATCCAGCGCCAACTCGTCCACGCCGCGACGCGTTCCGACAGAGCAGGGCCGAGGATGCCTGGCACCACCCATGCGGTCGACAGCACGGCGAACATGCGCGGCCGCACCTCGACCGGATAGAACCGGCCGATCGCCACGTAGCCGACCGCGGGCACGACACCGGCACCGAACCCCTGAACCACCCGGCCCAGAACGAGCACCGGCATCGACGGGGCGAAACCAGCGACCACGAGACCCGTTGCGAACAGCGCCAGCCCAATCACGTATGGCCTGCCGAGTCCGTGGCGGTCGGCCTGACCGCCGGCGAACACGATGCCGACCATCGTGCCGAGGAAGAACGCCGTGGTCACCCAGCCGTACCAGGCGATGCCGCCCAGATCGGCCTCCACCTCGGGCATGACGGTGACGACGGCGAGCGACTCGAACGCCACGAGCGTCACGATCGACACCAACCCGATCGTCAGCGCACGGTAGGCAGGGCTGAACAACCCGACCACGTCGGGCCCGGCGGCGCTCTCAGCGAGCGCGTCATCAGATGTGGCGTCGACGTTTTGCATGCACGACAGAGTCAACCACTTGAAGTGCGCTTGAAGTCAAGGAGGTTCTCAACCTCCCCGCCCAAGGGTCGCGATTCTGCGCGCCCCGGCGAGCAGAATCGCGACCCCTGGGAGGTTCGTAGACTCGGGGGTGATGACCTCGTTTGCGCTCACCCCCCACCCATCGTTCACCGGGAGGTCGGGGCCACTTCTGCTCGTCATCGCAGACGGCGTGGGGATCGCGCCGGAAGGCCCGGCGAACGCGGTCACCGAGGCGGCCACGCCGCAGCTCGACGCGCTCGCCACGGGCGAGCTGTCAACCCAACTCGCCGCGCACGGCCCTGCCGTGGGGCTGCCGTCGGCCGACGACATGGGCAACAGCGAAGTCGGCCACAACGCACTCGGAGCCGGGCGTGTGTTTGCCCAAGGGGCCAAGCTCGTCAACCATGCCATCGAAACCGGTGCCATCTTCGAAACACCGGTGTGGAACGAACTGATCGCGCACGGTCGCACCGGAACGTTGCACCTCATCGGGCTGCACTCCGATGGCAACGTCCACTCCCACACTGCCCACCTCTACGCCATGCTGCGCGCCGCCGCCGACGCCGGCGTCACCAGCGCCGCCGTACACATCTTGCTCGACGGCCGCGACGTGCCCGCTCGATCAGCGCTCACCTACATCGCCGCGACCGAAGCGGTGCTGGCCGACATCAACGCCGGCAACCCTGCACGCAACTTCCGCATCGCCTCGGGCGGCGGTCGGATGCGGGTCACGATGGACCGGTACGGTGCCGACTGGGACATGGTGGCGCGCGGCTACCACACGCACACGCATGGAGCCGGGCGGTCATTCGCTTCGGCGACGGAAGCGGTCACCACGCTGTACGCCGAAGCCGACGCAGCGGGCCTGAGCACCGGCGATCAATACCTCGGCGAGTTCGTGGTGGTCGACGCCGACGCCCAGCCGGTGGGGCTCATGCACGACGGCGATGCCGTGGTGCTGTTCAACTTCCGCGGCGACCGTTCGATCGAGATCTCCCGTGCGTACGAAGAGCCCGATTTCGCAGAGTTCGATCGAGGCGTCGCACCGAAGGTGGTCTTCGCCGGAATGCTCCAGTACGACGGCGACGCCTTGGTGCCCAAGCACTACCTGGTGAACCCGCCGAGCATCGACCGCACCATCAGCGAGTTCCTCTGCGCCGAAGGAGTCCGCACGTTCGCGATCAGCGAGACGCAGAAATTCGGACACGTCACCTACTTCTGGAACGGCAACCGTTCCGGCTACATCAACGAAGCGTTCGAGACCTACGTGCAGATCGAATCCGACCGGGTGGAGTTCGACCAGACCCCGGCCATGAAGGTCCGTGAGATCACGGCCGAAACCATCGCGTTGTTACGAACCGGCGAGTACCGGTTCGGGCGTCTCAACTTCCCCAGCGGCGACATGGTGGGCCACACCGGCAACCTCGCGGCAACCATCGAAGCGATGGCCGTCATCGACGAATGCATGCGCGAGTTGGTCGAGGTGATCCGAGAACTCGACGGTGTGCTGGTGTACACCGCCGATCACGGCAACGCCGACGAGATGTTCACCGAGGCCAACGGTGTGCGTTCGCCGAAGACCTCGCACACCCTCAACCCGGTGCCATTCGCCATCTTCGACCCGAACTACGACGGCGAATACCACATGGCAGAGGCACCCGGTGCCGGCCTTGGCAACGTGGCGGCCACGCTGCTCAACCTGCTCGGCTTCGAACCCCCAGACGACTACCTCCCCAGCCTGATCACCTTCTGACGCGAAGGGATAGTGCCAGGCACTATCCCTTCGCGGGGTGGCGGAGACTAACGTGGCGTTCGCCATGAGCACGCACGCCACACCCTCCGACGCGACCGACACCGCGCCCGCGCGCATCAAACC
>DATKCX010000252.1:0-11537 GCA_035512975.1 Ilumatobacter sp.
AAGAGCCCACCAGCGTTTTCGGCGAGCTGCGTCAGCGGCCCCAGCCGCTTCGACACATCGCCAACCATCGCCAACACATCGGTGAGCTGCGACGGAAGTGTGGCGAAGCCGGGCGAGCTCAACGTGTCGGTGATGCGCACGATGTTCGGTGCTGCCTTGCGGATGGGCCCTTCCATCGCCTGAGTTATCGAGTCGGCGGTCTGAATGGTCCGCGTGAGTTGCGGCATCGCCGCCTTGATGGGGCCTTCGAGCTCGGCCATCAGCGCGTTGATCCGAGTGGCAGCTTCGTTGAGATTGTCCATCGTGCGGTTGAGATTCTCGATCGCCTTGATCATCTCGTCGGCACCGCGTCGCATTTGCTCGACGGTGCGAATGCCACCGGCGATCGGTGCCGCCAGAATGTTGATCACGTCAGACAGGGCATCGTGGCGGTCGTCGCTCATGAGCGCTCAGGCTACGCAACCGTGGTGCTCGACGACGGGATCGTGGTGCTCGACGACGGCACAACGGTGCTGGACGTGCTGGAGATGGTGCTCGTCGTCGTGCTCGTCGTCGAGGTGGTGGGCGGAAGCGTCGTTGTGGTCGTGGTCGAGGTGGTGGACGTCGTGGTTGGGGGCGGCGCACTGGTCGTGGTCGTGGTGGTTGGGGGCACTGTGGTCGTGGAACTCGACGACGTCGTGTCTGTGGGAAGCGTCGTGGTCTCTGCGGGAAGCGTCGTCGTGCCTGGCTGAAGCGTAGTTGTGGTCGTGGTGGGCGCTGGCGTGACCTGGAACGGCGAATAGAACACGATGGGCCGGTAGCGCTGCGGGTCGGGGTACGCGTGGCGCGGCATGTCTCTGGCGTTCGCCGAGATCATGATCACCAGAGATCCGTATCCGTCGCGCCAAGGCAGCACATGCGCGTGATAGGTGTTCGCTTGTGACACCACGCCCCTCGGAATACGGCGACCGATGTCGACGGTGTACCACGGGCCCCATGGGTCGTCGGCGACCTCGACCACGTACTCGTCGCCCCAATACCCGTCGGCCGCCGTGGCCGACACCCACTGGCCGTCGAGGTAGCGCGGCTGCATGGGGTTCTCGACGAAGTAGCGGTGCGAGATCGGTACGGCGTCAGCACGGTTCGGCGACCATCCATCGGCGGTGCGGTACTCCGGCTTGAGATCGAGCCTGTGCAGTGGAACTCGCGCCAGGAACATCTGAGTGGCCGAGTGGTTGCCGGCCCAGAACCCGCCCTCGCGAAACAGGTTCTGCTCGAAGGTGTTGCCGAACAGGTAGGTGTACGACTCATCGGACTCGACGGCGTACCCATAGATCGGGTGGACGCCGCTGTCGGGTGCCAACTGGAACGAGAGCCGCCGCATCGTGGTCTTGTCGTAGGTGGCGACGAAGAGTCGGTTCGGGTGCCAACCCAGCCCGTCGGGTGGCCGGGGGTCGACGGCATCTTTCACCATCTCGGCCCAGAACACCGTGACGATGTTGCCGCTGGTGTCGCCACCCATCGGCCAGAACCACTTGCTCAGCACCGAACCCTTACCGTCGCCAGGTTCGAACTCGCTCGGCTTCTCAGCCGTTCCGCCGTGGAGCAACGTGAAGCACTTGCCCTCCTGGAGGAGTGCGGCGTTGTGGACGAACTGTGCCTGATCGAGTCGACCGGCTGTTCCACCCTGATCGATGAACGTGTCTTGGAAGAGCCAGAGATAGCGGTCGTCGCCGAGTCGCGTGACGTGTTGGTAGTCCCACCCGAGTACTGGGCCCACCCGCTTCGAGAAGAACACATCGAGCTCGGTGGAGCTCAGGCTGGACACACAACCGACGTGTGTTCCCACGTGGCCACCGGCAGTGATCGTTCGAGTAGCAGCCCACGGCGGAGGCATCAGCGTGTTCACCGGGGGTACGTCCACCGGTGCCGACGGAATCGGGCGAGCGGCGACGCTCGGGTTGTCGGCGTCGACGGGGGGTGCAGTATCGGCGGGCACAGTCGACGCGGTCGGTGAGCTGGTCGAAGGAGACGTTGACGGTGACGTCGAACCCGTTGCGGGCACCGCCGCCGCCGTCGTCATGGCGGAGGCTCGTGCGGTGGTCGATGGTGGGGCTGTCACGGGGCCGCTCGAACTTGGCGACGGTGCGTCCGCTGCGGTGGACGGTGCGCCATCGGCGAGCGAGTCGCCGCTGCCGCCGCAGGGGGCGACAGCGGCGACGAGCACGAGCAACAGGAGCGAGCCGGCAACGGCGTACCAGTGGCGCGGCAGCGCCCGCAGTTGCTCTTGCGTCCGCATCATCCGGGCAACCGTAACCGGTACCTAACGCTCAGTGGCGTAGGCCTCGAGTGGTTCGCACGTACACACGAGGTTGCGGTCACCGTACGCACCATCGATTCGCGACACGGGAGGCCAGTACTTGGTGTCACGCAACGAGTCGACGGGGAAGGCAGCAGCCTCGGCGCTGTACGGCTGTTCCCACTTGCTGAGCACGTCGACGGCGGGGTGCGGTGCGTTACGCAACGCGCTCGACTCGATGGAAACGCCGCCGGCAGCGACCTCATCGATCTCTGTACGAATCGCCAGCATCGCGTCGATGAAGCGGTCGAGTTCACCCAGGTCTTCGCTCTCGGTGGGCTCGATCATGAGGGTGCCCGCGTCCGGGAAACTCATGGTGGGGGAGTGGAAGCCGTAGTCGACCAGCCGCTTGGCGATGTCGTCGACTGTGACGCCGGTGGCTCTCGTGATCTCGCGAATGTCGACGATGCATTCGTGCGCCACACGACCACGGTGCCCCGTGTACAGCACCGGATACGCCGGCGCGAGCCGTGCGGCGACGTAGTTCGCCGACGCGATGGCGACCTCGGTCGCTCTGGTGAGACCCGACCCACCCATGAGCTGGATGTAGACCCAAGGGATCGGCAAGATGCCGGCGGAGCCGTACCGGGCAGCCGACACCGCCCCAACGGGCTGGGAACCCAGCGGCGCGAGCGGATCCCCCGGCAGGAAGGGCGCGAGATGGGCGCGCACCGCCACCGGGCCGACCCCGGGCCCTCCGCCACCGTGGGGAATGCAGAACGTCTTGTGCAGATTCAGGTGGCTGACGTCGGACCCGAACTTGCCCGGTTGGGCGAGCCCCACCAGTGCGTTCAGGTTGGCACCGTCGACGTACACCTGACCGCCGGCGTCGTGCACCATCGCGCACAGGTCGCTGATGCCGACTTCGAACACACCGTGGGTGGATGGATAGGTCACCATGATGGCGGCCAACCGGTGGCCGACCTTCTCGATTGCATCGGCCAAGTCAGCCATGTCGACGTTGCCGTCGCTGTCGCACTTCACCACGACGACGTCCATGCCAGCCATGACCGCGCTGGCAGCGTTCGTGCCGTGCGCACTGGCAGGGATGAGGCAGACCACGCGGTCGAGATCGCCGCGACTGTGGTGATACGCACGGATCGCCAGCAGGCCGGCGAGTTCACCCTGGCTGCCGGCGTTGGGCTGCACGCTGACGGCGTCGTAGCCGGTGATCACCGCCAGGGCCGACTCGACCTCGGCAATCATCGTGCGGTAGCCGATCGTTTGATCGTCGGGAGCGTACGGGTGCACGTCCGCGAACTCGGGCCAGGTGATCGGTTCCATCTCCGACGTTGCGTTGAGCTTCATGGTGCACGATCCCAGCGGAATCATCGTGCGGTCGAGTGCGAGGTCACGGTCGGCGAGGCGGCGCAGGTATCGCAGCATCTGGTGTTCGCTGTGGTGGCGATGGAACACCGCCTGCGGGAGGATCGGGGTGGTTCGGCGCAATGCGCTGGTTATCACCTCGGCTGGGATCTCGGCAGTTGCGGCGGTGTTCAGCGGAGCCGCCCCGAACGACCCGGCGACTGCGTCGAGCGTGCTCAGGAGCGTCGTCTCGTCGCACGACACGCCGACCGAGGTGGAGGACACTCGACGGAGATTGATGCCACGGGCGTAGCCCGCGGCGAGCACCGTGTCGGCATCGATCTCGTCGACGACGATCGTGTCGAACCACGACTCGTGCCGAACTTGCAAGCCGCTCGACGCGAGGTGGTTGCCGAGCAGCGTCGCGAGCGCGTGGATCCGCTCACTGATCCGACGCAACCCGTCCGGCCCGTGGTAGGTGGCGTACATGCCGGCGATGTTCGCCAGTAGCACTTGTGCGGTGCAGATGTTCGACGTGGCCTTCTCGCGGCGGATGTGCTGTTCGCGCGTCTGTAGCGCCAGGCGCAGCGCCGGCCGACCTGCCGTGTCGGTGCTGACACCGACCAACCGGCCGGGGAGCGAACGTGCCGCAGCTTCGCGTACTGCGATGAAGCCGGCGTGCGGACCACCGAAGCCCATGGGTACACCGAACCGCTGCGCCGATCCGACGGCGATGTCGGCTCCGAGACTTCCGGGACTCGCCAACACCACACACGCTGCCAGGTCGGTGATGACGATCGCCTGCGCACCCAGCGAATGGGTGCGTTCGATCGCAGCCGACCAGTCGACGATGCCACCAGTCGACGTGGGATAGCTGAACAAGGCCCCGAAGATGCCATCTCCAGCGAGTTGATCGACATCGCCGATGACCAGCTCGATCCCGATCGGCTCGGCCCTGGTGGCGAGTACCGAGAGTGTCTGCGGGTGCGTGTCGTGGTGCACGAAGAACCTGTTGGCCAAACCTTTCGTCAACCGTCTGGCCATGGTCATCGCCTCCGCCGCGGCTGTGGCTTCGTCGAGCAGTGACGCGTTGGCGACGTCGAGACCGGTGAGGTCCGACACCATGGTCTGAAAGTTCAACAGGGCCTCGAGCCGTCCTTGGCTGATCTCCGGCTGGTACGGGGTGTACGCCGTGTACCAAGCGGGGTTCTCCAGGACGTTGCGCTTGATCACGCCGGGTGTGTGCGTGCCGTAATAGCCCTGCCCGATGAGGCTGACCATCGTCTGGTTCTGATCGGCCAGCCCGCGCAGTCGGGCCAACACCTCGGATTCGGACTGTGGTGGGGCCAGTTCGAGGGGCGCATCCATGCGAATCGAAGCGGGCACGGTCTGATCGATGAGCTCAGCAATCGACGCCACGCCGATCACGTCGAGCATGTGCGCGAGGTCGCTGTCTTGCGGGCCGATGTGGCGACCCACGAAGTCGTCGTGGGCGAACAGGTCGCTCAGAGTGGAATCGACAGCGGAATCGATAGGGGTCTCGACAGGGGAATCGGTGTGGCTGGTCATGACGGCTGGAGCTCCTGGGGGCGCGATGGTGTCGGCCCCCGCTGTCATCGATACCTGAGAGTTTCGGCCCGTGGACCTTTCCCCGTCGGCGAGGAGTCGGCGAGCCGAACATCCTGCTTTCCAGCGTTGCCGTTTGGATTCACCCAATCGGTCCGGGGGCCTGAGAGATTCCGGGGTGGTTGCTCCTTCGGCGTCGACAGGCGATGTTCGTGATGTGCGTGACTGGCGACTCTCCCGACCGGGTGGTACGGCATGACCAGGCTACACGCCCCGTTCACGACCACGTGCCACACTCGAAGCGTGACAGAGAGACCAGAGCGCGGCGTCTTCGCCAACCGCACACTCAACCTTCGGTCCGTCGAAGCCATCGGCTACGACATGGACTACACGCTCATTCACTATCGCACCGAGGAGTGGGAGTCGGCGGCGTTCGAACACGCACGTCAGGTGCTCGCGCTGCGGGGCATCCCCGTTGCCGACTTGGTCTTCAATCCCGATCAGTTCATCCAGGGGCTCGTGATCGATCTCGAACTCGGCAACCTGTTGAAGGCGACGCGTTTCGGGTACGTCGTTCGCGCTCAACACGGCACTCGGATGCTCTCTTTCGACGAGTTGCGTACGGCCTACGCAGGGGTGGTCGTCGACTTGGCCGAACCGCGTTTCCGGTTTCTCAACACCTTGTTTTCCATCTCCGAGGCGGCGCTGTACGCCCAGTTGGTCGACCGGCTCGACGCCGACGAGATTCCGGGCCCCATCGGCTACGACGAACTGCACCGCATGGTCAGTTTCGCGCTCGACGAGTCACACGCCACCGGCGCACTGAAAGCCGAGATCATCGCCGACCCCGATCGCTTCTGCTCGCTGGAGCCAGACACCGCCGAGACGCTTCTCGACCAGCGCTTGGCCGGCAAACGTCTCCTGCTGATCACCAACAGCGAATGGCATTACACACAACCCATCATGAGTTACGCGTTCGATTCCCAGCTGCCGTCTGGAACCTGGCGCGATCTGTTCGACGTCGTTGTCGTGGCTGCGGCAAAGCCGCGATTCTTCGAGTTCGACGAGCCCGCGTTCCGCATGGTCGACGGAAACACCGGGCTCTTCCAGCCGCACCGTGGGACCTTCGAAATCGGCGAGGTGTATCACGGTGGAAGCGCCCGATCGGTCGAGCGCAGCTTGGGGCTCGCGGGAGATCAGATCCTGTACGTCGGTGACCATCTGTTCGGCGACGTGCACGTGTCGAAGTCGATCCTGCGCTGGCGCACTGCGCTGATCCTGCGTGAACTCGAAGCCGAGATCGCCGACAGCGCCGCCTTTGCCCCGCACGAGGATCGCCTGATGGCGCTGATGGCCGAAAAGTCGGTCCTCGAGGGGCAGTTGTCGGTGGCCCGGCTCGCCGGAGCGCGGGCAGGGGAGCGACCCGACCCGGAGTTCGACCGGCTGTACGGCCAGATTCGCCGCCTCGACGACGACATCGCGCCGCTCGCCATCAGGTCGGGCGAGTTGGGGAATCGGGCGTGGGGTCCGCTCATGCGCGCGGGCAACGACAAGAGCCTGTTCGCCCGCCAGGTGGAAAAGTACGCCGACGTATACACGTCGCGGGTGGGGAACTTCGGTGCCCGCACACCCTTCGCCTACCTTCGTGCCGCCCGCACAACCCTGCCCCACGACCAACCCTGAAGGGATAGTGCCAGGCACTATCCCTTCAGTGCCAGGCACTATCCCTTCAGGTGGCGGAGGACCTCATCGATGTCGGTGGGGCGGTGGTGGGGGAGCGCGTCGATCGGAAACCACTGGCCAGGTTGACCGGGTTCAGTCGCCAGCGGCACCTCAGACGACGCATCGAACCGGTAGCCGAACACCCAGTGCACGATGTTCGGGTCGTCTGGGCGACGCGGGCAGCCCGCCTCGCGTACGACCACCACCGGATCGAGCGACGGGGGAGCGGCGGTGATGCCGGTCTCCTCGGTCAGCTCCCGAGCAGCGGCTTCGTGCGGTGCCTCACCTGGTTCGAGATGCCCGCCAGGGCACGACCACCCATGCGTTCGATGGTTCACCAGAAGCAACTGTTCACGGTCGCCGTCGAACACCCAGGCAATTGCGACTGCATGCTCGTTGGCGTCGTCGACCGACCGACCGGAACGTACGAACCGATCGAACTCCTTACTCGTCGCACCGATGAATATCGTCATGACGGAACAAGGCCCCTCTGGTCATCGCGAGCGGGGAGCGGTGATCAGGGTCATCGCCTCTGCACGCGAGCGGGGATCCTCCCGGAACAACCCGCGAACGGCCGATGTGACGGTGAGCGTGCCCGGTTTCTGGACGCCTCGAATCGCCATGCACAGGTGCTCGGCTTCCAGCACGACGATCGCACCCACCGGGTTCAACGCAGCCTCGATCGCGGTGACGATCTGTGTGGTCAGACGCTCTTGCACCTGCAGGCGTTTCGCATAACCATCGACCAGCCGCGCCAACTTCGACAACCCGGTGACCATGCCGCCCGGCCCGGGAACGTATCCCAGGTGAGCGGTGCCCATGAACGGCAGCATGTGGTGCTCGCACATCGACGAGAACGGGATGTCGCGAACGAGCACGATCTCGTCATGGTCGGCATGGAACAACGTTTCCAGATGGACGGCGGGATCCTCACGCATGCCCGCCGTGATCTCGGTGTACATCCGAGCCACACGGCCAGGTGTGGCCAGCAGGCCATCACGGTCGGGATCCTCGCCGATCGCCGCGAGTAGTTCACGGACTGCAGCTTCGATTCGGGCTTCGTCGGTTGGCGGGGCCACACTCATCTGCCTAGCTTGGCCTGCCAGGGGGCGAATTCTTCAACGAGCAGCGTGTCGGTACAGGTGTGCGGGGCCGTCGCGGTATCGAATCTCGGTCGTCGCGGCCACCTCAGGGCAACTCCCGGTCAGGAAGCACTAGCCCTGGGGGAGCGGCGCTGTTTGGCCGCAGGCGTCGACCGCTTTGATGATCGGGTACGGGTTCACTGCAGCACCGCCCTTTGGATGCACCTCGAAGTGGAGATGTGGCGTGACCGTGTCTCCGGTGGAGCCGACGGTGCCGAGGATCTGTCCAGCTTTCACTTTTGATCCCAGGCCGATGCCAGCGGCAATCTCGGTGAAGTGGGCGTAGAAGAAGTAGGTGCCGTCGTCCATGCTGAGGCGGACTCCGTTGCCCGAGAGCGAGCCAGGGGCGTCGACATAGAGCTTGGTGATCGTGCCGTCGACAGCGGCGTATGCGAGGTTGCCTGCTGGTGCGATGACGTCCACACCGAGATGCAGACGCCCGCCGCCACGGGTGTCATGCCAGGTGTCGGTGTAGCCACAGCGACCCTGCACCGGGAAGACCTGGATCGACACGCCGCTCGTGGCGACGCCACCGGTGGGCGCGTTCGTCGCTGCGATCCCGAGGGCGGCGGCGGTGGCGTCGTTCACCTTGCCGGTGACGGCGAGGCCGTTGTTCTGCTGGAAGGTCATGATGGCGGCACTGGTGCCGGAACCGAAGTCGCCATCGGCCCCGCCACGAAGGGTGATTCCGGCGGCGATGAGCGCTTGCTGCAACGCAGTGACGCGTGCACCCTGCTCGCCGTAGATCGGGTAGCCAACCGCACCAGCCGGGGGAGAAGTCGGCGCGGTCGGCTTCGGCGCTGCCAGCGCCGCGACCGTTGCTTCATCGACAACGCCACTCGCTGTCATGCCTTGTGACGTTTGAAACGCCTTGAGCGCCTCGGACGTGGCGGGGCCGAAGATGCCGTCGGCCCCTCCGCGAACTGTTACGCCAGCCGTGATCAGCGCTTGCTGGAGCTGCTGGACGCCGGCACCGAGGGAACCGCTCTTCAAACCGAGCAGTGGGCTGACGGCGACCGACGGACTGCTCGGTGCAGCCAATGCGGCGGCCGTTGCCTCGTCGACGCTGCCACTGACGGCGAGCCCGCGAGCTTGCTGGAACGCTTTTACAGCTGCCGTCGTATTGGTGCCGAACACGCCATCGGCACCACCTTTCACTGTGATACCGGCGGCCATCAGTTGTGACTGAACGGTCTTGACCGGTTCACCGAGTGAGCCGTACTTCAGGCCGATCGTCGGCGAGACGGGGGAGGCCGGTGCAGGTGTGCCACCACCGGCGGCAGCGGTGAGCGCATCGAGGGTTGCCTGGTCGACGGTGCCAGTGGCGGCAAGGCCACGAGCATTCTGAAAGGACTTGATGGCGTTGGCCGTCAGTGCGCCGAACACGCCGTCGGCACCACCGACCACCGACACGCCGGCCGTGATGAGCATCTCTTGGATTCGCTGCACGCCAGTGCCACGGGCCCCGACCTGGAGCCCGGCGACGAGTGCCTCACCGCGCACCGGAGAAGCGGTTGCTGCCGGCAGGTTGGCGGGGGTGAGTGCCGGCGCTGCCGGAGCGGCGGCGGACACGTCGCCGAGTGCGGCGGCGGTTGCCGCGTTGACCGTTCCGGTGGCGAGGTAGCCCAAACGGGTTTGGAAGGCCTTGACGGCCGCGGTGGTTCCTGCGCCATACGACCCATCGGCCCCGCCGGCGACAGCGATTCCTTGTGCGATGAGCGCGGTCTGCAACTGCTTGACGTTCTCGCCTTGGTTGCCTTGGGTGAGCCCGAGGAACGGGCTCGACGACAGGCCCAGCGCGAGCGCAGTTGCCGCGTCGACAACTCCCGTTGCGTTGAGTCCCTGAGCGGACTGAAACTTCTTGAGTGCGGTGAGGGTTCCCTGGCCGAACACTCCGTCGACCCCACCGGCCAACGCGACACCTTGGTTCACCAACGCCTGCTGCAAGGAACGAACGGCATCGCCAGACGAGCCCAACTTGAGACCGGTGACGGCGTTGGCCGGGGCCTCAGCAGATGCCACCGGCGTCGTGGCGAGGACCGGCAACATGGCGATGGCGATGCTGACTGCGGCGGCGCGGATCACCTGGCGGCTGATCCGGGTGGCTGATTGCGACTTCATGAGAGGTTCTCCTCCAACTGGCACACCTTGCTATCGGCGTGTCCGCATGGGTGCCGTGGCCGGTTGGTCGCCATCGCCCGGTGGGCAACAGCCCGCGTTCTGGTCGTACGCCCCTGTGACCTGGGCAAACCGGCACAGGGGCCGCCTTGACCATTTCCAGAAGTTCCCCCACGGTCGAGACGTCGACTTGACATAACGGAGATTATGGGCGATGCGTTGTTCACAAACCTCACTCTACGCATGAGGTCGAGAACCCTCAACTAACGCTTGAGGGTTGACGAAATACAGATACAGGGCCAACTGCAACAGATCAAATGACAAACCGCACCGCAGGCGACACGGAGCGCTCAGGGACCCTGCGTGCCAGACGGCCCCACAACTCGCCACGCTGGGCATTTCTGACCCGGCTACGAGGTGGTGTCTCCTGGCGGCAAATGACAAGGCGGCCAGACCCGTCGAGAAGCGCTCAACTCTCGGCCCCTGCGACACCACGCGCATTACGTCATGACGTTAATGTGGCGCGTCTGTTCCCGCCTGATCCGATGACACTGGCAATGCTTTCGCCGGTGCTGAAGGAGCCGAAATTTCTCGGTTGCGTAACGGCCGCGCTGAGTCGAGCAACCAGTCCAACAGGTTCTGGAGTTCGGTCGCCGTGGGCGGTGCGTCGAACGCGGCAAGATCCCGTTCGGTGTCTTCCACAGCACACGCCAACACGTAGAGGTCATCGTGCAGCGAATCGAGCTCGGTCCTCGTGATGATCAACTCGTGCTCGCTCAGTTCGAGTTCGTGCGCGCGCTGTTGCGCCACCCAGTTCCACTGACGACACTTCTGTGAACAGAACTTTTTCGGTCGTCCGCGGCCAGCGGTACGCGACACCACTCTTCGGCACCAGCCGCACCTCACCGGCTCGTCCCCCGCCGTGACCGCCCGAACCCCAGATTGCGTCATGACGAAATAGTAGGCAACGCAGTGGAGCTGCGAACGCCACCCATGGCTGACCGCTTCGGAAACGCTGCTACGGAAACATCGTGTGGTTGAGAGCCTCAACCTCTTTGGCGACGTCGGCTGCGATTGCCGCGAACGCCGCAACCGCAGGTGGATGGAATCTGTCGACGTGCCAGATCAGGTGGATCTGGCGTGTGGTGACGACCCGGTCAGCGACCTTCAAGATCGCAACGGTGGCATCTGGAACATTGGGTTCCACCGCCAACAGCGGCATCACCGAAGCGCCAGCACCGGCGGCGATGAGTCGCTGCGTGGTGAGGTTGTCGTCGCTGCGGAACATCTGGCGCGGTTCGCCACCCGCCGCCACGATGGCGGCTGAGATCTGCTGCCCGACTCCC
>DATKCX010000253.1:0-2393 GCA_035512975.1 Ilumatobacter sp.
GGCTGGCACGACGGGCACGTCGAGTTGGTTGCGCATGGCCGGAGCGAAGTGTTCGAACGAGGCCAGACCACCGCCGCCGACCACCACGAGGTTGGCGTCGATCGCGGTGACGATGGGGGCGAGGAATTCGCCGAGGTCGGAACCGAACGACTCGGGTGTGCCGCCTTGTGCCGAGCGCTCGACGTACGCCCGCGCCGACAACGCGCTGTCGGCGGTCCCTCCGCTGGGAGCCTCGTGCTCGTACAGGTTCGGGATCACGTAGCCGCCAGCTGCCTCCACCACCTCACCATTGACGATGAACGCGGCACCGAACCCGGTGCCCAGGGTGACACCGAGCACTCGCTGCACACCGCGACCCGCCCCGGCAACCGCCTCGCCGGCGACCGCTGCTGCGGCGTCGTTGCACCAGCTGATCGGCGTGCTGATCGGTGTGCTGATGGAGCGCTCGCTGGTCTGGAGGAATCGATCGATCTCGTCGCCCAGACGACAGCCGTACAACGCACCGAACTTGTGCTCCATCAGCGAGATGCCTTCGGCGTGGTTGAAAGGATCGGGAACTGCAATCACGATTCCATCCGCAGCGTGACCGTGGAGCGTGGCGTATGTCGACTCGATCGCTGTCGCGAAGGCTGCGATCAGACTGGCCCGGTCGGAGCTGTGGTCGAGGGGTACGCGCGTCACCTCTCCGACGCCAGAGAACTCCCGAGTGGTACCGGCTGGGTCGTTGCTCGCGATGTCGACGACTCCTGCTTTGATCGAACTCCCACCGACATCGAGTGCGACGAACACGGCGCAACACTAGATGCCTTCACCTTCTGTGCGCGCCGGCCTCACGGGCAGCACGAGCGGGTGGCAGTAGCGTCAAGGAGGTATGCGGCAGCTCTTCACGGTTCGATTCGTCGCTGCAGTCGGTGGCGTCGTGGCGCTCTTCTTCGCGCTGAGCATTGTGTTCGCGACGCGCGAGGCGCTCGTCGACGAGCCGCCAACCGGCACGATCACCCGTGGCATCGACTTCGTCGAGATCGTGTTCGCTTCCACCGCCCCCGCGTTCGATGTGATCGACGGTGTCGCCGCCATCACGACCACTCTGGTCATCGACGGCAACCGTTCACTCGTCGTCACCGCCGGCACACCTGGCGAGAACTACTGCGACGCGATCGACCAGGTCGGCGCTTGCGCCGTCCTGGCCGACCTGCTCGGTGAAGGTGTCGTGTGGTTTGCTCTCGTGCCTCGCGCCGGTTTGAACACGGTGGAGCTGCCGGCGATCGACACGATCGAAGATGGCGTCGCCACGTTGGTCAACGGTTGGGAAGTACCCCACGCACCCGTCCTTGATCGGCGCTGCCCAGATGACGAGTTCTCGTCGTACCGCGAGCTGCGCGAAGAACTGGGCGACGAGTTCGTGGCGATCTTCGACACGGTCGAGCGTCGACTGGTCGCGGTGGAGTGCCAAGTGCAGGTCGCCTACCTCCCGCCCGCTGGCGACACGAACGACCGCTGAACTGCGGTCAGCCGGCTGCTGGTTCCAGCGGCGTTGGTGACACTGTGGCAAACCCGGTGAAGAACGCCTGCACGTCATCGGCGGGGTTCTCGGCGGTGCTCGAGCAGTCGACGTCTGATCCGTAGTCGAAACCTTGCAGATCGGTGCCCAACGGCACATCGACGAGGCCGCGAACCTCGCCCACCGAACACGACGGAACGTTGATCGAGATCACCTCGGCCACGGGAGCCCCCGGTTCGTGGGCGAGCAATGTGCCGAGATTGCCTGCCAGGTATTCGAGGAGCACGTCGATCGTTGCTTCGTAGTCGAACGTGGCGAAGCCGGTGCTGATGGCGATGGCCGGAACGTTGCGCACAGCGGCGGCGCGAGCGGCACCGACCGTGCCAGAGACGTCGACGAAGGGCCCGAGGTTCTGGCCTTCGTTCGTGCCCGAGATCACGAAGTCGGGGATGAAGCCGATGCCGCCCTGGTCGAGGGCCCACCGCACCGTGTCGGCGGGAAACCCTTCGACCGCTATGGCCGGGTGGCCCGACAACGTGGTGACATCGGTGGCGACCACCGGCCCGTCGGTGAAGTTGCCGCCTTGACCGCTCTGTGGCGTGAGTGGCGCGACCACGGTGACCTCGAAGACGGGTACGTCGAAAGCGAGCAGGGCTTGCACCACCGCGTCGATGCCTTCCGCTGAGTAGCCGTCGTCGTTGGTGACGAGTACCCGAATCGGCTCCGCCGACGGCACCGTGGGCTGTGGCACCGTCGCGGCCGCAGCGGTCGTGGGCGACGCGGTCGTGGGCGACGCGGTCGGCGGCACGGTAGTCGGCAGGATTGTCGCGGCAGTCGTAGCTGGAGCTGCGGTGGAGGCAGGAGCGGCGATGGTGGGTGCTGCGGGAGCTTC
>DATKCX010000254.1:0-3124 GCA_035512975.1 Ilumatobacter sp.
CCGATACCACCGAAGCCATGGAAGAGGAAGGCACCGACACCACCGAAGCCATGGAAGAGGAAGGCACCGACACCACCGAAGCCATGGAGGAAGGTTCCGAGACTGACCTCTCTGCGCTCTCCGGCAGCATCTTCGTGTCGGGTTCGTCAACCGTTGAGCCGATCTCGATCGCCGCCGGCAATGCGTTCGCCGATATGGCACCTGGTGTGGCTGTGACCGTCGAGGGTCCGGGTACCGGCGACGGCTTCGCCAAGTTCTGCGCCGGTGAAACCGACATCTCCGATGCTTCACGTGCCATCAAGGACACGGAGGCGGAAGAGTGCGCCGCCAACGGCATCGAGTTCATCGAACTGGTCGTCGCCATCGACGGCTTGTCTCCCATCACCTCGGTCGAGAACACCGCCATCGAGTGCCTGTCGTTCGTCGACCTGTACGCCCTGCTCGGCCCCGATGCCACGGGCCTGAACAACTGGGCCGATGCCAGCGCAGCCGCCGACGAGATCGCGGCCACCGTCACCGATCTGGGCGCGGTCCACACGCCGTACCCCGACGCTGACCTCACGGTCACGGCACCTGGTGAAGAGTCGGGAACGTTCGACTCGTTCGTCGAACTCGTGATCGAGGCTGTGGGCGAGGAGCTCGGCGTGGAGGACGCCAACGTGCGTCCCGACTACACCGCCAGCCCGAACGACAACGTCATCATCGAAGGCATCGCTGCCAACCCCACGTCGCTCGGCTGGGTGGGCTTCGCATTCGTCGAGGAGAACCTCGACGTGGTGAAGCCGCTGCAGATCGACGGTGGCGACGGTTGCGTCGAGGCCACTCCCGAAACGATCGCAAGCGCTGAGTTCCCGATCGCCCGCGACCTGTTCATCTACGTCAACACCACCAAGCTGGAAGAGAACGAGGCACTCGCACCGTTCGTCGACTTCTACGTCAACGAGGCCATCACCACGCTCGTCGGCACCGGCGACGGACAGGTGCCGTACGTTCCCGTGAACGCCGAGACCACAGCGGAGACGCAGCGGGTGTGGGCCGAACGCGAGACCGGCACCAGGGTCGGCTGACCACCTCTCTAGCAGTCTGATTTGAGGGGTGGGCCCGGTTCGGGTCCACCCCTCACACGACCTAGTCTCCACCTAGCATCGTCCCAGCGAAAGCGCACCGAATGAGCGTCACCTCCCTGTCCCCCCAATTGCCAGCGCCGATCGATCTCACCACCCGCCCGTCGCGTCGACGGCGCGACTCGGCAGCCCGGTGGATCTTTCGTCTGGCCGCTGTCGCCACGCTCCTGGTGACGATTCTCATCATCGTCACTCTCGTGTTCGACGCCTGGGAGTTCATCTCCAAACTCGCCGATACCGACGACGGCCTCGGTGCGCTGACCGAGATCGGTTGGTTCCCCCGCCGCGGCATGTTCGACATCGGCACCCTGGTGGTGGGAACCTTGATGGTCGTCGGCATCGCAATGCTCGTCGCCGTGCCGCTGGGCCTCGGAGCGGCGGTGTACCTCGCCGAGTACGCCCGACCGCGGGTGCGGCGCCTCGTCAAGCCGATCGTCGAAGTGCTCGCCGGCATACCCAGCGTCGTCCTCGGCTACTTCGCCATCGCATTCATCAACCCCGAACTCATCGTGCGGCTGTTCGGCGGCGCGAACAAGGCGTTCACCATCGCCGCGGCGGGAGTCGGCGTCGGCATCTTGACGATCCCGATCATCGCGTCGGTCGCCGAAGACGCGCTCCGGGCCGTCCCCCTCTCGCTGCGTGAAGCGTCGTACGGTCTCGGTGCGGAGCGTATGCAGACCACGTTCCGGGTGGTGTTTCCGGCTGCGGTCTCTGGCATCGTCGCCGCGCTCATCCTGGGTGTCTCCCGTGCGATTGGCGAAACGATGGTGGTCGCCATTGCCGCGGGTGCCGTCGGCGGCGGCCTCTTCGGACTCACGCCACTCGAACCCGGCCAAACCATGACGGCAGCGATGGCTGCGCTCGGCTTCGGAAGCGACCAGGTGGCGGGCGACGACCTGGCGTTCCAGAGCCTCTACTTCGTGGGCCTCCTGCTGTTCATGATGACGCTGATCCTCAACATCGCCAGCGACTGGCTGGTCAACCGAGTGCGAGAGGTGTACTGATGGCCTTCACCACGCCAGCCACGATGGGCGGCGCGACAGCGCGCTCCATCACCGAAGGTCTCACCAAGACCGGCGCCGACCGAAAGGGCAAACTGATCGAGTTCGCACTCATCGGTTCGTTGGCGTTGACGCTCCTCGTGCTGTTGACGCTGATCCTCGACCTGTTGTCCACATCGTGGCCGGTGTGGACCGACCGTGCCGGCGACTTCCTCTCCACCAACCTCAACTCCCAGAGCGCCTCACAAGCCGGTGTCGGGCAGGCAATCCGAGGCACGTTGATCCTGTCGGGCATCGTGATCCTCGTCGCCTTTCCGCTGGGTATCGCCTGCGCCGTGTACCTCGAGGAGTACGCCGGCAAGTCGTTCTTCGCCCGGTTGACG
Organism: Ilumatobacter sp.; assembly: GCA_035512975.1. Taxonomy (GTDB): domain Bacteria; phylum Actinomycetota; class Acidimicrobiia; order Acidimicrobiales; family Ilumatobacteraceae; genus Ilumatobacter. Next base: position 2,509 of record DATKCX010000254.1, read on the forward strand.
AGGATCAACGTTCGCAATCTCGCCGGCGTTCCATCCATTGTCTACGGTCTGCTCGGCCTGGCGATCTTCGTTCAGGCGATGAACGGCGTCACGGGCGGTCGCACGGTGTTCGCCGGCGGCCTAGCGCTGTCGGCGCTCGTGCTGCCGATCGTGGTGATCACCACGTCTGAAGCGCTGCGCGCCGTGCCTCGCAGCATCCGTGAGGGTGCCCTCGGTGTCGGTGCCACGCCGTGGGAGACGGTTCGGAGCCATGTGCTGCCGTCGGCGGCTCCAGGCATCCTGACCGGCACGGTGTTGTCGCTTGCCAGGGCCGCTGGTGAGGCTGCCCCGATCCTGCTGGTCGGTGCGGCGACCGGCCTGTTGCGTACTGGCAACCAGAGCTTCATCACTCAGCTGTCGGGCCCGTTCACGGCGCTGCCAGTGGCGATCTTCTCGTATGCGCGCCAGCCCGGCGAAGACTTCCGTGCCGTCACCGCAGCTGCATCCCTCGTGCTGCTGGTGATGGTCCTGTTCATGAACGGCGTGGCGATCTGGCTGCGCAACCGGTACGAGCGAAAGTGGTGACCCCCATGGGAACGACACGAGACGACACGAAGGCAGGATTGGCAGACATGGC
>DATKCX010000255.1:0-21823 GCA_035512975.1 Ilumatobacter sp.
GAGATGGTGATGCCTGGTGACAATGTTGAGATGACGGTTGAGTTGGGTAAGCCGATTGCTATGGATGAGGGGTTGCGTTTCGCGATCCGTGAGGGTGGCCGTACCGTGGGTGCTGGCCGCGTCGTCAAGATCCTGAAGTGAGCTGAACCAACATGGCACAGAGCATCCGCATCCGTCTCAAGGCGTTCGACCATGAGATCATCGACCAGTCGACCAAGAAGATCGTCGAAACGGTCAACCGCACCGACGCCACCATCCGTGGCCCCATCCCGTTGCCGACCGACAAGCACCGCTACACGGTGATCCGCGGACCGCACGTCGACAAAGACTCTCGCGAGCACTTCGAAATGCGCATCCACAAGCGGTTGATCGACATCGTCAACCCGAATGCGAAGACGATCGACTCGCTGCAGCGCATCGAGCTGCCAGCGGGCGTCGACATCGAGATCAAAATTCAGCAAGGCTGACTGAACGCGCTTTGGCGCAGTTCCCGAACTGACAGAACCCGGGCCGTCGTGGCCCGGGTTCTGTGCGTTTTCTCTCGTGATGAGTGACCGTGTGTCCAGTCAGAATTTCTGCTCCTCACGAGATTGCGCGAGTGTCATACTCGCGGCATGGCACGCATTCGGAACTGTTTCACACCCATCCTGTTGGGATCGGTCCTGCTGTTGGGCGCGGCATGCGGAGGCGACGACGATGCGGGGCAAAGTGTCGTCGATGTCGTGGCTGATACTCCGGCCACGGACACCGAAAGCACCGAAACCACCGAAGCCACCGAACCCACCGAACCCACCGAACCCACCGGCTCTGAGTCGACCGACGGCGAATCCACCGAGAGCTCGGTTGCTGGCACGGTCGCTTCGGGGGCGGACCTGTTCGATAGCGACTTTGCACAGGTGTGCCGCGGCACCGGTCAGGCCGCGGCCACACCGTATGAACAGGTGGCAGGCGTGCACCCGCTCGTCATGCTCTCGGCCGACGACGGTGTCGAGTTCACCGGTTCGTTCTCGACGACCTTGCCCGATGGGTGGTCGGTGCTCTACCCCGACCTCGCGTCGGCAGAACTGGTGCTGTGTCAGTCGGTGGTGAGCTCCTCACCGACCGAGCTGTGCACGGGATACACCGACGACGAGAACCCGGACGCCGGCGAGCTGTCGGTGCAGCTGTTCGATGCGACGTATGAAGTGAGTGTGCGGGTCGCCACCACGGCGGAGGTGCTCGCCACCGAGACGGTTGAGGCCAGCGACGACTCGTGCCCGATGTTTGTGTTCTTCAGCGCGGACGACCCCGACCCCAAACCTTGGAACTCGTCCATCGGTGACGGTGTCGTCGAGTTGCTGGTGAAGCCATTCGTCAATCCGTCGTAGCGGGGGCTCTCAGAACAGGGTGAGCGGGTAGAGGGCCGACGCCACTCCACGCACACCGGTGGCCGGCACTGGGCGGTGGGGTTTCCCCTACCTCGAGTTCGCCAGCCGGCCACATCGAACCGACATGGTCGATTCTTCAAGCTGGCTTGTATGTACGACACGAAGCTGCTTGCCCCACCGACACCTCACAAGACCGAGATCCGCCCACCAGCTGCCCGCGCCGTGGGTGCCGTCAAGCGATACGGATCGGGCGACACTGCTGTGACTGCGCTCGACTCGGTGAGCGTCGACATCGCCGCTGCTCATTTCACCGCCATCATGGGGCCCTCGGGCAGCGGGAAGAGCACGCTGATGCATTGCCTCGCAGGTCTCGACACCTTGACCTCGGGCCACATCTTCCTGGGTGATGTCGAGCTGAGCAAACTCAGCGACCGAAAGCTCACACGCGTTCGCCGCGAGCAGGTCGGCTTCGTGTTCCAGTCGTTCAATCTGCTGCCCACGCTGACGGCGTTGGAGAACATCGTCCTGCCGCTCACGCTGGCGGGGCGCAAGCCCGACGCCGCGTGGCTCGACAGCGTCGTGTCGACCGTCGGCTTGGGAAGTCGCCTGAAGCACCGGCCGAGTGAGTTGTCTGGCGGACAGCAACAACGTGTTGCTGTCGCGCGGGCCCTAGCGAGCCGGCCGGACGTGATCTTCGCCGACGAACCCACGGGCAATCTCGACAGCCGCGCCGGAGCGGAGATTCTCTCGTTCATGGCGACCGCGGTCCGAGACTTCGGTCAAACCGTCGTGATGGTCACCCACGACCCGGCCGCCGCCGCACACGCCGACTCTGTCCTGTTCCTTGCTGACGGCCGCATGGTCGACTCGATGTCGACACCCACCGCAGCGCGGGTTCTCGACCATATGAAGAGTCTTGGGGTCTGATCATGCGCCGTCTCACACTCAAGAGCCTGTGGGCTCGCAAGCGCCGAGCAGTTGGCGCTTCGATTGCAGTCATCATCGGTGTTGCCTTTCTGGCGGCCACGATGGTGCTCGGCGATGCAATGACCAAAGGTATCGACGCCTTGTTCGTCGAGGGATACTCGGGCACCGATGTGGAAGTCCGCAACTCGACGCAACTGTCGGGTGAAGCGTTTGCCCCGGCGGCGATCGACGCCTCGATCGCCGAAGTCGTCGCTACGGTCGCAGGCGTCACCGATGTGCGCCCGATCGCTGAAGGCACAGCACAGCTCGTGGATGCGGACGGCAAGGGCATTGGCGGCAACGGACCACCCACGATCGGCACGACCTGGATCGACTTCGACCGCAACCCGTACGTCCTCACCGAAGGCCGGGCACCAACCGGCCCCGGCGAGGTGGTGATCGACACCGGCACCGCCGATACCGGCGACCTCGCCGTTGGGACCGTCACCCAGGTGCGAACCCCCGACGTGCACGACATGACCATCGTGGGATTGGCCGAGTTGCGCAGCGGCAGTGAGATGGGCGGCGTGACGTTCACGTGGTTCGATGCGGCCACCGCCCGCGAACTCCTGCTGGGCGACGACGGCTCAGTGACGATCATCGACATCGGGGTGGCCGACGGGTACGACGTGGAAGCGGTGCGCGCCGAAGTGTCGGCCCTCCTCCCCCCAGGCACCGAAGCCCTCACCGGTGCCGAGCTGTCGGACGAAGCGTTGCAACAGATGGAGGACGACTTCCTCGGATTCTTCAAGGTGTTCCTGCTGGCGTTCGCGCTCATCGCGCTCCTCGTCGCCACATTCAGCATCGCCAACACGTTCTCGATCATGGTGGCGCAACGCACCCGTGAGTCGGCGTTGCTCCGGGCAATCGGTGCCTCGCGGCGTCAAGTGTTGGCATCGGTGTTCGTCGAGGCGCTCCTCATCGGAGTGGTCGCTTCGGCAATCGGCCTTGCGGCTGGTGTCGGCCTCGCCTCTGGCCTCAACGCCCTGATGACAGCGGCTGGGTTCGGCATCCCGTCGGGAAGTATGAGCCCGTCGGTTTCGACGGCGGTCACCGCGCTCGCGGTCGGCACCGTCGTCACGATCGTCGCCGCCGTCGCCCCGGCGATTCGGGCTGCTCGAGTGGCACCGCTGGCGGCGATGCGCGACGTTGCGATCGACCGGTCGGGAACCAACTGGGTTCGGGCGGCGTGCGGCGTGCTGTTGACAGCGGCCGGTGTGGTGAGTTTGGTCTTCGCAACCGAGATCGGCGACGCACCCGTGTCGGTGGCCGCCTTGGCCTCGCTGGCGACATTCGTCGGTGTGGTGCTCCTCGGGCCGGTTGTGGCGCGGTTCGCAGCGGGTGCGATCGGCGCTCCTATCGCGGCGCTGCGCGGCACGAACGGCAAGCTCGCCCGCCGCAATGCCACCCGCAACCCGCGACGTACCGCTGGAACGGCCTCGGCATTGATGATCGGCACCGCCGTGGTGGCATTGTTCGCGTCGCTCGGATCATCGATCAAACACAGCTTCACCGAGTTGCTCGACGAGAGCTTCGGTGGCGACCTCGTGGTCCGTCACGACGGATTCTCCGGCGCTGGACTGCCGCTCGAGATCGAAGGCGAGCTGGCTGCGCTTCCCGAGGTGGATACCGTGGTGCCGTTGCGCGACTCCCCGATCATCATCGACGGCGACGAAGATTGGGTGCTCGCCACCGATATGAGCCAGCTGCTCGACATCGCCAGCGTCGGAGACGTCAACGGAGTCTTCCGCGATGCCGGTGTGAACGAGCTCGCCGTCTCGACGCGATGGGCCGACGACAACGACATCGCACTCGGCTCGATGGTGTCGGTGACGTTCGCCGACGGTCAGGCGGCCGACCTGTCCGTGGTCGCCACGTACACCGAGGCGAACCTGATGGGCGACCTGTTGATGTCGACCGAGACACTCGACCCCCACCTGTCCAACCCGACGAACTTCCTCGTGATGCTCGGATTGGCGGACGGCGTGAGTCTCGAAGCAGGACGTGAGGCGGTCGAAGCTGTCGCAGGGCCATTCGGCCAGCCACTCGTGGAGTCGAGTGACGACTACCTCGACGCCCAGGCGGCGCAGCTGGATCAGATGTTGGGCCTCGTGTACGGCCTGTTGGCGTTGGCGGTGATCATCGCCCTGATCGGCATCGCCAACACCTTGTCGCTCAGTCTTTACGAGCGCACCCGCGAGCTCGGGTTGTTGCGTGCGGTCGGCCAGAGCCGCCGGGCGTTGCGTGCAACGGTGCGTTGGGAGAGCGTGATCATCGCCCTGTTCGGCACGGTGGGCGGCCTCGCACTCGGCACATTCATGTGTTGGGGTCTGGTGAAGGCGATCGCGGTGAGCGAAGGCTTCGGAACGTTCGCTCCGTCCTACGCGACGCTTGCGATCATCCTGGGTGTCGCAGTGGTTTCCGGAGTGCTGGCCGCTTGGCGTCCGGCTCGTCGGGCGTCGAAGCTCGACGTGCTCGAGGCCATCGCCACGGCCTGACACGCGGCCCACACACGGCCCCACCCACCACCTACGGTGAGCGGCCGAGACGTCGATTGGCCGCGGTTGCGCCCCGTACCGGTTTCGCGGTGCGGGGCACCGCCGCGAGCGGGTTCCGAACGCGGGCTGTTGGCTTGCGAATCGTGCAGAGCCGAGAGCTTTCAGCGGCGGCCGGCGGTGACAGGAAGTTCACCGGTGGTTCCGTCGAGCGGAACCGCTTGCGTTCGCTTGTGGCGATCGGGATGTTGCGCCACCCGCACCATCAAGAAGGCCGCTATGGCGACATGCGCGAGCACTGTGGTCCAGAGATAGCCGTCGGTCGACGCAGCCATTGCGGCCGAGCCGATCACCGGGCCGATCATGGCACCCACCCCGTAAAGCAGCACCAACTGTCCGGCGACTGCATTCATCTGCTCGGGTGGAATCTTGTCGGTGGTGTACGCGCCAGCGATCGAATACAGCGGGTAGGTCGAGCCACCGATGACCACCATCGCCACCAATCCGGCAGCACTTCCGGGAGCGACTTGTACGAGTACCAGAGCGGCTGTGGCCGCGACGAGTGCAGCCCCGATGCCGACCAGCCTGCGATCGATACGGTCAGACGCCGAACCAACTGGCACGCTGAACAACACATTGCCAACGGTGGGCATGGCGACGAACACCCCCACCATCGCAGGTGACAATCCCGCCCGAGTCGCGAAGACGGCACCAAGGCCGATGAACGCGCCATGGGTGACGCCGACCAGCACGGATGTGACCATGCCCGTGGGCACCGTGCGCCACATCTCTCGCAGGTCGACATGCCGACGCTTGGCAAGCGGTGGGGGCGCGGCGTCGACCGACAGGGCGACCGGCACCACCGCCAGCGATGCCAGTACGGCAGCGATGCCGAAGCCGGTGAGTGCTTCGGGGTCGAGCAGACCAAAACCGACCTGGCCGATGCCGAACGCCACGATGCTCACGACGAGGTAGATCGACAACAGGCGACCCCGAGTGTCGTTGGTGGTGAGCTGATTCAGCCACGACTCGGCACCTACGTACTGTCCAGCCAGGCAGGCACCTGCCACGAATCGCAGACCGAGCCACCACCACGGCCCGGTCAACATGCCCGACGTCACGATCGCAGCGGTGAGGATCGCCGCGAGCGCCGCGTAGACCCGGATGTGTCCGACTCGGGCGATGGCCGTGCTGGCCAGCCGTGAACCAACGATGAAACCGGCGTAGTAGCCAGCCGTCACCAGGCCGATCTGCGAGTTGGTGAACCCGTCGAGTTCTGCCCGAACCCCGATGAGCGTGGTGAACACGCCTGCAGCGCCCAACAACAGCGACAGCCCGGCAAACAATGCCCATGTGGCCAATGCCACTGGCTGCCGTGAATCGGCCGGAGCCGGCGTCGCCTCGATGGGCGACAGACTACGGATCGAGGATGGGCGACAGCGACGTGGTTCCTGGAGGTGGTTCCGGAAGGCGTTTCTGGAGGTGGTTCGGCTCCGCGTCGCCAGCTGAGATTTGGCTGGTCGCGGCGTTGCCGGAAAACAACCTGGCCGATAGTGTTTCATAGCCGTGTCCTGAGCTTGCTCAGACACAGCAATCGTTCGTAATCGATGTTCGTCTGCGCCTCCGGTATCCGGCCGGTAGGGACCATACGGCAACAACTAGACCGAGTGCTCCGCTGCCAGTTCGGCTGCGGAGCATTTGTGTGAGCACCGGCAAACCGGTGTTCATGACAACTGCACGATCCAGAAAAATCGAAGAGCAGTGGATAGCTGCCAAGGCAACTTGGTGGCTCGATCAACAGCAAGGAACAGCCGCAATGGCCTCAACAGTGATTCTCGGCGAGAAGGTCGGGATGACGCAGAAGTGGGTGGACGACAAGGTCGTCCCCGTCACGGTCATCCGTGTCGACCCCATGCGCGTCGTCCAGATCAAGACCGCAGACCGCGATGGATACAACGCGCTGCAGGTGACCTACGGGCACCGCGACGCCAAGAAGCTCAACAAGCCCGATGCGGGTCACTACGCAAAGGCGGGCGTTCAGCCCGGCAAGCGTCTCGTGGAACTGCGTCTCGACTCTGTCGACGGCTACGAGATCGGCCAGGAGATCACCGTCGAGGTGCTCGCCGCCGGTAGTCGAGTCGACGTCACCGGCACCAGCCGTGGCAAGGGCTTCGCCGGCACCATGAAGCGTCACAACTTCAAGGGCCAAGGCGCCAGCCACGGTAACCATGGCAACCACCGCACGCCCGGTTCCATCGGCCAGTGCTCGTTCCCGGGCCGCGTCTTCAAGGGTTTGAAGATGTCTGGCCACATGGGCCACGAGCAGGTCACCACGCTCAACCTCGAAATCGTCGACTCCGACGTCGAGCGCAACGTGCTGCTCGTCAAGGGTTCGGTGCCCGGCCCCAACGGTGGCCTCGTTTCTGTTCGCAACGCGGTCAAGGGAGGCTGATTCACATGGCACAGATCACGAAATTCACCGCCAGTGGCGCGAAGGCCGGCACCGTCGACCTCGACGACGCCACGTTCGGCATCCAGCCCAACGTCCCGGTCATGCACCAGGTCGTCACGGCGCAGCTCGCGGCCCGTCGTTCGGGCACGCAGAGCACGAAGACCCGCAGCGAAGTCCGTGGTGGTGGCGCCAAGCCGTTCCGCCAGAAGGGCACCGGCAACGCCCGCCAGGGCTCCATCCGTGCGCCGCACTACAGCGGTGGCGGTATCGCCCTCGGCCCGAAGCCACGTAGCTACGTGCAAAAGACCCCCAAGAAGATGATCAAGCTCGCGCTCCGTTCGGCATTGTCCGATCGTGCGTCTGAAGGCAAGGTCATCGTCGTCGAGGGTTGGAAGTTCGACACCCCGAGCACCAAGGAAGCCAAGGCTGCGCTCGCCAGCATCGGTGCCACCGGCAAGGTGCTCGTCGTGGTGGGTCGCGACGAAGCAGCGGCTGCGCTGAGCTTCCGCAACCTCACCAGCGTGCAACTCGTCGCCATCGGTGAACTCAACGCCTACGACGTGCTCTGCAACGAGTACATCGTGTTCTCCGAAGCCACGCTCCCCGGCGTCGACGAGTTCGCCGCCAACACCGTGAAGCCTGCCAAGGCGCAACCAGCCGCCAAAGCAGATGCCGTCGAGGCGGTCGAGGCTGATGCGGCGGACGTCGACGAAGACGGCCCGGACGATGCAGCCTGGGCCGGTTCGGTCAAGGCGTTCGAAGACGGCTTCGAGCCGGCGGGTTATCCGATCAAGGGCAACGCCGACTCGATGCTCTACCACACCCCAGAGAGCCCGTTCTACGACAGCACGGTCGCTGAAGTCTGGTTCGACACCGAAGAGCACGCAGAAGCTGCGGGCTTCTCCAAGCCGCCCTCACAGCAGAAGGCCGAAGACGCCGCCGCTGACGACACCGAAAGCGAAGAAGGCTGATGAAGGACCCACGCGACATCATCGTTGCGCCGATCGTTTCCGAGAAGAGCTACGAGCTCATGGAAGTCGGCACGTACACGTTCAAGGTGCACCCCAAGGCGAGTAAGCCCGAAATCAAAGACGCCATCGAGGCGATCTGGGGTGTCGAGGTGCTGAACGTCAACACACTCAACCGCAAGGGCAAGGCAACCCGCGTTCGCAACTCGAACCGCAAGGGTTCCAAGCCCGACACCAAGCGCGCGATCGTCACCCTGGCTTCGGGCGAGATCCCGTTGTTCGAGAACTAAGGAAGACGGATTCATCATGGCAATTCGTTCCCGTAAACCCACCAGCCCGGCACGTCGCTTCCAAACGTCGTCCACCTTCTCCGAGGTCACCAAGACCGCTCCCGAGAAGTCGTTGCTGGCCACCAAGTCGAAGACCGGCGGCCGCAACGTGTACGGCCGCAAGACGTCCCGTCACCGCGGTGGCGGTCACAAGCAGCGCTACCGCATCGTCGACTTCAAGCGCACCAAAGACGGCGTGTTCGCCAAGGTCGCAGCCATCGAGTACGACCCGAACCGCACCTGCCGTATCGCTCTTCTGCACTACTCAGATGGTGAAAAGGCCTACATCCTCGCCCCACGCGGGTTGAGCGTCGGTGATCGCGTCGAAAGCGGTCATGGTGCCGACATCAAGCCCGGCAACGCCATGCCGCTCCGGTACATCCCGGTCGGCACCACCGTGCACAACGTCGAGTTGCGCCCCGGTCAGGGTGGCAAGATCGGCCGTTCGGCCGGTATCGCCGTGCAACTCGTGGCGAAGGAAGGCGACTACGCCACGTTGCGTATGCCGTCCACCGAAATGCGTCGTGTTCCCATCGACTGCCGGGCAACGGTGGGCGAAGTGGGCAACTCCGAGCATGAGCAGGTCAAGATCGGCAAAGCCGGCCGCAACCGCTGGAAGGGCGTCAAGCCCCAAACCCGTGGTGTCGCCATGAACCCGGTCGACCACCCACTCGGCGGTGGCGAAGGCCGCACCTCCGGTGGTCGTCCCCCCGTGTCGCCGTGGGGCAAGCCCGAGGGCCGCACCCGCTCCAAGAAGAAGGCCAGCCAGAGCATGATCGTCCGTCGTCGCCGTACCGGCAAGGGCCGCCGCTAGTAGCGGCAGAGAAGCCCAGGAGAAAGAACAATGACTCGTAGTCTCAAAAAAGGTCCGTTCGTCGACGACCACTTGTTGAAGAAGGTCGACACCCAGAACGCCGCCGGCGAACGCAAGGTCATCAAGACCTGGTCGCGCCGGTCGACGATCATCCCCGACATGGTCGGCCACACGATTGCCGTTCACGACGGCCGCAAGCACGTCCCGGTGTACGTCACCGAGTCGATGGTCGGCCACAAGCTCGGTGAGTTCAGCCCGACCCGCACGTTCAAGTTCCATGCTGGTCAAGAAAAGGGAGCGAAGCGCTGATGCGTGGCCCGAAACTGAATGAATGCGCCACCGAAGTCGGTGTGCGTTCCGGTACGAAGGCAACCGCCAAGTACGTCCGCTCGTCGGCATACAAAGCACGCGTCGTGCTCGACCTGATTCGTGGGCTCGACGTGCGTCGCGCCGATCAGGTGCTGCAGTTCACCGAGCGCGGCATCGCTCACGACATCCGCAAGGTGCTCGCCAGCGCAACCGCCAACGCCTGCGACCCGAACAACGGTGCGTACATCGGCGACGACGACGAACTGTTCGTCATCGCATGTTTCGCCGATGAAGGCCCCACGATGAAGCGGTTCAAGCCGGGCTCACGCGGTCGCGCCAGTCGCATCCGCAAGCGCAGCTGCCACATCACCGTCATCGTCGCTCGGATGAGCGACGAGCGCATCGAAATCGTCAGGGCCCGCGCCGAGGGTTCCAGCGGCGGTGCTGCCACCAACCGTCGCCAACGCGTCGAGCGCAGCCGCAAGCGCGCCGAGACGGCCAAAGCTGGCGTCGACGCAATCGAAGCCGAAGAGACCATCGAAGACGAGCTCGACGAATCGGTGGATGCAGACGCTGTCGATACCGACGCTTCCGATGTAGCAGATGTCGACGACGCCGAAGCCACCATCGAAGTCGAGGCAGCCGTCGTTGCCGACGACGATGCAGCCGAGGAAGTCGCCGACGAAGCAGCCGACGATTCAGCCAACGATTCGGCTGCAGCCACGACCGACGGGTTCGCTGCTGGCGAGTTCGCCGGTTCGGTGCTCCCCGACGACGACGGCAACGGCCCCGACACCCACCTGATCAAGGGCAACGCCGATTCGATGCTCTACCACACTCCCGACAGCCGCTACTACGGCGTCACCAAAGCCGAGGTGTGGTTCGACACCGAAGCCAACGCCGAGGCCGCCGGCTTCAGTGCGCCGGCCCCCCAGACGATGACGAACAGCGAAGAGGACTGAACCATGGGTCAGAAGATCAATCCCTACGGCTTCCGTCTCGGTGTGAGCACTGATTGGAAGAGCCGTTGGTTCTCCGAGCGTGACTACAAGAAGTACCTCACCGAAGACTGGCAGATCCGTCAGGCCATCATGGTCAAGCTGGAATCAGCTGCCATCAGCCGCATCGAGATCGAGCGCACCCGCGACAAGCTGCGCGTCGACGTTCACACCGCCCGCCCGGGCATCGTGATCGGTCGTCGCGGCGCTCAGGCCGACGAGCTGCGCACGATGATCACCAAGATCACCGGTGATCCGAAGGTCCAGCTCAACATCGTCGAGATCAAGACCCCCGAACTCGACGCGGCGCTCATTGCGCAGGGCGTGGCCGACCAGCTCGCCAACCGCATCGCCTTCCGTCGCGCCATGAAGCGCGCCGTGCAGAACGCCCAGCGCGCCGGTGCGCTCGGCATTCGTGTGCAGTGTTCGGGCCGCCTCGGTGGCGCTGAAATGAGCCGCACCGAGTGGTACCGCGAAGGACGTGTGCCGTTGCACACGCTGCGTGCCGACATCGACTCCGGCTTCCGCGAGGCGAAGACGGCGAACGGCCGTGTCGGCGTGAAGGTGTGGCTGTACAAGGGCGACATCCTCCCGTACAAGGCGCAGAACGAAGACAAGATCGCACGTGAAGCAGCCATGGCTGTGGGCGAGACGTCGGGCCAGATCGGCGACGGACCGCGCAAGGTCGTGTCATCGGGTGGCCCACAGATCGCTGCGGTCGAGGCCGAGTCGCCGTTGTTGCGCAACGCCGATCCCGAGCTCGAGAAGTTGCTCGACGAAGAAGAGACCATTGCCCGCCAGACGGTTGACGGCAAAGACGCCGCTGCAACCGAGAGCGAGAGCTGAGGAGTAATCATGTTGATGCCCCGCAAGGTTGCACATCGTAAGCATCACCGTGGACGCACCCGTGGCATGACCAAGGGTGGCGGCGAATTGGCGTTCGGCGAGTACGGCATTCAGGCGCTCGAGCCAGGCTGGCTCACCGCCCGCCAGATCGAGGCCGCTCGTATCGCCATGACGCGTTCCATCAAGCGTGGTGGCAAGGTCTGGATCAAGGTGTTCCCAGACAAGCCCGTCACCAAGAAGCCGGCCGAAACCCGCATGGGTTCGGGCAAGGGCAACCCCGAGTTCTGGGTGGCCGTCGTTCGTCCGGGCCGCATCTTGTTCGAGCTGTCATTCCCCGACGAAGAGCAGGCGAAGCTCGCTCTCAACAAGGCGATCCAGAAGCTGCCGATCAAGGCCAAGATCGTCACTCGCCAAGAGAGGATCTGATCATGGCAACGAAGAGCAAGACCGACACCAAGACTGGCAAGCTGGCCGAAATGGACATCGCCGAACTCGTCGACGAACTGCGTTCCACGAAGCACGAGGCGCTCAACCTGCGGTTCCGCAACGCCACCGGGCAGTTGGAGAACGTGGCAGAAATCAAGAAGGTCCGACGCCAGATCGCTCGGATCGAAACCCTCATCCGTCAGCGTGAAATCGCCGCTGCCGGGTCGGAGAGCTGAGAAGAACCATGACTGATACCAACAACACCGCTGCCGACACGGCCGAGGCTTCTGCCGAAGCCACCACCGATGTCGCCCCAGATGTCCCGGTGCGCAGCGCCCGCAAGGTTCGCGAAGGCACCGTCACGTCGTCCTCGATGGACAAGACCATCACGGTCACGATCACCGAGCGCGTCAAGCACGCCAAGTACGGCAAGATCATCCAGCGCGACAAGAAGCTGTACGCCCACGACGAGACCAACGACGCCGGCCTCGGCGACAAGGTCCGCATCATGGAGACCCGCCCACTCAGCAAGAACAAGCGCTGGCGCCTGGTCGAGATCTTGGAGCGTGCACGATGATTCAGCAAGAGTCACGACTTCGGGTCGCCGACAACTCAGGTGCACGCGAAGTGCTCTGCATCAAGGTGCTCGGTGGCACTCGCCGCCGGTATGCCTCGATCGGTGACATCTTCGTCGCCACCGTCAAAGACGCCATCCCCGGTGCCGCTGTGAAGAAGGGCGATGTCGTGAAGTGCGTCGTCGTGCGTGTGAAGAAGGAGAAGCGTCGTTCCGACGGCAGCTACATCCGCTTCGACGAGAACGCGGCCGTCATCATCAAAGACGACCTCACACCTCGCGGTACCCGCATCTTCGGCCCAGTCGGCCGAGAGCTGCGTGACCGCAAGTTCATGCGCATCGTCTCGCTCGCGCCAGAAGTGATTTGAGAAGGACACCACAGAGATGAAACTTCGTAAGGGTGATCCCGTGGTTGTGATCGCGGGCAAGGATCAAGGGAAAGAAGGCGTCATCGAACGCGCCTTTCCCAAGCAGAACAAGGTGATCGTCACCGGCGTCAACACCGCCTCACGTCACCAGAAGGCCCGCAAGGCCAACGAGCAAGCCGGCATCGTCCACAAAGACATGCCCGTCGATGCTTCCAATGTCATGTACCTGCACAAGGGCAAAGCCGTTCGCCTCGGATATACCGAGGACTCGAAGGGCAACAAGGTCCGGATCGCACGTCCGAGCGGCGAGGAAATCAAGTGACCGCCACCACCACACTGCCGCGGCTCAAGTCGCGCTACAACAACACGATCAAGGCGCAGCTCGCCAAGGATCTCGGCATCGAGAACGAGATGCAGATCCCGAAGCTCGAAAAGATCGTCATCAACATGGGCGTCGGCGAAGCCACCCAGCAGCCATCGCTGCTGGAAAAGGCTGTCGAAGACCTCACGCTGATCGCTGGCCAAAAGCCTGTCGTCACGAAGGCGCAGAACTCCATCGCGAACTTCAAGCTGCGTGAAGGTCAGGCCATCGGCACGAAGGTCACCCTGCGCGGTGACCGGATGTGGGAGTTCCTCGACCGGTTGCTGGCCGTTGCGATTCCCCGTATTCGTGACTTCCGTGGTCTGCCGGCTCATTCGTGGGACGGCCGGGGCAACTACACCTTTGGTCTCAAAGACCAAACCGTGTTCCCCGAGATCAACCCCGACAACGTCGACCATCCTCGCGGCATGGACATCACCATCGTCACCACCGCCACCACCAACGATGCGGGCAAGGCTCTGCTCGACGCATTCGGCTTCCCGTTCAAGCGTGGTGCCGACGCAGACAACGCCCCCCGCAAGAAGAAGTCACGCCGTGGTCCAGTCCGCGGTGGCAAGAAGAAGTGATCGAGAGAGACACTGATGGCTAAGAAAGCACTGATCAACAAGGCTGCCGGTACGCCCAAGTACAAGGTGCGCGGATACACCCGCTGTCGCCGTTGTGGGCGCGCCCGTTCGGTCTTCCGCAAGTTCGGCCTCTGCCGTGTGTGCTTGCGTGAGCTCGCCCATGCCGGCGAGATCCCTGGTATGACGAAGTCGAGCTGGTGAGGAGCACGCATCATGATGACTGACCCAATCGCCGACATGCTGACCCGTATTCGCAATGCGAACACGGCCAAGCACGACGAGGTGCGCATGCCCTCGTCGAAGCAGAAGGTGGCGCTCGCCCAAGTCCTCGAGTCCGAGGGCTACATCAGCGGGTTCGAAGTTGCCCCGGCCCCTAGCGGCGTCGGCGACACCTTGACCATCCACATGAAGTATTCCCCAGACCGTGCTCGCACGATCTCGGGTCTGCGTCGCATCTCCACACCCGGTCTCCGCGTGTACCGCAAGGCCGACTCCGTGCCTCGCGTGCTCGGTGGCCTCGGTGTGGCCGTCCTGTCCACCAGCCTGGGGCTCATGACCGACCGCGAAGCGCGCAAGCGCAAAGTGGGCGGCGAAGTCCTTTGCTACGTCTGGTGACGTGCGCGAGTACGTGAGAGAAACGGAAGTTCACAATGTCTCGAATCGGTAAGGCTCCGGTCACCATCCCGGCAGGGGTCGACATCACACTCAACGCTGGCACCGTCACGGTCAAGGGTCCGAAGGGAACCTTGAGCCGCGACATCCCCGGTGCCATCGAAATCAAGGAAGAAGACGGCGCGCTGCACTTCACGCGGCCCAACGACGAACGTCAGAACCGGGCGTTGCACGGGCTCACTCGCAGCCTCGTGAACAACATGGTCATCGGCGTCACCGATGGCTTCAAGAAGCAACTCGACATCGTCGGCGTCGGTTACCGCGCCGAAGCGCAAGGCCCCAACGCCCTGCGTCTCAACCTCGGATTCAGCCACCCGGTCAACGTGGCAGCCCCCGAGGGCGTGTCGTTCGAGGTTCCGGTGCCGACGCAGATCATCGTCAACGGCATCGACAAAGAGGTCGTCGGCCAAGTCGCCGCCAACATTCGCAGCATCCGCAAGCCCGAGCCGTACAAAGGCAAGGGCGTCCGCTACTCCGGCGAGCGCATTCTGCGCAAGGCCGGCAAGACCGGCAAGAAGTAAGCAGGAAACGTCATGGCTGACATCGCCAAAGCTCGTCGTCAAGGTCGCATCCGTCGTCATCGTCGGGTTCGAAAGAAGGTTCACGGCACGGCCGCACGTCCCCGTTTGGCCGTGCACCGTTCCAACAAGCACATCTCGGTTCAGGTCATCGATGACGATTCGGGTCGCACTCTCGCGGCCGCTTCGACCACCGAACTGGACCTCCGCACCGCTGGTAGCGGTGCAACCGTCGACGCAGCAACCCGCGTCGGCCAACTCGTCGGCGAGCGTGCGAAAGCCGCTGGCATCAACACGGTGGTGTTCGATCGCGGTGGGTTCGCCTACCACGGTCGGGTCGCCGCCATCGCAGAAGCCGCGCGCAACGCAGGTCTGGAGTTCTGATGGCTTACAACGACAATCGCAATGACAACCGCAACGACAGCCGCGGCAACGACAACGAGGGTGGTCTCCGCGAGTCGCGTGTGATCACCATCAACCGCGTTGCCAAGGTCGTCAAGGGCGGCCGTCGCTTCAGCTTCACCGCGCTCGTGGTGATCGGCGACGGCAACGGCAAGGTCGGCCTGGGTTACGGCAAGGCCAAAGAAGTGCCGCTGGCCATCCAGAAGGGCACCGAAGAAGCCAAGCGCAACCTCTTCGAGGTTCCGTTGGCCGGTTCCACCATCACGCACCCGGTACTTGGTACCACTGGTGGCGGTCGGGTGCTCATGAAGCCGGCAGCTCCCGGTACCGGCGTGATCGCCGGTGGTGCCGCCCGCATCATCTTGGAAGAGGCCGGCGTGCACGACGTTCTGTGCAAGTCGCTCGGCTCTGCCAATCACATCAACGTGGCTCGCGCCACGATCGATGGCCTGAAGTCGCTCCAGCGCCCAGACGAAGTCGCCGCACGCCGCGGCATCCCGGCCGACTCGTTCGTGCCCAAGGGGCTGCTTCGTGCGTACGAAGAGCGCCAGCGCGAAATGGCCGCCGGTGTCTCAGGAGGACACGAATGAGTAGCTACAAAGTCATCCCAGCTGCAGACCGCACCATCAAGGTCACGCAGGTCAAGTCGGGCATCGGCGCAAAGCCGAAGACCCGCGGCACGCTGCGTGCCCTCGGCCTCGGTCGCATCGGCAAGACGAACATTCTCCCTGACCGACCCGAGATCCGGGGCATGTTGCACCGGGTCCCGCACCTGGTCACCGTGACCGACCTCGCGGCCGAAACCGCGTCGACCGGGACCAACACGAAGGACAACGACTGATCATGCGCGTTGACGATCTCTCCCCATCACCCGGTTCCACCAAGGCACCCAAGCGCGTCGGTCGCGGCATCGGCGGCAAGGGTGGCAAGACCGCCGGTCGCGGTACCAAGGGCCAGCGCGCTCGCAACACCGTCGCCCGCGGCTTCGAAGGTGGCCAGATGCCACTCAAGCAGCGCGTGCCGAAGTTGAAAGGGTTCACCAACCCGTTCCGCGTCGAGTATTCGGCAGTGAACATCGACACGTTGGCAGACCTCGAAGAATCGACCATCACTCCTGAGGTGTTGCACGCGCGTGGCATCATCCGCAAGGACGCATTCGTCAAGATCCTCGGTCGAGGCGAACTGTCGGTGGCGCTCACGGTCCATGCTCACGGTGTGTCGAAGTCGGCAGAGGCCGCAATCACGGCCGCTGGTGGCTCGGTCACGTTGATTCAGCTGCCGTTCAAGGCCGAGGGCAAAGCCGGTCGTCCGGCTGCCCGCGGCAACCAGTTCACCAACCGGTAAGCGATTCCGAGCGGCGAGTACACCTTGCCTCCACCTAGCCGGCGGCTCGAATTCTTCGGCCGTCGGCTAGCCTGCTCCCCGCCCCACCACCTTCGAGGATTCATCGCCAGTGCTGTCGAACATCAAGAACATCTTCAAGGTCCCAGACCTGCGGAACAAGATCCTGTTCACGTTGGCGATCGTGGCGTTGTATCGCCTCGGTGCCACCATCCGAGTCCCCGGTGTCGACCCACTCGCCATCGACCAGCTCAGCGAAGGTGCTCAAGGCGGTGCGCTCGGGCTGTTCAACCTGTTCTCAGGCGGAGCCTTCGAATCGTTCTCGATCTTCGCGTTGGGCATCATGCCGTACATCACGGCGAGCATCATCATGCAGGTTCTCGGTGTGGTGATTCCGAAGTTGGAAGAGCTGCAGCAAGAAGGTGCAACCGGCCAGCGCAAGATCACGCAGTACACCCGCTACGTGGCAATCGCCTTGGCGACGTTGCAGGGCACCGTGCTGGTGTTCCTCTTCGGCACCGGTGGTGGTGCTGCGTTCTACTCGGCGGTGCAGGCCCCGTCGGTACCGCTGCTTCCTGACGGCATCTGGCCGCGCGGCTATCTGATCATCCCCACCTTGGTCGGCGGAACGGCACTGCTGATGTGGATGGGCGAGCTGATCAGTCAGCGCGGCATCGGCAACGGCATGTCGATGGTCATTTTCGCATCGGTGGTGGCGTCGCTGCCCAGCGGGTTCTACTCGATCCTTCAAGTGAACAAGTGGTTCTGGTTCGCGGTGATGGTGATCGTCACGTTGGGCATCATCGTCGCGGTGGTGTTCGTCGAACTCGGCCAACGAAGAATCCCGGTGCAGTTCGCGAAGCGCGTGGTCGGCCGCCGGATGATGGGCGGCCAGAACACCTACATTCCGTTGAAGGTCAACCAGTCTGGCGTCATCCCGATCATCTTCGCCAGCTCGATTCTGTTGCTCCCGGCGATCGGTGCCAGCTTCCTGGGTAATCCCACCGGAGACTCGTGGTTCGACAGCGGTCGCCGCGACCTGCAGGAGTTCGTCGACCAGTACATCTTGAACACGCAGAACTTCGTGTACATCACGATCTTCGCGTTGCTGATCATCGCGTTCGCCTACTTCTACAACTCCATCGCGTTCGACCCAGTGCGCCAGGCCGACCAGATCCGCCGTCAGGGTGGCTTCATTCCTGGCGTCCGCCCAGGTCCGAAGACCGAGGCGTACCTCGCCAAAGCCGTCAACCGCATCACGTTGCCGGGCGCGGTGTTCATCGCGATGATCGCGATTCTTCCGTACTTGATTCTGTGGGCTGCAGACGTGAACTCGTTCGCATTTGCCGGCACCAGCGTGTTGATCTCAGTAGGCGTCGCTCTCGAGCTGATGCGCCAGATCGACAGCCAGTTGATGCTGCGCAACTACGAGGGTTTCCTCAAGTAACGGGCCCTGCTACGTGATCCCCGGAGCGCGGCTCATCATCCTCGGTCGGCAGGGTGCCGGCAAAGGCACCCAGTGCGTTCGCTTGTCGCGTCACTATGTCGTTCCGCACATCTCAACCGGCGACATGTTGCGCGCGGCAGCTCGCGAGGGAACCGCATTCGGGATGATGGCCAAGGAGATCATGGACGCCGGGGGTCTCGTCGGTGACGACGTGATGATCGGTCTCGTCGATGAGCGGCTCAACAAGGCCGACGCCAGGACGCGGGGCTACATCCTCGACGGCTTCCCTCGCACGGTCGCACAAGCCGAGGCGCTCGATGGCATCACCGCCGAGCGACCGATTCACGTGGTGATCGACCTCGATGTGCCGCGCGAGATCGTGCTCGAACGCATTTCGTCTCGGCGAGTGTGTCGCGACTGCGGCACGAACTACATCGCTCGCGGCGAGGTTCCTTCGCCCTGGATCTGCGACGTGTGCGGCGGCGACGTGCAACAACGTGCCGACGACACGCCCGACTCGGTCAATCGCCGACTCGACCTGTACGAAGAGCAGACGTCGCCGCTCATCGCGTACTTCTCGAGCCGCGGCGCGCTCGCCGTGGTGAACGGCGTGGGGAACCCTGACCACGTGTTCAAGCGTCTCACCGACGCCGTGGAAGCCCGTCGCTGACTCATGGGGCCCACCTCCAACGTCCCTCTAGCACAAGTCCACCGAAAAGTGGCGCACCACCCCATTGGTGATCGGCAAACGTTCCGATAGCATTGCCAGTCGGTCTGTGCACGGTTCGTGGGCAGACCATCAGAAATAAGTCCGCTGAGCAGGATCAATGTCCTGCCCAATCGAGGAGAGCAATCCTGCCAAAACCTAAAGAAGACGCCATCGTGCTCGAAGGCACGATCGTCGAGTCGCTTCCGAATGCCATGTTCCGTGTGGAACTGGAGAATGGCCACAAAGTGTTGGCCCATATCTCAGGCAAAATGCGTATGCACTACATCCGCATTCTTCCCGGCGACAAGGTGCAAGTAGAACTCACCCCGTACGACCTCACCCGAGGTCGCATCACGTACCGATACAAGTAAGAGAGCAGTCGTGAAGGTTCGACCGAGCGTCAAGAAGATGTGCGAGAAGTGCCGCGTGATCCGCAGGCACGGTCGCGTCCAAGTCATTTGTGAGAACCCGCGCCACAAGCAGCGCCAGGGCTAGAGAGCAGCAGGAGACACACCCCATGGCACGTATTGCCGGCGTAGACATTCCCCGTGAGAAGCGGTTGGAAATTTCGCTCACCTACATCTTCGGAATCGGGCCGACGACCTCGAAGCGCATTTGCGCCGAGCTCGAACTCGATCCCAACACCAAGGTTTCCTCGCTCACCGAGGACGAGGTCAACAAGATTCGTGCGTTCGTCGACGCGAACCTCACCATCGAAGGTGACCTGCGTCGCGACGTAGCGAACGACATCAAGCGCAAGATCGAGATCGGCTGCCTTCAGGGCGTCCGCCATCGCAAGGGCCTGCCAGTGCGCGGGCAGCGCACCCACACCAACGCTCGCACCCGCAAGGGTCGCAAGAAGACGGTGGCCAACAAGAAGAAGGCTGTGAGGAAGTAATGGCTAAGCCAGGCGCAAAGGGCGGGGCCGCTCGTCGCCCCCGCAAGAAGGACCGCAAGAACGTCTCTACCGGTGTCGTGCACATCAAGAGCTCGTTCAACAACACGATCGTCACGGTCACCGACACTCAGGGCAACGTGTTGTCATGGGCATCGTCTGGTGCCGTGGGCTTCAAGGGCAGCCGCAAGAGCACCCCGTTCGCAGCGCAGCTCGCGGCCGAGCGTGCGGCAACGGCCGCCATGGAGCACGGCGTCCGCCGCGTCGAAGTGCAGGTGAAGGGCCCGGGTTCGGGTCGCGACACTGCAGTTCGTTCCATCCAGAACACCGGCATCGAGGTCACGTCCATCAAAGACGTCACGCCCGTGCCCCACAACGGCTGCCGCCAGCCCAAGCGCCGGCGCGGCTGAGAGGTAACTGATCATGGCTCGTTACACCGGACCCAAGGTGCGTCTCTCACGCCGCCTGTCCACCAACATCTTCGAGAACGAAAAGGGCCGTCGTGCCCTCGATCGTCGCCCGTTCCCGCCAGGTGCCCACGGCCGCACACGCCGTCGGAACGCCGGCAGCGAATACCTCGCTCAGCTGCAAGAGAAGCAGAAGGCGAAGTACATCTACGGCGTGCTCGAGAAGCAGTTCCGCAAGACCTACGAAGAGGCACTGAAGCATCAGGGCCCCACCGGCGAGAACTTGCTGATCATGCTCGAGTCACGTCTCGACAACGTCACGTACCGCGCCGGCTGGGCATCGAGCCGCCCGCAAGCTCGTCAGTTCGTCAACCACGGTCTCATCCTCGTGAACGGCAAGCGTCTCGACATCCCGTCGGCACGGGTTCGCAAGGGCGACATCGTGTCGCTGTCGCCCAAGGCCGCCGCGATGATCGTCATCCAGCACAACATCGACACACTCGACCGTTCCATCGTCGGCTGGCTCGAGATCGGTGACGGGGGCAAGCAGGTCACAGTTCGCGACCTCCCGCAACGCGAGCACATCGATGTCCCGGTGCGCGAGTCTCTCATCGTCGAGTTGTACTCGAAGTAATAGCCATCAGCGTCTCGGTCAGCAACACGACCACCCACGCGTCACCGCAACTCGAATACGAACGTTCGTCTTTCAGAAAGGACCAGGCAGCACATGCTTGTCATGCAGCGCCCCTCAGTCGAAGCCATCGGCGAGGAGAACAACAACCATCAGCGGTTTTCGATCGGTCCGCTCGAGCCAGGCTTCGGTCACACGCTCGGTAACTCATTGCGTCGTACCCTGCTCTCGTCGATTCCCGGCGCAGCAGTCACGACCGTGCGTTTTGACGACGCCCTCCACGAGTTCGACACCATCAACGGTGTCGCAGAAGATGTCACCGACATCATCTTGAACCTCAAAGACATCGTCCTCACCTCGGTTTCGGACGAGACCGTCAGCCTGCGCGTCGACGTGCGGGGCCCGATGGCCCTCACCGCCGGCGACATCGAATGCCCGGCCGACGTGGAGATCCTGAACAAGGACCTGCCGATCGCCACGCTCAACGGCAAGGCCCGCCTGGCCTTCGACCTCACGGTCGAACAGGGGCGCGGTTACGCATCGTCGCAGCGCGAGGTGGAAACCCGCGTCATCGGCGTCGTGCCGATCGACGCAATCTTCAGCCCGGTTCGCCGGGTGAGCTTCGACGTCACGCCCACCCGTGTCGAGCAAGCCACCAACTACGACAACCTGATCATCGAGATCGAGACCGACGGTTCGATCTCGCCGTCGGAAGCACTCGCCTCGGCCGGTGCCACGCTGCGTTCACTCGTCGACCTGGTGGCATCCATGAGCGATGAGCCCCAGGGCCTCGAGCTCAGCGAAGTCGTCGACACCACCACGTCGTCGCCCGACCTCGACCTCCCCATCGAAGATCTCGATCTGTCCGAGCGGCCGCGCAACTGCCTCAAGCGGGCCCAGGTGAACACCGTGGGCGAGCTGCTCACCAAGACCGAGGATGA
>DATKCX010000256.1:0-5983 GCA_035512975.1 Ilumatobacter sp.
CGGCCCCCGAATCGTCCAGGGCAAGATTGACGTCGGCCTGCTCACGTAGCTCCACGATGCTCGAGGGCTCGGTGGTGGGGAGACCATCCACTACGCCGGTGAGCACGAAGTCGTTGCGCGTTGCCGCGGCGGGCACGGGCAAGACTTCGAGGGCGTCGAGGTACGCGTGGCCGTTCCACCACGCATCGTTGCGCACGAAGCGGGTGACGGAGTCTTCGCTTCGGCTGTCGAACACGAACGGCCCCGTGCCGATTGGGCGCTGATTCAACGTGGGATCGGCGTGTGCCGCTTCGATCCAGGCCGGTGAGGCCACCATGCCCAGCTGGGTTGCCATCGAGTACGGCCAGTAGCGGTTGGGGTTCAGCAGGTTGAACCGAACCGTGAGGTCATCGACGACCTCGGTGGCGTTCGTGTCTGGGTAGAACGGTCGCACCGCAAGGCCGATCAGATCGTTCGCGCGTTGCGATTCGAAGTTGAGTTGGACGGCCGCGGCATCGAGCGGTGTGCCGTCGTGGAACGTCACACCCGGGCGGAGCGTGACCTCCCACGACGAGAAGTCGGGGGACGGCGTGAACGACTCGGCCAGGTAGGGCACGACCGAGCCGTCGGCGGCATACGCCGCGAGGGTGTCGAACACCGCGTTTGCCATGATGAGCCCCGACGATGCGGTCAGCGCCGAGCTGGTGGGATTCAAGCCGTCGACATCGGCGATGAGCGCAAACCGGAACGTGCCGCCCTCCACCGGTTCGAGGTCGGCGTCGTGTGGCAAGGTGACGAGCGTCGCGGCACCACGATCATCACCATCACCATCGTCACCATTGCCCGATGCGTCGGTTGGTTCGCTCGTCGGGTTGTCGGTTGTCGCCCCACCATCAGTTGCACCGACCGTGTCCACACCGGGGTCCACACCGGTGTCCACACCTGTGGCAAGAGTGGCGTTCGTGGGCGCAGCGGTGGTGTCAGACGCCGAGTTCGCGCCGCTGGCGGTGGCCGCCGAAGGTTCGGCGTCGCCGCCCGCGCACGCCGCCACCGAAGTGACCGCGAGCGCGAGCAGCACCGTTCCCGTGGCGCGTCGAGCCGACCGACGCTGGTGGAGTGGCATCGTGTCCCCCACGAAGATGCGTTGGCTCAGCCAATCCAGATGGAGTCGTGCCACGTGCGGCCGGCGGCGTTGCAGAGCAGTGGAGTGCCGTCTGGTGCCACCCGGTCACATTGACCGCGCACGTCAGACGTGAATGCGAAGTTCCACAGCGTGTGCGTGAGGAACACGTAGACGTATGCGTCGTGGATGAGCTGCACGGCTTCCTGGTACTCGGCGGCGCGTGCGGCAGGGTCGGTGACAGCCTGAGCGGTCAGCAAGGCTTCATCGCGGGCCGGATCGCACAACTTGGGCCAGTTCAACGAGATGCCGCCAACGGTGCGGCACAGCAACCACACGTTGTCGGTCGAAGCCTCAGGGGAATCGAACTGGCGCCACGTGTTGACGTTGTATTGGCCAAGCGCTGTCTGTTGGATGTGCTCGTCTTGCAACAGTTCGTCACGGGTGACGTTGAACGCCGCGCTCCAGCTGTCGATCAGGAGGTCGGCAATGCGGGTTTGAATGACCGACGGACCACTCCACTGGTATTCCATGTTGATCCTGCCGTCGCTGCAGTTGGCCGGGACCTCGGCACAGTATTCGGTGGCCAAGGCCACGGCCTGGTCGACCATGTCGGCTTCCTGGACGACTGCCGGGTTGTAGTACGGGCTTTCCGGAATGAACATCTGTTCGGCACTCCGTAACACTCCCAAGCCGATGAGGGCCAGATAATCAGCCTTCGGTGTTGCGAACGTGAGGGCCTGGCGAACACGAATGTCGTCGAATGGGGCAACGGCAGAGTTCATCATCACGAACGACTCGGAGCCCGAGTCGTCGAGGATGTTGACGAGCGAGTCGTCGGTGCGTGCGGCCTCGATGGTGTCGGGGTCTGTGTTGTGGAGCGCGTTGATGTCGCCTGCGACGAGCAGGTCGAGACGCGTGGCGGAGTCGGGCACAGGTAGGAACTCGATGGAGTCGAGGTATGCCGCGCCGTTCCACCACTCTTCGTTTCGCACGAACGTGGTAACCGAGTCTTCGCTGCGGCTGGCGAACACGAACGGCCCAGTGCCAACCGGCTCCTGGTTCAGCGTGGGGTCGGCGAGCGAAGCCGCGAGCCACGCGGGTGATGCCATCATGCCGAGTTGCCCGGTCATGTAAGCGGGCCAGAATGCGTTGGCGTCGAGCAGGGTGACCTGAACCGTGAGATCATCGACGAGTTCGGTCGCACCCTCGGCCGGAAAGAAGGGGTTGACGGCGAGGCCGACGAGGCCGCTTGCACGCTGTGCTTCGAAGTTCGTGATGAACGCCGCAGCGTCGGCGGGTGTGCCGTCGTGAAACAGAACGCCGGGACGCAGTTTCACGGTCCACTGGGTGAAATCTTCGTTCGGTGTGAACGACTCGGCCAGGTACGGCACGACGCTGCCGTCAGCGGCGTAGGCCGCGAGCGTGTCATACACCGCGGAGGCAATGACCAGGCCGGAGGCGGCGGTGAGGGCGGACACCGTGGGGTTCAAGCCATCGACGTCGGCCTCGAGGCCGTAGCGCAACGTGCCGCCTTTGACGGGGTCTGGCGTGGTGTCTGGCGGCAACGTCTCGACAACAGGGCTGCCGTCGTCTGGGTTGTCGTCCTCGGTGTCACCGGTGGTGGCCCCGGTGGTGTCGCCGGTGGTGTCGCCGGTATCGCCGCCGTCGGTGTCGCCGGTGTCCTCGTCGGCGGTGACCGTGGTGGTCGGGTCGGCGTCGTCCACGGATTCGTCGTCGTCACCCCCACCACAAGCGGCAACGACGAGAGCCGCTGCCAACGAGATGGACAACGCTCTGGCGAGGCGTGGACGAGAACGACGATGACTGGTCATGTGTGACTTCCCCCTGGGTTACCGAGCGGTATACAACCGCCTTTCGGGTGACGTTACATCATCGGATTCACCGAGCAGGTACCGTCCTGGGATGTCGTCATCTACTCGTGATGTTCTCAAGCAATGCCGCGCCGGACGCAGAGCGGATCTGGACGACCACGATCCGCGCGAGACTTTCGGGTGGTCGAAAGACGATGCTGTGGCCGAACTCGCTGCGGAAATGGCCTACGTGTCGGAACTCCAACATCGTCTCTTCGCCAGCAAGAAGGCGGCCCTGCTCGTTGTGCTGCAAGCCATCGACGCGGGCGGCAAGGACGGCACGATCCGCACCGTGTTCACCGGTGTGAACCCCGCCGGTGTCGCTGTGAGTTCGTTCGGGGTGCCCTCCGACGAGGAGCGTTCACACGACTATCTGTGGCGAATCCATCCGCACGTGCCCGCCAAAGGCCGGATCGGGGTGTTCAACCGCAGTCACTACGAAGACGTACTCGTGGTACGCGTCAAGTCGCTCGTGCCCGAAGAGCAGTGGCGCAAGCGCTACACCCACATTCGCAACTTCGAGCAGATGCTGGTCGACGAAGGCACGAGCATCGTGAAGATCTACCTCAACGTCTCGAACGAGGAGCAACGCGTGCGGCTGCAAGACCGAGTGGACGACCCGACCGAGCGGTGGAAGTTCCGCATGGGCGACCTCGACGATCGGGCGTTGTGGGATGACTACCGCCAGGCCTTCACCGAGGCAATTCGCGAGACCACCCGGCCGTCGGCACCGTGGTACATCGTTCCCGGCGACCGGAAGTGGGTTCGCAACATCGCGATCGCCAAGATCCTGCGTCACCACCTCGAAAAGATCGACCCGCAGTTTCCCCCGGCCGACGACGGCGTTGTCGGCACGATCGTCAGCTGACCTCCTGAACGTTTTGTACAGTCCTTCTGATGCCAGTTCTGATTCCGCACACGTTGGCTGACGCCGTCGGGGCCTTCGCGATGCACCCAGAGGCGCTTGCGCTCGCGGGCGGCACCGACTTGATGGTCGAGGTGAACGAGGGGCATCGCAGCATTCCGTGGGGGAGTGGCACCGTCGTGTCACTGAACCGGGTTCCCGAACTCACCAGCTACACGATCGACCCGCAGCAACGCACCGTCACGATCGGTGCTGCAGTCACGTGGGCGACCATCGAAGCCGAGCCACTCCGTTCGCGCGTGCCCGCATTGGCCGAGGCGGCGCGCACGGTGGGAAGCCCACAGATACGAAACGTCGGCACGGTCGGCGGCAATCTGGCCACGTGCTCGCCGGCCGGCGACGGCTTGCCGGTACTGGCCGCACTCGACGCCATCGTCACGTTGGCCAGCGCCGATGGCACCCGAACGCTTCCGGTGCGTCAGTTCATGGTCGGGGTGAAACGGACGGCGCTGGAACCCGGCGAGCTCATCACCTCGATCACGTTGCCGGTGCTCGACGGCTGGCAGGGGTACAGCAAGGTCGGTGTGCGCAACGCCATGGTCATCGCCACCGCCAGTGCGTGTGTGGCCGTCGATGCGCCCACCCGGTCGGTGCGAATCGCGCTCGGGTCGGTAGCACCCACGATCATTCGCTGTGATCACGCGGAACAGATCGCAGCTGCCGGAGCTGATTGGGGCGACATGCGCATCGCTGCCGATGTGGTCCGAGACGTGGCTGAAGCGGCCGCCGCGGCCAGTCGGCCGATCGACGATCACCGTTCCACTGCCGCGTATCGCCGACACGCGGTGGCGGTCATGGTCAGCCGACTCTTCGGCCGCGCGTTTGCTTCGGAGGTGCCAACGTGAACGAGCAGTACACGCTCACGGTGAACGACACCAATCACGACATCAACGACGCGTGGTTGGGCGAGAACCTCCTGTACGTGTTGCGCGAGCGGCTGGGACTCATGGCCGCCAAAGGTGCGTGCGAGCAAGGTGAATGCGGTTCGTGCTCGGTCCTGGTCGACGGGGACCTGGTGTGTTCATGTTTGGTCATGGCGGCGTCGGCGGTGGGTCAGCCCATCGTCACTGTGGAGGCGCTGGCACCGGCCGGGGTGCCCAGCGATGTGCAACAGGCGTTCATCGACACCGGTGCCGTCCAGTGCGGCTTTTGCACGCCAGGGCTCATCATCGCCGCCCACGCGTTGCTCGACGACGACCCGGACCCGAGCGAGATGGTCATCCGCGAAGCGTTGTCGGGCAACGTCTGTCGATGCACCGGGTACGGCCGGATCATCGAGGCGGTGCAACTCAGCGTCGCTCGCCGATCCGTCACCGAGTCGGCGGCACACTCATGACCGACACCGCCACCCGCGTCGACGCGAGCCCGCGCCACGGAACGCTTGGCACGTCACCCACCCGTCCAGACGGCATTGCCAAGGTGCAAGGTTCCTTCGAGTTCTCGTCAGACCTGCACGCTGACGGCGCGTTGTGGGGTGCCACGCTTCGCTCGCCTCACCCGTACGCCCGAATCGTGTCGATCGACGTCACGCCGGCGTGGAAGATCTCGGGGGTCGAGGCGGTCATCACCGCGGCCGATGTCCCCGGCAAAGCCACCTACGGACTGATCGACAGCGATCAACCGGTTTTCGCGTCCGACGTGGTGCGCTATGTCGGCGAGGCGATCGCAGCAGTCGCCGCCGATCACCCGGAAACGTGCAAACGCGCGCTCGCCGCCATCGTGGTGGAGTACGAGGTGCTCACACCGTTGCTCGATCCTGAGCTGGTGATCGCGGGCACCGCCGAGCCGATCCATCCCAACGGCAACGTGCTGCGGTACCAACGCATCGAATCGGGTGACCCGGCCGTCACCGGAGATGTGGTCGTCGAGGGCACGTATCACATCGGCATGCAAGATCAGGCGTTCCTCGGTCTCGAGGCGGCGCTGGCGATTCCCGACGTCGACACTGGTGGTGGCGGTGGGGGCGTCGAGCTGCACATCGCCACGCAGTGGCTGCACGAAGACCGGGGCCAGATCGCCGCGTGCCTGGGATTGCCCGACGAACAGGTGCGCCTCGTGTTGGGTGGGGTGGGCGGCGCGTTCGGC
>DATKCX010000257.1:0-3460 GCA_035512975.1 Ilumatobacter sp.
GAGATGGTGATGCCTGGTGACAATGTTGAGATGACGGTTGAGTTGGGTAAGCCGATTGCTATGGATGAGGGGTTGCGTTTCGCGATCCGTGAGGGTGGCCGTACCGTGGGTGCTGGCCGCGTCGTCAAGATCCTGAAGTGACCGTGCTCACCCGCTGAGAGAGTTCTAGTTCTGTGGTAGGCCCGAGCCAGATCTCTGGCTCGGGCCGATCCACGTAAACCGGCCGGTTTCCAAACGGCCCAACAAGGAGTACGACGATGGCCAAGAGCGAAAAGAGGGTGAAGATCACCCTCGAATGCACTGAGTGCAAACGGCGCAACTACATCACGATGAAGTCGAAGATCAACGACCGTGAGCGCCTCGAGATGAACAAGTACTGCAGCAACGATCGCAAGCACACGGTCCACAAGGAGACCCGCTGACCCCAAGTTCGCCTGAGAGCACCCCGAACTCTGGGGTGCGCTCATTGGTTCGCTTGGTACGCTGGCAAGGCCCTTCCCGAGGGCAGTAGCTCAGTTGGTAGAGCATCGGTCTCCAAAACCGACGGTCGGGGGTTCGAGTCCCTCCTGCCCTGCACAGCCGATCCATCAACCGGATCCCACAGAAAAGTACTCATGTCACTCGATGATCTAAACCGCGAACAGAAGCGCATGCTGAAGCGCCAAGGAGCGCTCGACGAGCAAGGTGCTCCCACGCGCCCCGACCGCAGCTCCACCCGTCAGCGTGTCGGGCCCGTGCAGTATCTGCGCGAGGTCCGCGACGAGATGCGCAAGGTTGCTTGGCCCACGCGCCCCGAAGTTGTCCGCTACTCCATCATCGTCACGGTCACCGTGCTGGTGTACACCGCGTTCGTCGGCGGCCTCGACTACGGGTACAGCAACCTTGCAGATTGGTTCTACTCGTGAGCGATTTCGACACCGACACCGAGCTCGATAACGACCTCGACAACGACGCAGAGTTCGACAACGCCGACTCCGATGCGGTGGAGGCAGCCGATGCGGTGGAGGTCACCGAGACCCCTGCCAGTGCCGCTGACCTGCTGCCGGTCGGCACGACGAACGTGCTCGCCGACGAAGAAGTCGACGACGTCGAGATCGACGAAGCGGCCCTGCTCGGCAACGCACCAGCGCCAACCGAAGCCGAAGCTGCGTCTGACGACGAAGTCATCAGCGAAGACGACGCGCTCGCCGAAGAAGCGCCCGCACCGGGCGTCGTCATCGAAGACGGCATCGTGGTCGATGAAGACGATCCGTGGACGCGGCCGGGCCAGTGGTACGTGGTGCACACCCAGTCGGGCTACGAGAAGAAGGTCACTGCGAACCTTCACGCCCGCATCCAGTCGATGAACATGGAAGACCAGATCTACGAAGTGGTCATTCCCATGGAAGAAGTCGTTGAAATCAAGAACGGCAAGAAAGTCAACGTGATGAAGAAGGTGTTCCCGGGATACCTGCTCGTGCGTTGCGAGATGTCTGACGAGTCGTGGTACTGCATTCGCAACACGCCCGGAGTCACCGGCTTCGTCGGCCAGAGCGACCGCGGGCAGCGCCCCGCCCCGTTGCGTCGTCGTGAAGTGCGAACGTTCCTGTCGCCGAAGGGCCTGGGCGGAGACGCCGAGGCAGCGCGTCCGAAGCCGAAGCTCGACTATGAAGAAGGCGAAAGCGTGCGCGTCAAGGAAGGCCCGTTCGCGGACTTCCTCGGTACGGTCGCCGAAATCAATGCAGATCACATGAAGCTGAAGGTGTTGGTCAACATCTTCGGTCGCGAGACCCTGGTGGAGATGGACTTCAGCCAGGTCGCCAAGCTCTGACGAACTCACCGCAGTCCGTCACAGCCCCCACGAGTCACAGAACATAGAGAGACACTGAAATGGCAAAGAAGAAAGTCGCTGCGATCGTTCGGATCCAGATCGAGGCCGGCAAGGCCACCCCGGCACCGCCCGTCGGTACCGCGCTCGGGCCGCACGGCATCGCGATCATGGACTTCGTGAAGGCGTACAACGCGCGCACCGAGGCACAGGCCGGCACCATCGTGCCCGCCGAGATCACCATCTACGAAGATCGCTCGTTCGAGTTCATCTTGAAGACGCCGCCCGCCGCGGCCCTCATCCGCAAGGCTGCTGGCCTCGACAAGGGTTCCAGCACCCCGGGTAGCGTCAAGGCGGGGTCCATCACCGAAGCGCAGGTGGAAGAAATCGCCACGCTCAAGATGCCCGACCTCAACGCGAACGACATCGAAGCAGCCAAACTGCAGATCCGCGGCACTGCCCGCTCGATGGGCATCAGCGTCGCCTGACACGCCAGGTGCCAGGCACCAGGCGTGTCAGCACCAACCCGCAACATCTCATACCAGCAATACGGTTCGGCCTGGGACGACCTCGCCTAGGGAACCGCTACAACCGAGGGAGACAATCATGTCCGGTAAGAAGCACACCGACGCGCTCAAGAAATTCGATCGTGATCAGTTTTACGCCCCGAGCGAGGCACTCGCTCTGGCCAAGTCCACCGCGACCGCCAAATTTGACGAGAACATCGACATCGTGTTCTTCCTCGGGGTAGATCCCCGCAAGGCAGATCAAATGGTTCGCGGCACCGTCGCACTGCCGTCGGGCACCGGCAAAGACGTTCGCGTCGCCGTGTTCGCGTCTGGTGAGGCTGCCGAGGCCGCTCGCGAGGCCGGAGCCGACATCGTCGGTGCCGACGACCTCGCCGCTGCAGTCGAGAGCGGCAAGATGGACTTCGATCTCGCCATCGCCACGCCCGACATGATGCCGCTCGTCGGCAAGCTGGGTCGGGTGCTCGGGCCACGCGGCCTGATGCCGAACCCGAAGACGGGCACCGTCACCACCGATGTGGGTCGTGCCGTGTCTGAGTTCAAGGGCGGCAAGGTCGAGTACCGCACCGACCGTTACGGCAACGTGCATCTGCGTCTCGGGAAGTCGAGCTTCGACCTGCCACAGATCGAAGCGAACTACGCGGCCGTGCTCGACGAGATCCAGCGCGCCAAGCCGGCGTCGGCCAAGGGTCGATACATCAAGAAGGTCACCGTTTCGGCCACCATGGGCCCCGGCGTCCGCGTCGACACCAGCCGCCTGAAGCTGGCCGTCGACTGACCGGCGGCGGTCCGCCGCCACCAATCACAACTCGAAGCACATTTCGACACGGCCCGGCGCATGCCGGGCCGTGTCGCGTACCGCTGCGGATCGGGACACGGACGTATGGCGGTTGTCGGTGGGGTCGCCACCGACAACCGGTATCGTTGCCGCTTGTTATCCGGTTACTCGCCGAAGACAGCTGGTCCGTCACCGCAGAATGGTGACGGAAAATGGTTCGAGTTCGTTCCGCCAGCCGAGGTGCACGCCTTTCGAAGTCGTCGCTCAGCAACACGCTGGGATGTCGTTCCTCGTGGTCGTCGCCACAAGCGAGCCATGAGTTGAACGAAAGGAGGTGTGCACACATAT
>DATKCX010000258.1:0-5510 GCA_035512975.1 Ilumatobacter sp.
AGCGAACAGTTCGAAAGCCGAGGCGACAGACGGCTGGGCGATCAGCTGTACTCGGCCGCCCACGCCGCCGACTCTTCGTCGGTGACACCGCGCCATTCACCGGACTCGGGGTCGTGGATGACGGCTGGCTGGTAGAGGTCGCCATCTATCCAGCGCTCCAACCATCCGGCGAAATCGAGCTCGTGGCGGTAGAGAGCGTGCTCTCGTCCGACACCGCAACGCCCCGGGCGGATGGCGAAGCGCCGCTGTCCGAGTCGGGATCAGGTCTCGTCGGGAGGCGGGGCCTCGAAGTCGGCGGGTTCGGTCGACTCCAGGAACTCTTGGAACTTCGACATGATCTCCTCGATCTCCTCGGCCTCGAAGGGTTCCCCGGCGGCGTGCACCACCGTGACAGCCGCTTCGTCGAAGACGCCGGCGGCGACGAACACCGTGACGCCGGCGCGTACCGCCAGAGCGATCGCATCACTCGGCCGCGCGTCGACCCTCGTCACATCATCGCCGACGACCACCTCGAGTTCGCCGAGGAAGATGCCGCCGTCCAGCGCCACGACGCCGACACTGGCGATTCGAGCGTCGGCGGCCGCGAGCGCGCTGATCAGCAGGTCGTGGGTGCCCGGCCGCTGCATCGGCCGGTTGGCAAGTCCGAGCGCGATCGCCTGCGCTTCCGCAGGCCCGATGAAGATCGGCAAGACCCGGTCGCCCTCCACGGAGTCACCGAGCAGCACAATCGCCGACCCCGAGTCGGCGTGGAGATACAGACCGAGCACCTCGACCACCTTCATGTCGTCCATGGCAGACTCCCAGTTCTGGCCAGCGGTTGGCATCTCGGGCAGAGGAGTGGCGGAGCGTGCTGGCCGTCGACGTCCTGCGGAACCCAGTCTACGAACCGGACGGCACGGCTGGCAGCACACCACTCCGTACAGCACGAGCCCTACGGCACGACGCGCCGCTCACAGTGACCAGACGCGACCAAGCCCGAGTGCTCCGTGGGGAGCACTCGGGCGGTCGGCGGGTCGGTTCTGATCAGTTCCGACCCACCTCTTGAGGAACCGGTCCGATCGGCTCACGGAGGAATGCCTCGGGAACCGTGTCGGGGATCTGGGTGTCCTTGGACCGGCTCGCCCAGACCAGCCCGCCACCAGTGAGCATGAAGACCAAGCCCAGTCCGGCGAAGAGGCCGGCCAGCGCCAAGCCCATCTGGAGCGTGCTGTGGGTCACGGTGCCGACACCGAGTTCGCCCACCAGTCCGTGTGCCGTTCCGGTCCAGGCCATCTCACGGGCCGGGCCCTCAAGCGGGTGCTGGCGATCGAAACCGGTCCAGTAGCGACCATCGACCTCGAACTCGTATTCGCCGGCAGCGAAGGTCTCACCGTTGTACTCGACTGCTTCGTCGAGCACGACCGTCTGTGTGCTGTAGAGCGTGTGGTAGACGACCGTGGCCATCTGGTACATGTACTCCGACGCCGTGTTGACCAGCGGGTCGTTCGGGTCGAGATCGCTCTCGACGACGGGATACTGCCAGTCGTCGGTGAGCAGTGACATGATCGCCTGGGCACCTTCCACGGCGCCACGGTCGACCAGGTCGCCGTCCTCGTTGTAGTTCAGTGTGACGTTCTGCACCTCGCTGAATGCTTGGAGCGAACCGTATCCGTCCTGCACTTTCGTGTAGGCGACACCGCCTGCAATCGCGAAACCGAGACCGGCGACTACCAGCATGATGCCGATGACTCCCAACCGCTTCCTCATCAGATTCTCCTCTTCGAGTTACTGCCAGGTGAAGGTCACTTGGCGTTGGTTCCATCATCAGGCACCACCGCACGCGCTGTCAGGGGCGAAGGTCACTTGCCCGCATGACACATGGCACATGCAGAGCCGAAGCGCGTGACCATCACTCGGTCGATCGTGGTGTCGATCTGGCGCGCGAGCTGGCCCAGTGGCTGGCGCAAGAACTGATCGAAGTCCAAGCTGCTCGAAGCTCTGGATGACGCGAACTCAACCCCCGACACCACAGTCCCGTTCTCAAGCGAGACCCTGCCACCCAACGATGGTTGACGTCGTTCAACTCCGCGTCAGATCGCGCATCCATCAACTATTCCTACCCGAACCCTCAACTGGTTCCACGGCTTCGCTTGCAGCACGGCGCACGCTTTTTCAAATCTGATAATCTGATTTCATGCCCGAACTGACCGCAACCGAGGCCGCCCGGAAGTTCGCCGACCTGCTCGACGCCGTCGAGCACGATGGCCAGCGCTACACCATCACCCGCCGCGGCAAAGCCATCGCCCACATCGAACCCGTCATGCGCGGCCGCGGAGCCGACGCCAAAGCACTCCTCGGCCGGCACCGACCCGACGCCCGCTGGTCTCGCGATCTCGATGAGATCCGCGACCTACTCGAGGTCGAAACCCGGTCGTGACGCTGCTGCTGCTCGACACCACGTTCCTCATCGATGCCGAACGAGTCGCCGCAGACCTCGACGAGCTGATCGGCGATGACGACGACGTCGCGATCGCAGCGATCACCGTCGCCGAACTCACAGTCGGCGTCCAGCTGGCAACGCCACGCCAGCGGCCACGTCGCCAGGCATACGTCGATGAGATCACTGCTTCCATCCCGATCCTGCCCTACGACGAATCCGTAGCCGTTCACCATGCGAATTTGCTCGTGTCCGTGCGCCGAACGGGCCAACCTCGCGGTGCCCACGATCTGATCATCGCCGCGACAGCAGCCGCGGCGGGACGCACTGTCGTGAGCGCAGATCGCCGCGCGTTCGACGGCCTGCCAGGAGTGACCTCCATCGACCACCGTTCGCCCTGACCGGATTTCGCACCCTCGACGGCGTCACCTCTGGCGGTCCGCGAAGGCTCGCACCATGAACCGTCGACCTTGGAACAACCCCTCGTTCTCGTGCTGGTTCTTGATGCCGGCGTCGGCCATGCCCGCCGCCCGCGGACGCGTGCCAGCTCGACGCGGAGCTCGGTCCCGGCGGTTGGCTGGCGGCGCGTGTTACCCGACGTGGAGGGTGGCTACCGACAGCGGGCCCCGACGGATGGTTGCGGTTGCCGGTTGTTTGTGGCCGTTGAGCCACACCTGGGCCGACGCGTTGGCGTCGAGGTTGCGGATCCAGTGCGAATCGCCACGCACCGTTGACGTGAACACCCGGTCGCCAACCCGCGCCGCGAGCAGCGGAACCCGACGCGGCAGACCGCTCTTGCGACCGGTCGACTCGACCACGATGGCTCCAACGCCCACGTGAGGCAACGGTGAGCCGAACCCCGCCTGCACGGCAGGACGAACGACGGAGTTCAGCGCCGAGAAGAGTTGTCGCTGTAGTTGCTGTATCACTCGATACGCAGGCCTGATATCGCCCGGCTGATGACGAGCTGTTGGATCCGCTCGGTGCCTTCGAAGATGTCGTCGTTCAGCGTCATGGTTCTTTGTGATTCCACTCATTGCGTAGAGTTGCCGTGACCAGGCTATTTCCAAGTCACCCGTTCCGTCCCATGCCACCATTTCCAATGTGGGTTGGTGTTCTGATGTCGCCGCAGTTACGCATAATCGCCGCGCCGTTTGTGGTTGTTGCCCCGGGTGGTGCCGCATCAAAACGCGTTTCTCAGCTGATCAGTGGGAACGGGCTCGCAGCAACCAATTCGACGAACGCAACAGTGTGCGTGCTGCAATGGGTGCTCCGTGTGGGATCAGTATTCGACTGAGTACCCGCCCCGCGCGTTCACCGTGCCGGCACAGGTGTCGCTCACACTCGTCGCAGAGCGAAGCAGACGCATCTCGACGGTCGCGCCCCCAGCGAGATCACTGGCTTGGTTGTGGCTGAGGGTCACGATCGTCGTGGACACGCTGGTTCCAGGGGGATTCGGACCGAGGTCGACGGTGCCGGAGGGGGAATCGACCACCGACCAACCGCCGTTGAGGAACCGAGTGCTGTCGGAGAACGGGCCGGCGACACCGGTGGCGCTCAGCACGAACGAGCAGTTCGGCGGGCCGCTGAACGGAAGCTGGACCAGGATTGGTCGCGCGGGGTCGCGGGCCGGGGGGAGACCAAACGAGATCGTCATCGTCGGGGAGCCGGCGTCAGGAAAGGAAACCGTGCTCTCGGTCTTGCTGGCACCATCGGACGTGAGTGCCGACAGCAACGTGTTGCCGAAGCCGTAGTAGCGGTCGTCCGCATCTGACTTGGTGTAGTAGCTGTCGTCGGTTTGGGTCTTGGTGTAGTAGCGGTCGTCGGCCTGGTTCTTGGTGTAGTAGCGGTCGTCGTGGTGGTGGTCGGTGTAGTAGCCGTTGATGTCGACTATGACTTGGACGTTGCCTTGCAGGTTGTAGATGTTGAACTGGCCGTTGGTGTTGATGCCGGTGGTGACGGCGTTGGGTGTTGGTGGTGAGTCGGGGACGGGGTTGAGGCTGGATGCTTCGGGTTGGGTGCCGCCGGTGGCCCAGACGGTGAGGAAGGTGGGCAGGGTGGCGTCGGTTGCGGTGATGTTGAGTGAGACTCCGGTGGCGGTGGTGGGGATGTCGGTGCAGTTGCCGGTGTCGTTGGTGGTGGTGTTTACGGTGTGGACCTCGCCGGAGCCGAGTGGCGAGATCTTGGGGCCGACGTTGAACTCGGCGCGGGTGTCCATGACGCGGCACGGCGTGATGGGCACGAAGGCCACAGCGTCGCTTGGTTGTGTGGCGGACACGATTCCGATGCCGCCGGCGCCGAGTGTGACGGCGATTGCTGCTCCGACCGCTGCCCAACGGGTCCTGATGATCGACATGTTGCCCCTCCGAATTGATCGTCGTCTGTTTCGTCCATGGTGGCACATTTGTGCGACTCCGATGTCCCGCTTTTCCGGCGCGATGTGCACTTCGTGTGGTTAGCCGACATGCGGCGACTGTCTCATGCGCAAGGCAGAAGGCATCCTGTGTCGCGTTTGCCAAAGGCCATCCTCGGCGCTGTCCGCCAACAGGAAGCCGAGCTCTTCGCGCAGGCCCGCCGACGGCCGTTCGGCAAGCAACGACTCTGCCGTTCATGGCAGTTCAGCCCACCGAGGGCTGGCACAGAGAAGGCGGTCGGCTCTATTCCGCGTTCGAACAATCGGCGTTCAAGGCGCGTCGCGAACTCGTGAATCACAATGAGCCCTTGATCCGCAGCCGCGCGGATTCGTTCAACCGGCACGGCGACGGCAGCGACGATCTCCTCGGGAAATTCGTCAGCTTGTGCTGAAACGAGGACGTGCCCGTCCGTCCTCCGCGCAACCACGCCCGGATGTCCAGATTTCAGTCGAAATCTCAACCCTCGCTGCATCTCGGTGTCGCTCGCCGGGCGGAGCCTGCTATCAGCGACGACCTCGATCTCCACCGCCTTGAGAGGAACGCCAGCGCTTTGCTCGATCCGCTCGACTTCGTCCATGAACTGTGCTGCGTCAATCTCCGCTATGCGGCTTGCGGTGCATCGGAGAGCCATCGCACCGTCGAAGTCCCCGCTGCCCAGCGACTCGATGTACTGCTCGACA
>DATKCX010000259.1:0-3448 GCA_035512975.1 Ilumatobacter sp.
TCGGGAGTGATGAGCAACAACATC
Source organism: Ilumatobacter sp. (assembly GCA_035512975.1). Classification (GTDB taxonomy): domain Bacteria; phylum Actinomycetota; class Acidimicrobiia; order Acidimicrobiales; family Ilumatobacteraceae; genus Ilumatobacter. Next base: position 25 of record DATKCX010000259.1, read on the forward strand.
ACGACGTCGGAGAGTTCCGTCCATGATGCGTTGCCGGCGAACTCGTCGAGCGCTGCACGGGACAATGCGCCGAGGTTGATCTGCATGCTGTCGGCGAGCCGGGTGACGATGTTGCGGCGAGCTACCGCCGACGCTGCGGTGGCGCGCACCTCTTCGAACGTCACGGTTCCGTTCGGGAGCGGGATCAAACCGCCGTCACCCCAGTAGTTGGCGAGGACGTAGTACGTGGCGTGACGGGCGGTTGAGGCGCGACGGCCGAACGCGCTGGCATTGATCCAGTTGGCGTTGTTCTTCCAACCGCTGACATCTGGCGGGAACAATGGCCGTTGTCCCATCCCCTCGAGCAGCCACCACGGTGTGCCGATTTCCGAACGGAGCCCGGTGGCCACCAACGTGGCAGCAACGTAGTCGACGGGCGGACGAACGAGACCAGTGCGAGCTGGTGCGGCGTAGAACTCAGGGTGGGTGAGTAGGGCTCGCAACCAGGGCTTGATGGCGAAGTCGCCGCCGATCGCAGCGGCCCGAAGGTGCTCGACGACTGCTGGCGACGGGCTGGAGCCGGCGAAGAAGGCCCAGAGCTTGCGAGAGATGAACTCGGCTGCGACATCTCTGGTGAGCCGGCCGTCTGGTGTGATGCCAGTGCTGAGCATCATCTGGACGGTTTCGGCACCGTGCAGTTGGGTGTTCCCGCCATTGTTGATCGATTGGCCCAGCAGCCACTTTGGATCGTCATCGTGGTCCCACGGCACCCACCGGTAGGTCTCGTGATCAGGGTGGCCTGGGTTGTAGGTGTCGGTGTGCCCGGTCCACGCTCGAGCGCACGCTTGCACGTCGGCTTCGGTGTAGTTGCCCACACCCAACACGAACAGTTCCATCAGCTCGCGGCCGAAGTTCTCGTTGGGTGAGGACCAGAAGTTCTGGTTGTTGTCGAGGTAGCGCAACATCGCCACCTGGGTCGACATGGTGATCGTGAGGTCTCGAAAGTTGCCCAGACCGTCGCGTCGGAACAGGTCGATCTGCTGCTGCATGAGGTTGATCGAGCCGACCTTGGCGTTCGAGGAGCAGAAGTGCCCGTGCCAGAACAGGGCCATCTTCTCCTGCAACGGCCGTGGCGAGTCGTGGGCCATGCGATTGAACCAGAAGTCGGTGAGTTGCACCACCCGCGACGAGTCTGGGCCCGAGAGCGCCGCTGCGCCTGGGTTGGCGGGGACGGCGAGGATGTCGTCGACGGCGTCGGCCAGCGACGGTTTTGCCATCAGCTCAGCCACGCGCGCCGGGCGCGCGACGAACTCGGTCCGCCTCAGGAGGTACGTGATGTCAGTTTCGTTCAGCATCCGTGGCAACCGTGATGTCTTTCGGTTCCCCGTCAGTCTGCCGGTTTCGAGTCAGCGGTACACGTCGCGCGCCCATGCCTCCGTGGCAGGATGGGCGAATGTCTGCGACTGAATCTGTGATCCAACGAGTGGGAGTGGTTGGCTGCGGCCTGATGGGCTCTGGAATCGCCGAGGTGTGCGCCCGCGCGGGGCTCGATGTGATGGTGCGCGAGGTCAATGCCGACGCCGCCGAAGCCGGACGCGCCAGAATGGTGAAGTCGCTCGACCGAGGCCTTGCCGCCGGGAAACTCAGCGAAGCCGAACGCGACGGGGCCGTCTCTCGCCTGTCGTTCACCACCGACCTCGCCGACATGGCAGACCGTCAGCTCGTGGTCGAGGCGGTGTTGGAGCAGGAGGCGATGAAGGTCGAGATCTTCCAGGAACTCGACCGGGTGGTCACCGACGACGACGCGATCCTCGCCAGCAACACCAGCTCGATCCCGATCATGAAACTCGGCACGGTCACCAACCGTCCGAACCAAGTGATCGGCATCCACTTTTTCAACCCGGTGCCGGTGTTGCGCCTCGTCGAGCTGGTGACCAGCTTGATGACCAGCCCGGAAACGCTGGATCGAGCGCAAGCGTTCGCCACCGACACGTTGAACAAACGGGTGATTCTCAGCAAGGATCGAGCCGGCTTCGTCGTGAACGCGCTGCTGATCCCCTACCTGCTGTCGGCGATTCGCATGATGGAATCTGGCTTTGCGTCGGCTGAAGACATCGATACCGGCATGGTGGAAGGTTGTAGCCACCCGATGGGTCCGTTGCACCTCACCGACCTCATCGGCCTCGACACCACCCTCGCGGTGGCGCAAAGCCTGTACGACGAGTTCAAAGAACCGTTGTACGCACCGCCGCCCCTCCTGTCGCGCATGGTCGACGCCGGGCTGCTCGGTCGCAAGACCGGGCGCGGCTTCTACGACTACAACCGCTGATCCAGAACGCTCATGGCCGACCGTGTCGAACGTCTCACCAACCTGCTCGCGCTGCTCCTCGAAACCGTCGAGCCGCTCAGCCTCGTGGCGATCGCCGGTCGCCTCGAGGGTCAATATCCCGACGGTCAGACGGCGATTCGGGCTGCGTTCGAACGTGACAAGGCGGCGCTGCGCGAGATCGGCGTTCCGATCGAGCAAGTCATCGTGTCAGGCGGTGCGGAGGCCGGACAGACCCGGTACTGGATCGATCGCGAGCGCTACGAACTTCGCGACCTCGAACTCGACGATGACGAGATGCGCGCCCTGCAGGTTGCGATGGCAGCAACGCGGCCGGGGTCGGCGAGCGGCCAAGAAGCCATGTGGAAGATCGGCGCCGGGCTGCTGGAACACGGTGCCCAGATCGCGGCGATCATTCCCGACGATCCGTGGTTGCCAACGCTTCGAGACGCTGTGGGACGTCGCACACAGGTGCGATTCACGTATCGAGGAGTCGATCGTGTGGTCGACCCCTGGGGCCTGCTGCTGCGCACCGGGTTCTGGTACCTGATCGGCTTCGATCACGGGCGTGCCGAGCGACGCACCTATCGAATCGACCGAATCGAAGGAGCCGTTCAACAGGTGCTGGGCTCCACGTTCGATCGCCCAGCGGGGTTCGACGCAAACGATGCGTTTCCGGATGACCCGAAACTCATCGGTGCCGACCCGAACGTCCCTGACGCGCGAGTGCTGGTGGACCCGCACCGGGCGGCGGCGGCCGTGGCGGAACTCGGATTGGACCGTGTGGTCGCCACTCGTGACGATCGGTCGGTGGAAGTGTTGGTGCCGTACGCGAACGTGCATGCGTTCCGCTCGTGGCTGTTGGGGTACGGCGAGTACGCCGAGGTGCTGGAACCGAGCGAGGCGCGCGAGGCCGTGGTCAGTTGGTTGGAAGGCGTTGCACGATGACCACCGAACGTCGCGGCCCACGGCCGGCAGAGGCACGCTTGCGCCGACTCCTGGTGATGTTGCCGTGGTTGATGGAACGCGCCGAGGTACCGGTCGTGGAAGTTGCGAACCGGTTCGCGCTCTCCGAGGCCGACGTGGTGAAAGATCTCGAACTCGCGTCGATGTGCGGTC
>DATKCX010000260.1:0-23178 GCA_035512975.1 Ilumatobacter sp.
ACGTGGTAGGTGAGGATGCTGGTGAGCAGCTCGGTGTCGGCCAGGACTGCGTCGAGGTCGTCGGCCGGGATGGCTCCGAAGGCGTCGTTGGTGGGGGCGAAGATCGTGAACGGGCCTTCGCTGTTCAACGTGTCGCCCAGACCAGCTGCGGTGACGGCTGCGACGAGGGTGGAGAGCACCGGGTTGTTGCTGGCGGCGGTGGCGGCCGGGTCGTCGGCCATGCCGTCGAACGATCCTTCACCGTCGGCGGGCACTGCTGCGCAGCCGTCGCCAAACGGACCGTCTTCCATGGCCATCGTGGTCTCAGTGATCTCCGTGGGCGCCGTGGCCTCGGTGGTGGCGGGGACAGCTTCGTCGTCGTCGGCGTCGTCGCCGCAGGCTGCTGCTACCAATGACAACGCTGCAACTGCGGCAACGCTGAGGCGGGCTGTACGGCCTCGCATTCTCGGGGTGGTGGTGTTCACAGTGTTCCTCTCGGGTTCTGACTGGATGGGGTGGTGTGTCTGTGATGCTCCGCCGTCGGTGGTGCTGTCGGCATGTGGAGGATTCGGAGTGCGGTCGGCTCCGGATTGGCCGATCGGGAAAAAGGTCACCGACCAACCCGACCGCGCCTAGAGAGTCGGCTACTCGACGATGACGACGATCTGCTGCAGCCCGGTGGCACCGCTGGGAAACGGAGCGACACGCTCCTCGGTCTGCACAAGACCGCCGGTTTCGGTGGCGCGGACGCGGATCGAGTGGTTGCCGGCGCTCGCCGTCCACGCATACGACCACTGCCGCCACGTGACGTCGTTGAGCTCGTCGGCGAGCGTTGCCGCGACCCATTCACCCTCGTCGAACTGCAGCTCGACCCGTTCGATGCCTCGGGTCTGCGCCCATGCCACCCCGGCGACGGCGATCGTTCCCGCTGGAACCTTCGACAGGCCGCGTGGGGTGTCGATTCGGCTCGACAGCTTGATCGGCGCGTCGTCGACCCAACCGCGCTCCACCCAGTACTGGTCGAACTGGTCGAAGCGCGTGAGCTCGATCGTCTTGAGCCACTTGGTGGCCGACACGTACCCATAGAGGCCGGGGACGATCAATCGCGCCGGGTAGCCGTGTTCGAGCGGGAGTGGTTCGCCATTCATCCCGATGGCGACGAGCGCGTCACGGCCGTCGAGCGCCGCGGTGGGAAATCCGCACGTGTAGCCGTCGACCGAGCGACCGACGATCTGGTCGGCGTCGGACTTGATGCCTGCGTCCCTGAGCAGATCATCCAGACGGACACCGAGCCAGCGAGCCGTGCCCATGAGGGACCCGCCCACTTCGTTCGATACGCACGTCAACGTGATGTCGTGCTCGACGATCTCGCGATTGAGGAGTTCGTCATAGCTGATCGACAGCTCTTGGTCGACGAGACCCCTGATGGTCAGACGCCATCCGTCCACCGACACCTGCGGCACCGTGAGCGCGGTGTCGATGCGGTAGAAGTCGTCGTTGGGAGTGAAGAACGGCGTTGCGCCGTCGGCGCTGATGCCCGAGGGTGCCTCAGCGAGCGGATCGCTCGCGATCGGAAGACCGAGTTCGTTGCGTTGGTTGGCCACTCCGGATCGTGTGGCGATGCTGCGACCGGTGAACCCCACGACGGCCGAACCCACTGCCACGCCTGAGGCGGCGGCGACGAACTTGCGGCGATCGAACCCCTCCACGACGGTCGTACCGGTCGGCGCGGTGGTCGCGACTTCTGGAACGATTGCGGTGCGGATGAGTCGCGAACGCAACCACACGAGCGTCGCGGCGGCGATGAGGCCGCCGACGAGGCTCGGTGCGACGGCATGCCACGGTGCGTCGCGTCGCGTTGACTGGGATGCGTAGGCACCTGCAAGGCCGAACAGTGCGATGCCCACCACAGCGAACCTCCAGCGGCGCGTGACCGCGACGATGCCGACGAGGCTGGCGTACACCGTGAGGATCGATGCGATGCCGGCGAGGAGTGCTTGCTTGTCGTTGGTGCCGAACCACTCGATCGCGAGTTCTTTCACTGAGTTCGGTACGCCGTCGACCACGCGGTCGCCCACGTCGAGCACCGGCGATTGGAACGAGTTCGAGAAGATCGCGACGACTTCGGCCGACGCCAAACCTGCCATCGCTGCCGCGAGCCCGAGCGCGATGCCCAACACCCACTGCCCCAATCGCTCGCTCCGGCCGCCTGACACTTCGCCGGCTCGTTTGCTGGCTGGAGGATCATGAACGATGGCTGTTGACGGACTGGAGTCGTCGTCGGGCGTCTTCATACTTACTGTTCGGAGCCGACCGGAATCTGGATGACGTGACGTGGCCCACTGACGACACACTCAGAAAACTTGAGCGAACTCGTATCAACTTCTGACGATGCTTGGTAGGGTCAAGTCATGGCGATCGACCCGAAAACATGGACCATCAAAACGCAAGAAGCGTTCGCTGCGGCCATCGATCAGGCCAAGGCCCGATCGAATCCCGAGCTCACCCCTGATCACGTCCTCGTAGCACTCGCATCCCAAGACGGAACGGTCGTCGCATCGGTGCTGGCCAAGCTCGGCCAGTCGCCCGGCATGGTGCGTGACAAGGCCCTCGCGGCGGTCGATCGTTTGCCCCAAGCCGTCGGAGGCGACGAACCGCGGATGTCGCGCGAGCTCAACAACGTGGCCGAGAATGCGGCCAAGTACCGCAAGGATCTCAAAGACGACTACCTGTCGGTCGAGCATCTCCTGCTGGCAATGAACGACCGACTCGGCGTGGGGTCCGAGGAGCTACTCGGCGTGCTGCGAGAAGTGCGCGGCAGCCACCGCGTCACCGATCAGAACCCCGAAGAGAAGTTCGCCGCACTTGAAAAGTACGGGCAAGACCTCACCGCGCGCGCCGCGAGCGGCAAGATCGATCCGGTCATCGGCCGCGACGACGAGATCCGCCGTGTCATCCAAGTGCTCTCCCGCCGCACGAAGAACAACCCCGTGCTCATCGGCGAACCCGGCGTGGGCAAGACCGCCATCGTGGAAGGTCTCGCCCGCCGCATCAGCGATGGCGACGTGCCGGAGGGTCTGAAGGGCAAGCGGCTCATCGCGCTCGACATCGCTTCGATGCTGGCCGGCGCGAAGTATCGAGGCGAGTTCGAAGAACGGTTGAAGGCGGTGCTGAAAGAGATCACCGATGCCGCTGGGGAAGTGATCACGTTCGTCGACGAGTTGCACACCATCGTCGGTGCGGGCGGTGCCGAAGGTGCCATGGACGCCGGCAACATGATCAAGCCGATGTTGGCGCGCGGTGAGTTGCGCATGATCGGTGCCACCACGCTCGACGAGTACCGCAAGCACGTCGAGAAAGACCCGGCACTCGAACGTCGATTCCAACAGGTGTACGTCGGCGAGCCATCGGTGGAAGACACCGTGGGCATCCTGCGCGGCCTGAAGGAGCGGTACGAGGTTCACCACGGTGTTCGTATTCAAGACTCTGCGCTCGTCAGCGCTGCCGTGCTGTCGAACCGGTACCTCACCAATCGATTCCTGCCCGACAAGGCGATCGATCTCATGGACGAGGCGGCCTCGAAGCTGCGCATCGAGATCGACTCCATGCCCACCGAGATCGACGTGGTGCAGCGGCGTATTCTGCAACTCGAAATCGAACAGGTCGCCCTCGACAAGGAGAGCGATGGCGTGTCCAAGGCGCGGCTCGACGTGTTGCACGACGAGCTCGCCGAACTCAACGTGAACCTCGGCGAGATGAAGCAGCACTGGGAAGCCGAGAAGCAGGCGATCGACGCCATTCGGAACCTGAAGGAAGAGCTGGAGCAACTTCGTTTCCAGCTCGAACGAGAAACTGATCTGAACGTCGCCGCGGAGATCCGTTACGGACGCGTGCCCGAACTGGAACGTCGAATCGACGAAGCCACCACGCACCTCGATCAGTTGCAGAGCGAGAAGCGCATGTTGAAAGAAGAGGTCGATGCGGAAGACATCGCCGAGGTCGTGGCGAAGTGGACCGGTGTCCCGATCAATCGGTTGGTCGAGTCGGAGATGTCGAAGCTGATCCATCTCGAGCAGTCGCTGCACGAGCGCGTGGTCGGCCAAGACGAAGCGGTCGCCGCCGTTGCCAATGCCATCCGTCGTAGCCGGGCCGGCCTGTCCGATCCCAACCGCCCGATCGGCTCGTTCATGTTCCTCGGGCCCACCGGCGTCGGCAAGACCGAACTGGCGCGAGCGCTGGCGGAGTACCTGTTCGACGACGAGCGGGCGATGGTGCGCATCGACATGGGCGAGTACATGGAGAAGCACGCGGTCAGTCGCCTCATCGGAGCGCCGCCTGGATACGTGGGGTACGACGAGGGCGGACAACTCACCGAAGCAGTGCGTCGCCGCCCCTACTCCGTGGTGCTGCTCGACGAGATCGAGAAGGCGCACCCCGATGTGTTCAACACGTTGCTGCAAGTACTCGACGACGGACGCCTCACCGACGGTCAGGGTCGAACTGCCGACTTCACCAATGCGGTGTTGATCATGACGTCGAACTTGCCCGGTGAAGTCACCGACTTCTTCCGGCCCGAGTTCGTCAACCGCATCGACGACATCGTGCGGTTCCGTTCCCTCACCCGAGCCGACCTGCGTCGCGTGGTCGATTTGCAAGTCGACGTGTTGCGCGATCGTCTCGCCGGGCAGCGGATCACGCTCGAAGTGTCCGACGCCGCATACGACTGGCTGGCCGCTGTGGGGTTTGATCCAGCGTTCGGAGCGCGGCCACTCAAGCGGGTGATCCAACGTGAGATCGGTGACAAGGCGGCCTTGCTCATTCTGCAGGGCGACGTCGGCGAAGGCGGACGTGTTGTCGTCGACGTGGTCGGTTTCGTCAACGAAGGCAGCGATGAAGTGCTGGGCGGGGAACTCGTCGACGCCGTCAATGGCGACCTGGTGGTCACCGGGCTCAAGACCTGATCAACGGCCATCGAGTTGCAGGAGGTTCACAGCGTCCGATGGATCATCCCTCCGAGTCGTCGTGGCGGACCAGTCGGTACTCGATCGCGAACGGCTGAAGTGACGAGATCGTGAGGGTTGCGCCGTCGACATGTGCGAGTCGACGCGCGAGCGGAAGACCCCGGCCGTGTCTGGCCGCCGGGTCGACCGGGCCGTCGAAGGCGATCCGCGCCTGATCCGGGGTCATACCCGATCCGTAGTCGATCACCGTGACGACAGACCCCTCGACCTTCACATCGATCGCCGCACTGCTGTGGCGCAGCGCGTTGTCGAGCATCACATCGATCACCTGACCAGCGAGGCCCGTGGTCCCCAACACCATCGTCGGTTTGCCGATCCTGCTCACCACGATCCGTCGGCGGTCTGCGGCGAACCGGGGCAACCAGTCGGCGACGTGCCCATCGACGAGTTCGGCCAACTCGAACGGCACTCGTTCGGTCTCGCTGCGATTGCGCGCCACTGCCAGCAACTCGTCGATCGTCCGGTTCAACTGATCGGTCTGCGAGAGGATCGTGCGAGCTTCGGCCGCGATGTCGGGCTCGGGACGCATGGTCATGATCTCGAGCCGCATGGCGATACCCGCGATGCCGGTTCGCAGTTGATGGGTGGCGTCGGCGGTGAAGTGTCGCTCGTTGCCCAACAGCGCGTCGAGTCGACTGGCCGACGTGTCGAGCGCGTTTCCGATGTGATCGATCTCGGGGATCTGCGTGCGAATCGGCGGTCGCTTGCTGAAGTCGCCGTTGCCCAACCGGGTGGCCCGCGTGGTCAAGCGCTCCAACGGTCGCGCCAACTGGTGACCCTGCACGGCCGCCAAACCGGCCGCCGCAGCGATTCCACCGAAGGCCAGCAAGAGCAGCACCAGCAACTGACGTCGCACGCTGGCATCGAGTGGGTCGGCGTCGGTGACCATCGTGATGATCGAACCGTTGAACGCGGTGCGAGTGGATGCCCGGGCCGACGTAACACCGTCAGGCATCTCGTCGATCAGCACCGAGCCATCGCGGGTGATGACTTGCACGCCGTCGTTGGGGCCCAAGAGGGCGCGGATGGCCTCTTTGGTGATGACCTCTCCGTCGGCCGCCGCGGCAGACACGGCGGCGGCGATCGTTGCGGCCTGTTGTTCCAATCGGGCGTCGAGCTGCTCCGCGGCAGAGTTCTGAATGATCAAACCAACCGGCACAGCCATCGCGCCCAGCACCACCATGACGATGGCGATCGTGGAAACGACGAGGCGGCGTCGCACCGCGGGTCAGCCCTCGAACCGGAAGCCCACGCCGCGCACGGTGACGACGAGGGTTGGCGGATCGGAATCGTCGCCGATCTTGCGCCGCAGTGTCGACACGTGGGTGTCGAGCGTGCGGGTGGAACCCCAATAGTTTTCGTCCCACACGTTGGCCATGATTTGCTCGCGGGTGAACGTGGCATCGGGCCGGCTCATCAGCAGGGTGAGGAGATCGAACTCCTTCGACGTCAACTCGATCTCCACGTCGTCGCGATACGCACGACGCGATTCGGTGTTCACACGAAGTGGACCGCCGGTGATCTCCTTCGGCAACTGCGAAGCGATGTCGGCGATGCGCAGGCGGGCGCGAATTCGTGCAACCAACTCGGCGAGGCGGAACGGCTTGGGCACATAGTCGTCGGCTCCAGCGCCCAACCCGACGATGACGTCCATCTCGTCGGCGCGTGCGGTGAGCATGATGATCGGCAGGCTGGGGTACTCTTCGCGGACCTTGCGACACACATCGAGCCCGTCGATGTCGGGCAGCGTGAGGTCGAGCAGGATCAGGTCGGGCCGGCTGGCGGTGACCGCGTCGAGCCCGCGTTGCCCGGTAGCCGCGTGGATCGCCGTGAACCCCTCGGTTCCCAACACGCGCAGCAGAGGTTCGCTGATTCGTTCGTCATCTTCCACCAACAAGATCGTGGTCACGGTGGGATCGTAGGCCAATCAGCACTGAGGCGTACACAGGTCGCTGTGGATTACTTGTGACGGTTCGTCACGGCGCGTGCACTCAGCGTCCATCCGACGGCCATCTCCTGGAGGTCCAGCGGATAGGCGAGGCTTTGCCGAGCCTGTCTGTTGGACACTCCCAAGTGGTTACGGGGAGAAATCAGCGGACGGAAAAGGAGCGAAGCGACCATTCCGCTGATTCTCCTGGCACGACCGGTTCACCTGCGGCGGCGGATTGCGGCGGCGTGCGCCGGGAATCCTTCGTGGTCGGCGAGCGCGATCACCGAAGGTGCCATGCGGGCTGCAGCAACCTCGCTGGAGCGTGCGATCGCCGTGCGCTTGAGGAACGTGGCTGCGGTGACTCCGGAACTCACGTGGGCATAGCCACTGGTGGGCAGTGATGCGGGGCAACCGATGATGAAGTTGGCGGCGCTGAACGGCGTGTGCTGACCGATCAGGATCTCACCTGCGTTCACCAACCCCGCCACCACGCGCTCGATATCGCGGTCGGCGACGGCAACCTGCAGATGCTCTGGTGCGTACCGGTTGGCCACGTCGACGGCGGTGTCGAGGTCGTCGACGATGACACACCCGCCATTGGGGCCGAGCGACGCCGTCGCTGCTTCAGCTCGAACGGCTGGTAGCTCTGCCAGTTGCCGACCCAACTCGACGTCGGTGGCGTCGGCCAATGCGACCGACGGTGTGATCAACACGACGGAGCTGTCGGTTCCGTGCTCGGCCTCGATCAACAGATCTGCTGCCAGGCGCATCGGGTCGGCCGAGTCGTCGGCGATGACCACGCTTTCGGTGGGGCCGAGCAGCATGACGGTGCTCACTCCGTGACGGCGCATTTCGATCTGAGCGATCGACACCGCCGGCGACCCCGGACCCATCAGCTTGAGGACCTTCGGGATCGACTCGGTGCCGAACCCCATCGCCGCAATGCCCGCTGGACCATTCACCCGGAACACACTCGAGATCCCGAGCTTGCGGCACACCACCAGCACCGCCGGGTCGACCTCGCCGCGACCGCCGGGCACTGGTGGTACCACCAACGTGATGTCGGCGACGCCGGCCACCGTTGCGGGTACGGCCAACTGATACGCCACGCTCGGGTAACTCGCTTTGCCCGACGGCACGAAGAGTCCGGCCGAAGCGATCGGGCTGATCTTCTCACCGACCACCAAGCCGGGTTCCGGCTCGAACGACCAGTCGACGAAGTGCTCGAGCTGACGCTCGTTGAACGCGCGTAGGTGTTCCAACGCGTCGTCGATGGCAGCGTCGACCTCGGACGAGACAGCCGCCCGCTCGATCTCGTCAGCGGTCACTCGCAGCTCGGTCGGGGTGAGCTGGATGCCGTCGAACCGGGCTAGTGCATCGCATACGGCGGCATCGCCGCGAGCCTGGACATCGTCGATCAGCGTGCTGATCGAACGACGCAGCTCGGGATCGAAGATGTCGTCGAGACCTCGCGCGAACAAATCGGCGCGCTCGGTCGCTGACATGTCGTTCCATCGTTGCCGTCGCATCACGCTCACCCCGTGGACGCTAACGGAACGGTCGCCGGCCCATGACGGGCGTTTTCGGCCCGGATGCGTTCACACATGCGTTCCCAGGTGCGTTCACAGATGGTCGACCGCCGGAAGCACGACGATCGCACCATCTAGTCTGGCGGGATGTTTCCGACGGTCGTGATCCGCCAACCGGGGCAGACGCCGATCCATCTGTCGGTTCGCGAACCAATCGAAGTCGGCCGTGAATGTACCGGTGTCCTGCTCGTCGATCCGCAGGTGTCGCGTCGACACCTGGTTCTCGCACCCGTGGGAGATCGGGTGGCGGTGCTCGATCTCGGCAGCACGAACGGCACGATCTTGCATGGGCGCCGCCTCGACATCGAGATGGAGTTGATGGCGGGCCAGTTCATCAAGCTCGGCGACACCACGATCACCGTCCTCGACGAGCGTTCAGGTGCAACCTCCAACCAGCGCGACTCGGTACCAACCGTCGCTGACGAAGCCGAGCTCTCGACCACGGTGCTGCCGTCAGCGCAGCGAGAACCATCACCGGCGACATATCGCGACGATCTCGACCTGCCGCCATCTCGCGAACACACCCCGGCGTCGGAATGGTCGCGAGACCCCCGCGGAAGCGACGACACGTCCAAGCCGCTGCCACGCGACCACGACTGATCACCGGCACTGCTGATCGACGTCAACGAGCGCGCAGCATCGCCCTACCTGGGTGTGCGCTCCGCTGTGTAGAGTCAGGTCACGTTCCAGTCCGCGAACTCAAGGAGCGTGCCCATGCCCGTCACCGTCGTCGTCGGCGCCCAATGGGGTGACGAAGGCAAGGCCAAAATCATCGACCTGCTCTCGAAAGAGCACACCTATGTGGTGCGCTATCAGGGTGGTCACAATGCCGGTCACACGGTGGTGGTCGACGATCAGAAGTACGCCTTGCAGCTCATCCCCAGCGGCGTGCTCTACGACCATGTCGTCCCCGTGATCGCGAACGGTGTGGTGGTCGATCTGCCCACCTTGTTCCGAGAGATCGACACACTCGAGGGTCGCGGCATCTCGTGTGCGGAGCTGAAGGTGTCCAGCCGGGCGCACCTCATCTTCCCGTGGCATCAGAGCCACGACGCGATCGCAGAAGCGATGCGTGGTGACGACAAGATCGGGACCACCCTGAAGGGCATCGGCCCGGCCTACGCCGACAAGGCACGTCGCGTCGGAGTGCGCGTCGGCGAAGTGGTCGACCTCGATCACTTCTCGGCCACCGTGCGTGCCCGGGCGATTGCGGAGAACCAACTCATCGTGCAGGCGGGTGGCGAGCCACTCGACGTCGACGACATCGTCACCAAGTTCGCCGCGTACGCGGCGCGCCTGCAGCCCTACGTGTCCGACACGGTCACACTGCTCCACGACGCCCTCGCTGCAGGTACCCAAATTCTTCTCGAGGGCGCTCAGGCGACGTTCCTCGACCTCGACCACGGTACCTACCCGTACGTCACGTCATCGAACCCCACCGCCGGCGGAGCGTGCGCCGGTTCCGGTCTGGGGCCCCGCGACCTCACCCGTATCGTCGGCATCACGAAGGCCTACACCACCCGCGTGGGAGCTGGCCCGTTCCCGAGTGAGTTACTCGACGCGGACGGCGACCGCCTGATCGACATCGGCAAGGAATACGGCACGGTCACCGGTCGTCGTCGCCGCGCCGGTTGGCTCGATTGCGTCATGTTGCGCCATGCCGTGCGGTTGAACAGCCTCAGCGAACTGGCTCTGACGAAGCTCGACGTGCTCGACGGTTTCGAGATGGTTCGCGTGTGCACTGGCTATCGGCTCGACGGCGAACTCATCACCCACTACCCCGACCGTTCCGAGGTGCTGGCTCGAATCGAGCCGGTCTACGTCGATCTTCCGGGTTGGCAAACGGATCTGTCGAGCACCCGCGAGTCTGGCGAGCTTCCGCCAGAGGCGCGTGCGTTCGTGGCGTTGGTGGAAGAGCAGGTGGGCGTGCCCGTCAACGTCGTTGGGGTCGGTGCCGAGCGCGACGACTACTTGCTGTGGACCGCGTGACCGTGAACGGAGCCATCCGATGATCCCCCGTTACTGCACGCCAGAAATGACAGCGATCTGGTCAGACGTGTCGAAATTCCGTCGTTGGCTCGAAGTCGAACTGTTGGCCACCGAGGCGCACGTTGAAATCGGTGTCGTGCCGGTGGCCGACGCTGCTGCGTGTCGGGCCGGAGCGCCGGTGGCCGACGAAGCGTTCGTGGCTGCCATTCAGGAACGAGAAGTCGTCACCGATCACGACGTTGCAGCGTTTGTCGATGTGGTGCAAGCGGCCATCGGGGCCGACGCCGGGAAATGGATTCATTACGGTCTCACCTCGTCTGACGTCGGCGACACAGTGCTGTGTTGGCAGATGACCGACGCCGCCGACGAACTGCTGCAGGCAGCGGACGAACTGCTCGCCACCCTGATCCGCCTCGCCCGCGAGCATCGCGACACGGTGATGATCGGCCGAACTCACGGCATTCATGCCGAACCCACCACCTTCGGAGCGAAGCTCGCATTGTGGGCGTTGCAGGTCGACCGTGACCGCGTCCGCCTGCGCGCGGCGCGCGACACCGTGGCCGTGATGAAGCTCAGCGGGGCCGTGGGCACGTACTCGAACATCGAACCCTCGGTGGAGGCGTTCGTCGGGTCGGCTCTCGGCCTGCGGCCGGTTGCGGCCACGCAAGTCATCGCTCGCGATCGCCACAGCGAGTTCCTGTATGCCTGCGCCACGATCGGTGCCACGTGTGAATTGATGGCGGTCGAGCTTCGTCATCTGCAGCGCACCGAGGTGCGTGAGGTGCAAGAGGGTTTCAAGGTTGGGCAGAAGGGATCTTCGGCCATGCCACACAAACGCAACCCCATTTCGGCAGAGACGATTTCTGGTTTGTCACGTGTGTTGCGTTCGAACCTCTTGGCCGGAATGCAAGACATCGCATTGTGGCACGAACGAGATATTTCGCATTCGTCGGTTGAACGAGTGGTGCTCCCTGACTCGTCGCAGCTAGCGCATTATGTGATGCGGCGCCTCAACCGCTTGCTGAGCGGACTCATGGTGTTTCCGGAACGAATGCGCTCGAATCTCGATGCCAGCTTCGGGTTGGTATTCAGCCAGCCGGTGCTGCTCGCCATTGTCGCTTCTGGCAAGTCGCGTGACGACGCATATCGAATCGTGCAGCGCAACGCAATGCGCGCATGGGATGAAGGGACCGACTTCCGAGTCCTGCTGGAGGCCGACCGGGAAGTCGGCGAGGCCGGATACGCGGCGCTGGACGACGCATTCGACCTCAGCCGCTCGTTGCGTCACCTGCAGGTCGTGTTCGACCAGCTCGACGCGATCACTGTGTAGCCGCGCCAGCGACCGCAGGTGCTGGTCAGCTGTTGCCGCGTGGGATATCGGCGCGCGCCAACACTGCTGCCGGCACACCGACTTCCCGCCACGATGCATACGAAATGCCCTTCCGATCCCCGTACGCCTTCGCCACCTTCACGAAGTCGGCTTCGAGCGCGCTCACATCGATCGACTCACCCATGCTGGCCAATTCGGCCTGGAGATCGCGGCGGTCCTGCACGAGTTTCAACTCTTCAATCGCGCTCGCCTCGGGAAGGCGCGACTCGATATCGGCGAGCTGCTTGGTAATCGACTCCTGCGTGCGCTTGCGCCCACGTTTCGGCTTGGACTCACGCAGCGCTTCGAGATACACGCGCACCGCGCGGCCTTCTGCTCGGCCATGTTCGAGCTTTGCGAGGTGATCTGCACTCATTTGCTTGGGACCGCGTTTTGCTGCCATATAACCAAAAGTATAAGACGACGAGCCGTTTGGCGAGCCCACCATCAGATAATCGAGTCTTCGGTACCTATTCAGTGACAACCGGGTCAGTGACAATCGGCCGGGTCGGTGACAATCAGCCGGGCGGCGCACATTGCTGCAACGGAGGCCGATCGGAGCTGGTCGAACCAATAGCCTCGACCCATGTTCGAACTCGAGTCGCACGGGCCAGACACCTTCGTCGGCACCGGCCCACAGTACCCATGGGGCGGCTTGTACGGCGGCCAGATCGTCGCCCAGGCACTTCGGGCCGCGAGCGAGTCGGTGGATGACGCGTTCGTCGCGCACTCGATTCGCGCGTACTTCATTCGCCCCGGCGATCACCTGGAACCTGTGCGGTACGAGGTGGATCGCATTCGCAACGGCCGAAGCTTCGTCACCCGTCGCGTGGTGGCCCGGCAGGCCATCGGGGCGATCCTCAACGCCGAGTGTTCGTTCCAACGTCCGGAGGACGCGCTGTCACGTCAGACGATCGTGGCACCGAAAGTGCCGTCCTACGACAGCATCTTGAACTCGTCGTTTTCCGAGCACTTCGACCGTCGATCGGTGGCATCCGGCGATGTGAGTGGGCCGTTGCCCGAGGGGTCTGGTCGACAGATCGCCTGGATGAAGTCGACCACTGAAATCGACGACACGGCTGCGTCGCTCATCTTGCATCAGTGCTGGGTGACGTTCATGTCAGACGACTTGCCGACCGACTGCGTTCGTAACGCATTGGTCGACGAGCATCCGGAGTTCGCGTACGTGCCTTCGGCGAGTCTCGATCACACGATCTGGTTCCACCGACCGTTTCGGGCCGACCGCTGGCACCTGCACGACTTCACCTGCCACCACGTGAGCAACTCGCGCGGGCTCGCAGTGGGGCACGTATTCTCCGAGACCGGTGAGCACGTCGTGTCGATCACCCAGGAAGTACTGATCCGCGCCCCCCGCACGTAGCACCACGGATTCCCAACAGTCTCCCGTCAGTTTCTGCCTCGCAACGTCAGTCAGCCGAGTTCAGAAAGCCCGGTTCAGGCCGCGAGAAGTGGAGCGACCGCAGCGGCCACCAGATCCATGTGTTCGAGATCAGACAGATCAAGTACCTGGAGGTACAACCGATCAGCGCCAGCGTCACGCCAACGACGGCACATCTCTGCTACCTCGTCGGGCGTGCCGGCTGCACCGTTCACGCGCAACTCGGCGGGCTCACGCCCGATCGCTGCGGCACGACGCGTCACTTCGGCTTCATCGGTGCCGCAACACAGCACGAGCGCCGCCGAATAGATCATGCTGTCGGGATCGCGGCCTTCGGTTTCGCACGCCGATGACACGGCATCTCGTTGGGAGATGAATGTCTCCAACGGAGAGAACGGAAGGTTGAACTCCTGGGCATACCGAGCCGCCAGCCGTGGGGTGCGGTGCTTGCCGTGTCCGCCCACGATCAGGGGTGGTCCGCCTGCCTGAACAGGCTTCGGCAAGGCCGGCGAGTTCTGCACCTGCCAGAGCTTGCCGGTGAAGTTGTATGTGTCGTCGTCGGCGGTGTTCCACAGACCGTGGATGATCTCCATCTGCTCTTCGAGGTTGTCGAACCGTTCGCCGAGCGACGGGAACGGCATGCCGTACGCGGTGTGCTCGGCCTCATACCACCCGGCTCCGAAGCCGAGCTCGACGCGACCGTCCGACATCTGGTCGACACCGGCCACCGAAATCGCGAGAGGGCCAGGCTGCCGAAACGTGGCCGCGGTCACCATGGTGCCGAGCCGGATCGTCGATGTCTCGCGGGCGATGCCAGCCAAGGTGATCCACGCGTCGGTGGGGCCGGGAAGCCCTGTGACGTTGCCCATCTTGAGGTAGTGATCGCTGCGGAAGAACGCTCCGTACCCGAGCGACTCGGCGCGCTGGGCGACCGCCAGCAGGTCGTCGTAGGTAGCACCCTGTTGGGGTTCAACGAATATTCGGAGGTCAGCCAGTTCCATGGTGCCGACCGTAGGCGTGGTTGGTGTCTGACACAAACACGCCCGCTTCCAGCTGCAATCTCCGGCAAACGGTCTGGCTTGGCGCGGTGCGCTGGCAACTACGTTGGTCAGCGATGTCTGATGTCGCGTTGCCCGAGCTGTCGCCCGCCCTCCACGCACTGCGCGCCCATGTGTTGGAACACTCGGTGAAGCGGGGTGACTTCACGTTGAAGAGCGGGGCGAAGAGCTCCTGGTTTCTCGACACCAAACAAACCGCGTGTCGTCCCGACGGCATCGTCCTGGTCGCGAATGCGATGCTCGACGTGATTCCTCTCGATGCCACCGCGATCGGAGGGCTCACCATGGGTGCTGACCCGGTGGCATACGGGGTGGCCGCTGTCGCGGCCACCCGCGGCCGCAATCTGCGCAGCTTCAGCGTGCGCAAGGAAGCCAAGGATCACGGAGTCACGGGCCGAATCGCCGGCGCGCTGCAGGCCGGCGACCGGGTCGTCATCACCGAAGACACCGTCACCCGTGGCACGTCGCCGATGGAAGCGGTCGACGCGGTACGCGAGTTCGGGGCCGAACCGGTGCTGGTGTCACTCATCGTCGACCGCGGCGGCACCTGCGCAGCGATGTGCGAGGCAGCAGGCGTCGCCTACGCACCGCTGCTCACGGCCCTGGATCTGGGCTTCGGCTACGGCACATGACCCACGAACGGGCGCGGTTCACCATCAGCCAGGGCAGCACGTTCGAAGCGGCGATCGGCTACTCGCGCGCGGTGGTCGATGGCGACTGGGTGTTCGTGTCGGGCACGACCGGGTTCGACTATTCGACGATGACGATCGCCGACGACGTCGAGTCGCAGTGCGCCCAGGCGTTGCGCAACATCGCCGACGCACTGAAGCAGGCCGGGTCGTCACCGGATCACGTGGTGCGGGTGACCTACCTCATCCCCAACCCGGCCGATTTCGAGCCGTGCTGGCCACAACTGAAGGCGTTCTTCGGGACGGCCGCACCCGCAGCAACCGCGATGGTGGTCGGTCTCGTCGACCCGAGAATGCGAATCGAAATCGAGGTCACCGCGTCAACAAGGGGTCAGACCCCTTCTTGACCGGTCATTTCGTTCGCACGACGATGCTGTAGTAGTGGGCATTGGCGCGTCCGCCGATCGTGTAGGTCGCGGCGTTGGCGACGTCAAAAGCGGTCAGTCCCTGGACCTGGTTTCTGGCGAACACCCAGGCACCATCATCGGTGATCGTCGCACCGTTGTAGCTCCCGTCGATCACGCCTACCAGCTGTTGGCTGACGAGGTCGATGATGGCGACGCCGGAGCCGAAGAATCCGGCGTTGCTCAGCGCACTGATTCGAATTACTGCTGTCGTGCCGACGATCGATGGTTGGGAGGACCACAATCCACCCGGCTCGATGAGGATCCGTTCGTCGTCTTCGGGGAGTCTGCCGACGAGTTGTTGGTCGAAGAACGCTGGCGCATTTCTCACCAACTCTTGCAGCGGCAGAGAAGCACGGCTGCCGGACGCCCGGTCGATCGTGAAGTAGGCGCACTCGTAGAATTCGTCGCATTCGTACACGACGGCCGCGTCGCGCCCGATGGCGATCACTTCGCCGCCGGTGAGGCGTGAAAGATCGTTGGGCCCGCCCAGTTGATACAAGTCGCCTGCTTCGAAAAACAAGAGCCCGCCGGCCGGATCGGCGGTCACACCGCCGCGATACGCCGAGGTCTCGGGAATCTGCAGCGTCTCGCCGTTGCGCACGCCTGCAATCGCGGTGGCTTGATCGTCGTTGACCTGCCAGACCGTGCTCGCCCCATCGACGATGACTTGGGAAAACATGCTCATCTCAGATAACTCCGGCCCATTGATTCGCAAGCCATCGAGTTGGACATAGCGCAAGGAAGCGTTGTCGTAACCTCCGAACACCATCAGGTCGCCACCGGGTGCGAACGCGATCCAGTTGGGTTGACCGTCGCCTTCGTACTCCCGCATGGTTCCCTCGGCGAAATCGATCCGCGCGATGTCGCCGCGTTCGCTGATTATCGCGAGCTCGTACGGCAGGGTCCGCAGCTCGGGGGGCAGCACGATGAGGGCTGGTGTGCCGGACGCAATGGTGGTTGTGGTCGTCGTTGACGGTCGGGGCCGAGCGGTGGTGGCCGGCGGGGGGATGGTGTCAGTGATTCGTTCGGTCGTTGTGACGGCGTCGGTGGTCGGCGTCGGTCTCACGTCCTCGGCTGTGTCGCCGTCACCACCGCGGCCGACTGCCCACCCGAGCACTAATGCCACCACACCCACGCCGAGCACGGTGAGTACGAGCATTCGTCGCGACACGACAGCGTCGTCGGCGGGAGCGTCGTTGCCCGGCTGCTCACCTTGTGTCGGGTCGTGCTGTCGATGTGGCGTTGTGGGTGCCGCTGCCTTCCGAGTTCGCGGTTCGAACGTGGTGAGTTCGACTTCGATCCGTTCGCCCGGCGAATCGCGCCGGCCCCACTCGTCCACAATGTCAGTAGACCACACCACCGACGAGTCGGGTAAGCGGCCATTCGACAGGGCTGGCAAGAAGGGGTCAGACCCCTTGTTGACGATGTCGCAGCACGTTTCGTACAGGTCAGAGCGATCGCACGGCGATGGCGAACACCACGTCCGCCCTCGGGAGTTCGTACTCCATCTGCGCTCCAGTGGCCAGCTCGATCGCGATGACGGCGCTTCCGCCTTCGCTTGGAGCGAACCCCCAAAGACCGTCCGGCGACATCACGATTCCACTGGAGTAGCCCGCCGCGACATGCGCGGTCACCGCGACTCGCTCCAGATCGACGACAAGATGCGACAGCGAGCTGCTTTGGCCGTCGGTACTGATGCTCTCCAGACCCAACACGGCGAAGCGGCCAACGACGGCGGCGTTGGCATTCGCGCCGAACCAAGCCGGAGGAACGATCCTTCGATTCGCACCCTCGAACGCGAGATCGAGGTCGGTGGGAACAGGCGGGGCTGTACGGGTCAACTCGTCGAGGTCGATCGCTGCCCGCGCGCCGGTCAGCCGGTCGATGACCACGTGAGCGCAGGAGAAGTCGTCGGCGCATTCGTACGCGATCAGTGTCTCGACACCTGAGGCAACGATCTCCCCGACCGAGACTCGGCGGGATTGGCCGGATGCGTCGAACGAAAACGTGCCGTTGGAGCCCGAAATCAGCACGCCGCCCGCCGGGTCGGCCTGCACCTGCATGTTGGCAGTCATCGTCAACGTTTCGCCGACCGGCTCGAAGTCGTCGTCGAGTAGCTCCAGCTCCCGAGTGTTGTATTGCAGCCGCCACAGACCACCTTCGCCGTCGACGATGAGCTGTTGGTTCTGTTGGTTCGGTCCCGTCTCGAGTTGGGTCGTCTCGCCCTCGAGCGTGATCGCTGTCGGGGTCGACCCGTCTCCCCAGGGCGAGTAGATCAACACAGTTCCGTCCGGTCGGAAGGCGACCGACGGTGCGTTGGAGCGCCGGGACGGGTAGGTGCGTACGGTCGCCGCCGGCAGGTCGATCCGGTACAACGAACCCGAGTAGTCCGTGACCGCGAGTTCATAGGGCAGCGCCCGCAGCTCGGGTGACATGAGCACCTCGAGCGGCGTACCGGGTGGCAGGGTAATCGTGGTGGTCGTGGACGGTCTGGGCCGAGCGGTGGTGACCGGAGGGGCGATGGTGTCGGTGATTCGCTCGGTGGTGGCGACTGCGATCGTGGATGCCGTCGGCGTCGCGTTGTCTGCATCGTTGTCGTCTGCTGCGCTGCCGCGTCCGAGCGCCCAACCCAGCGCGAGCGCGAACACACCGACCGCAGCGGCAGTGACGAGCACGGTGCGCCGCTGTGCGGAACCGCTTTCGTCGTGCGATTGGTCGCCCGGCTCGATGGCGGGGGGATCTGCCGGTGCGGTGGGTTGTGGTGCCTTGGTGCGCGGCTCGAATGTGGTGAGTTCGATTTCGATTCGCTCGCCCGGCGAATCGCGCCGACCCCACTCGTCCACGGTGTCAGTAGATCACACGACTGACGAGTCGGGTCAGCGGCCCTTCGCATTCCCTATGTGCCGCGCACAGCGAGGGCGTAGAAGCCGTCTCGATGATCGAGATCGATGGCCTGGGCGCTGCCCGTCGTGGTGTTGGTCGCGACGATGCCGCTGGTTGGATCGATACTGAACACCCAGGCTCCATCGGCGGTCATGGCTGGTGCCGGATAGCCGGTACGAGCGCGCCCGATCATGCGGTCTTCCTCGATGTCGACCAGCGCGAACGATTCCCTCAAGTAGCTGCCGGTTTCGCTGACCTCCTGAAGTGGCAGCAACGCGATGTTCCCGATGACCGTGGCACCGGCACCCTGGCTGAGCCAACCGTAGGGCGGAAGGATGGCCGATGTCGTCGCCCCATCGGCGTCGGTTGGAGGCGGTCCGGCTGCCACGATCTCGTCGAGCGCGATCTGCCGGCGCTCGCCGCTGGCGCGGTCGACGATGAACGACGAGCACACCAACTCAGCATCACATTCGCGGACGATTGCGGTGGTTGCTCCCAGAGCGAGGATGTCTCCGACGGCGAGCCGCATGGCTGCTCCGTCGTCGTCGAGTTCGTAGGCACCGCTGGCGTCGATCACGATCAGTCCGCCCGCAGGGTCGAACATGATGCCACCGCTCGTGGGCATCGCAAACGACTCACCGAGTGGGTTGCCGTACTGGTCGAACCTTCGCGCGTCGCCGAACGGCGAACCTTCGAAGTCGACGCTCCACAACGTTCCGGTGCCGTCGATTCCCACCTGCCCCGAGCCGGGCAGCGACAACATCGTGGTCGTGCCATCGAGTGCGACGAGCGTCCGGCCGCTCGAGTCCCACCGGTTGTACCGCAAGAGCTGCCCGTCGTTCACGAACGCCAACGCCGACGGTTGCCCGATCCGGCCGGGGTACCTGCGAACGGTGGCTGATGCCAGGTCGATGCGGTACGCCGCGCCGCTGCCGTCGACCACGGCGATCTCGTACGGCAGTCCTTGGAGGTCGTCCGGCAGTGTGAGGTCGATCGGTGTGCCGGGCGGAATGGAGGCCCACGAAACCGTTGCTGCGGTTGAACCTCGTACCACCTCCGCCCTGACGACTGTGTCGGTTTGAGCTGGTGAGACTGCGGATGGCGAGACCGTGGTGGGTGAGGTGTCGGACGAAGAGGTGTCGGACGGTGCGGTTCCGGACGGTGCGGTTCCGGACGGCGTTGTGGTGTCTGGTGCTTCGATCGTTGCGATGATGCGTTCAGTTGTGGTCGTGGCGGCCGCGGTGGTGGCTGGCGAAGCGGCGGTGTTGTTCTCGGTCGCGGCACCCCCCATGATCCAGCCGATCGCCAGCGAGCCGATCGATACGGCAGCGCCGGTGAGCAGGAGCGATCGCGACGTGTCGTGGTGGACCGCCTGGTCGGGGTGGTCCGTCGACACCATGTTCGAGGGTACCGATTGCGGTGGGGCGCGGGATGCTCGCGGCTCGACCTTGGTGAGTTCGATCTCGATCCGTTCGTTCGGCGACCCCCGCCGACCCCACTCGTCCACGACTCCAGTACACCACTGTCGGGATGCTTTGGGAAGCGGTCTGAATCTCCTGGTGGTTCAGACCGCGGCGGCGCTGAGGACGTCGCGCACCTTGGTGACGATCTGCTCGGTGGTGCTTCCGGGGGTGAACACTGCGGCGATGCCTGCGGCGTACAACTCGTCGAGGTCGTGGTCGGGAACGATGCCCCCGACGATGACCGGAATATCGACGCCACGCTTGCGCACTTCCGCAACCACGAGCGGCGCGAGCGTCATGTGGGCTCCCGACAGCATCGACAGCCCGATCGCGTCGACGTCTTCGTCAACTGCGGCTGCGGCGACCGTTTCGGGCGTTTGGAACAAGCCGGTGTAGATCACTTCGTACCCGGCGTCGCGCAACATGCGCGCCACCACCTTGATGCCGCGGTCGTGCCCGTCGAGCCCGACCTTCGCAACCAGAATTCGTTCACTCACAACAACCTCCTATCACGCCTGGTGCCTGGCACCAGGCGTGTCAGATGACGGGGACTTCGACGTGGCGGCCGAAGACGGTTTCCATGGTCTTCATGATCTCACCCAGCGTGGCGTACTGCTTCACCGCGTCGATCAGCGCCGGCATGAGATTGATCGACTCGTCGGCGGCCTCGGTGGCGATGCGCTCGAGCGCCGCGTCGACCGCGGTTTGATCGCGAGTGTGGCGAACCTCGTCGAGGCGCTTGCGTTGACGGGTTTCGTCTTCGCTCGTGATCTTCAACAGTTCCATCTGCTGCTCGTCGTTGCCCTCGGTGAACTTGTTCACGCCGACCGTGACGCGGCGGTTGGCGTTGAGTTGCCGTTCGAGTTCGTATGCCGAATCGGCAATCTTGCCCTGGAACCAGTTCTCTTCGATGCCACGAATCGCGCCTTCGAGCATGGAGCCCTCGCCGAGTTCGTCGAGGTGTGCGAACAACTCCTCGGCCTGCCGCTCCATCTCATCGGTGAGCGCTTCGACGTAGTACGAACCGCCGAGCGGGTCGGCAACGTGGGTGACGTTCGTCTCGTACGCGATGACCTGTTGTGTTCGCAGCGCGATGCGGGCCGACTTCTCGGTGGGCAGCGCCAACGCTTCGTCCATCGAGTTGGTGTGCAGCGATTGGGTGCCGCCGAGCACGCCGGCGAGCGCCTCGATGGCGGTGCGGACGATGTTCACTTCGGGTTGCTGAGCGGTGAGCGACACGCCGGCGGTTTGCGTGTGGAACCGCAACTGCATGGAGCGTTCGCTGGTGGCTCCGTAGCGTTCCTTCAGCCAGCGCGCCCAGATGCGACGGGCTGCGCGATACTTGGCGATCTCTTCGAAGAAGTCGATGTGCGCATTGAAGAAGAAGCTGAGTCGGGGCGCGAACGCATCGACGTCGAGCCCGGCCTCGAGCGCGAGTTCCACATAGGCGAACCCGTTGGCCAACGTGAACGCCAACTCTTCCGCCGCAGTGGAGCCGGCCTCACGGATGTGATAGCCGGAGATCGAGATCGAGTGCCAGCGGGGCATTTCCGATGCGGTGAACGCGATGGTGTCGCGCACCAGGCGCATCGACGCACGAGGAGGGAACACGAACTCCTTCTGCGCTTGGTACTCCTTCAAGATGTCGTTTTGGAGGGTTCCGCCGAGCTGGCTGCGGGGGGTGCCAGCCAGCTCGGCTTGCGCGACGAACATCGCAAAGATCACCGCGGCAGGAGAGTTGATCGTCATCGACGTGGTGATCTCACCCAGGTCGATTCCCGCGTAGAGGTCGGACATGTCGGCCAACGTGTCGATGGCCACACCGCATCGACCCACTTCGCCGAGCGACATGGGGTCGTCGGAGTCGAGGCCGAGCAACGTGGGCATGTCGAACGCTGTGGACAGGCCGTCGCCACCCGAACGGATGATCTCTTTGAACCGCCAGTTGGTGTCTTCGGCAGTGCCGAATCCGGCGAACATGCGCATGGTCCACAGGCGCGAGCGGTACATCGACGCGTATGGCCCACGGGTGTACGGGTACTGCCCCGGGAACTCGCCGTCGTCGGCCCCGTACACCGGCTCGACAGGAATGCCCGACATGGTCTGGAAGTCGGCGTCGCGCAACCGTGACGCTTCAAACGCGTCTTGCCAGAGTTCGCGATTGTTCGGGGTGTCAGACACGGACATGGTCTCTAATATACTTTGACGTCCAACTAAAGTGAAGTCATGATCGGAAGTAATGAGTGATCGTGATCGCGAGTGAAACCCAATGACTGAATCCAGCAACACCGCATCGCCTGCCAGCGCATCTCCCTCGGCCTTGCGCGCCGACCCGATCGCTCTCGCGCTCGACCATTGGGTGGAACATGGTTGGCACGCCGCTGCCGACGGCATGGCCCTCGTCACGTCGGTCATGCGGGTACAGCAGGTGTTCCTGGCGCGCGTCGAGGCAGTCCTGCGTCCGCGTGGCCTCACGTTTGCACGGTTCGAGGTGCTGCGACTGCTGGGGTTCAGCCGCACCGGCACGCTTCCGATCGGCAAGATCGGTCAACGCCTGCAAGTGCACGCCGCCAGCGTCACCAACGCCGTGCAGCGCCTGGAGATCGACGGGTGTGTCGAGCGCCGCCCCAATCCTCACGACGGCCGCAGCGTGCTCGTCACGCTCACCGACACTGGGCGCTCGCTGGTCGAACGCTGCACCGTCGAGCTCAACGCGGAGGTGTTCGGTTCGCTGCCGCTCGCTATCGACCGGCAACGGGACGTGTTCGATGCACTCCGTGACGTGCGCGAGCGGTATGGCGACTGGGTGCAGCCTGTGACCGAGTTGGAGATCGCGCGGGAACAGCGGTGAACGACGTTCTGCGTGCTCTGGCGCGTTCTGAGTGCGACCTTGCACAATTCTTACGTCGATCTCTCAAGAATGCGAGAAGTCCCACCGATAGCAGTTGAACATTCGGAGCGAGAACCGGTTCACTCCAGGGTGTACAACGGATCAAAACGGCGGAATGAACACGGCGGAATGCCGAGCGGATTCGTTGGGAGCGAAGCGACTGTCCGCTGAACCTCCTGGCAAACAACGGGACGCGGGCAGCGTCCGGGAGATGGACCCGGTGCACAGCGCACTTGTACGACCGATTTTGGCGGAACAATTCATGGCGGACCAGATCATCAGCCAGCTCCAGCGGCACCGCGTAGATCTGCGCGACCCGTGGAGCTCCGGTGGCGGGCACTGAGATGTCACCGTTCGCTGCTGCTCTGACGATCGCGCTGGTCGCGGCTGCGTTCGCCGTCTTGGTGCTGGTGCAACGCCACGTACGTTTGGCCCGACGTCATCGCGACCTGGAGGCGATCCACGCGTTCGCCCTCGCGATCGGGCGTTCGATCGATGTCGACGCGGTCGGT
>DATKCX010000261.1:0-4947 GCA_035512975.1 Ilumatobacter sp.
GCCGACCTCGAAGATGCGGTGCGGCTGGCGTGGGACTACCTGCACGTGGTGCCGATCGACCAACGATGCCTCGACCGTGCTGCCAGCCTCTCACGCCAACAACCCGTGCGACTCACCGATGCGATCCACTTCGCTGCGGCAGAACGTCTGCCGGGTCCGGTGAGTTTCGTCACGTTCGACCCAGCCCAGATCGGCATCGCCCTCGGCCTCGGCCTCGACGTTGTCTCGACGTAAGGACGTCATGCCCCGACGCACTCGGGGTCGGCGATGCGCTCCGCCTGCGCCATGATGGTGCGATGGCAGACACCCACATCCCCGCCACCACGTTGCACTGGACCAACGGCGACGTAGAGGTCCACCAAGTCGTCGTGGGGCCGTACGACAACAACGTGTTCGTCGTACGGTGCCGCCGTTCAGGCGATGCGGTCTTGATCGACGCCGCCAACGAGCACGAGATGCTGTTGGAACTGTGCCAACAGCTCGGCGTTCGGCGAGTGTTGGAAACCCACGGACATCACGACCACATCGGCGCGGTGTCGGAACTGCGCGACGCAGGGTACGAAGTGGCCGTCACCGCCGCCGACGCCCCGATGCTCAAAGACGTGGGATACGACGTGCTGCTCGACGACGCGGAAGTGATCGAGGTCGGCCGGCTGCGGCTCGACGCGATCCACAACCCGGGGCACACGCCCGGCTCGATCTCATTCGCGCTGCGAGGAACTCCCCTGCTGTTCACCGGCGACACGCTGTTCCCGGGCGGCCCGGGCAACACGAAGTTCGGCGGCAACTTCGAAACGATCATCGACTCAATCGACACCAAGCTCTTCACGTTTCCCGCCAACACCATCGTGTTGCCGGGTCACGGCGTCGACACGACGATCGGTCGCGAACGCCCACCACTGCAAGCGTGGGTCGATCGCGGCTGGTAACTCAGGTTTCGGGCGGAACGTGGGGCGCGAAGGCGGCCCGGCGCTCACGGAATCGAGCGTCGGCCAACAGTCGCCGCGACGCCGCTTGAAGGTCGGCAAGAAACGCAACCAACCAAACCTGGGCAGCAACGATCACGAGCACGCTGCCGATGAGCAGACTCGGCAGTCGGCTGCGATACGTGTCGGCGAAGATCCAATAGGCACCCCACCTGACCAGCAGGGCGACACCGATCACGAAGGGGACGAGTCCCACCAAGAAGAAGAACCGGAACGGGTAGTAGATCGCGAAGCTGCGAACGATCGTTGCTCCGGATCGGCGCAAGTACTGCCACATGCTCTTCGCCAAACGAGACGGACGTGTGTGCGGATTGACTCGGATGGGCACCCCGGTGACGTTGAGCCCTTCAGCCTTCGACTGCACCAAGGTTTCCATGGTGTAGCTGTACTTGCCGAACACCTGGAAGCGCAGCGCCGCCTCGCGACTCATCGCTCGAAAGCCGCTGGCCGCGTCACGAACGTCGGTGCCAGACAGCCGGCGCACCACCCACGACCCGAGTCGCTGCAGCCGCTTCTTCAAACCGGAGAACTCGGAAATCTGCTCGATGGGACGTTCGCCCACCACCAGGTCGACGCCCTCGAGCACCGGCTGCACCAGGTCGGAGATGCACGAACCGACGTACTGGTTGTCGGCGTCGGTGTTCACGATGATGTCGGCCCCGGCCAAGAGCGCCGCGTCGAGGCCGGTCATGAATGCAGCAGCGAGACCACGGTTGCGCGGGTGCCGAACCACGTGATGCACACCGAGCTCTCGAGCAACCTCAGAGGTGCGGTCGGCGCTGCCGTCATCGATCACGAGCCACTCGACGATGTCGACACCGGCAACCTCACGTGGCAGATCGGCGACGGTGGCCGGCAGCGTGGCCTCTTCGTTGTAACACGGGATCTGGATGATCAGCTTGAGCGGGTGGAGCGACGACGGCATGACGGGCGGCAGCTTATGCCTGCCGGGGTATCGTCGCGACTCATGTCTGCACCCGCACCATCCACACCGGCCAATGTGGCGGGCAACACCTACGACAAGTACGCCAGCACGAACCCCATCGAACGCAAGATGATGGCCGGGTTCTTCTCGGCTCTCGACCGGATGCTCGAGGGAATGTCGCCCGCAACCATCGTCGAGGTCGGCGCAGGCGAAGGGCGCATCACCGGCCGACTGGCAGAACGGTTCCCCGATGCGACCGTGATCGGCCTCGACCTACAAGATGACGCCCTGCTCGACGAATGGAAGCAACTCGGCGTGCCGATGTTCTTCGGCGATGCCACGCGGCTGCCATTCGCCGATCAGTCGATCGACCTCATCATCGGGCTCGAAGTGCTCGAACACATCCCGCGACCCGAGCGTGCGCTCGCCGAGATCGCACGGGTCGGCAAGGTAGCAGTGCTATCGGTGCCGAACGAGCCGATCTGGCGTGTGGGCAACATGGTCCGGGGGCGTTACCTGCGAGCGATGGGCAACACCCCTGGCCACATCAACCATTGGTCAAGCAGGTCGTTCCGCAAGTTCGTGGAACAGCAGTTTCACACCGACCAGTCGGCGGCTCCGCTGCCGTGGACCATGGTGAGCGGCACCCCGCGATAGCGATGCCAGACGAAACTATGCGCGCCCGCCGGTGAGCCGGGCGATCAGCGGTGACAGGCGCTTCAGACCAACTCGTTCGCCGGGCACGGAGTACGCAGCGATGCAGAAGAACGCTCGGATGCCGTCGCGCCATCCGATCTTCTTGCCTTCGGCGTAGGTGCGACCGTCGTAACTGATGCCGACCTCGAAGATCGACAGGTTCAGCCGGGAGATCTTGCTAGTGATTTCGGGCTCGACGCCGAAGCGATTTTCTTCGATCGTGAACTGACGCACGACGTCGGTCTTGAAGGCCTTGTAGCAGGTCTCCATGTCGGTGAGATTCAGGTTCGTCATCACATTCGATGCGGTGGTGAGCAGGCGGTTGCCAACGGAGTGCCAGAAGTACAGCACTCGATGCGCTTGGCCGCCCATGAAGCGCGAGCCGTACACCACATCCGCCTTGCCCTCGAGGATGGGAGCGAGCACGGATGGGTAGTCGGCGGGGTCGTACTCGAGGTCGGCGTCTTGCACGATGAGATACGGCAAGGTCACCGCAGCGAACCCAGTGCGCAGCGCCGCGCCCTTGCCTTGATTCACCTCGTGCAGAATCACTCGAATACGAGGATCGTCGAACTGAGCCAGCACGTCGCGGGTTCCGTCGGTGGAGCAATCGTCGACGATGACCAACTCGCCAACGAGCGGTGCCGCGAGAACTGCCCCAACGATCGCTTCGATGGTGGCCAACTCGTTGTAGCACGGCATCACCACCGAGAGACAAGCATCTGAACTGGTGGCTGCGTCAACCGGTGAATTCATGGCGGCATCGTAACGGCGCGAACCAGAAGATGTCAGCTGGCGTAACCGGAGTGGGTTCCGGTCACCACGTACCGTTCTACCGCGTCGATGATGCCCTGAATCTCCACATAGTCGGGCGAGCCCGGTTGCACCAGCGGTGGGGCGAGACCAATCGACTCACCGATCGACGAGTTGTCCCCCAGTCGAGTGAGCAGGGCGCTGAACTCGCCCGACGACAACGAGGTGCGCATGGTGTCTTGTAGCGCCCCGGTGACCGCGCCGAAGCCCGACAGTGCCTCGCCCGCCGACACTTGTGAGCCCAGGGCAGACAGCAGTTGACGTTGCCGGCCCATGCGTTGGTAGTCAGAGTCCGCAGCGCGTGACCGGGCGTACGCAATTGCCGTCGGACCGTCCATCGCGACCATCCCAGGGCCAACCTCCAACGGCACGTCGCCGACGTCCTGCGGCAACGGCACGGTTTGAGTGAGGTCCAGGGTCACTCCACCGACGGCGTCGATCACTTCGGCGAACCCCTGCATGTTGACGAGCGCATAATCGTCGATCTCGATGCCGAGCGAGTACCCGATGCCTTGAGCAAGCGCGACCGGTTCTGGTTGCAGGCCACTGCGACCGTAGTGCTCCACGAGTGCCGGCCGGCCCGACACGTAGGTGAACACGGCGTTCGCGAGATCGCTGAACCCATTGGGAAATTCGTCTGCCATCGGCGTGCCCGGCGGGAACATCAAACGGGTGAGGTTGCGCGGCACCGAGACGAGAGCGGTTCGGCCCGTCTCTTTGTCGATACTGACCACGATCATCGAGTCGGTGCGCTCACCCCACCTGCCAGGGCCAGCGTCGCCTCCCAGCAACAAGACGTTGGTGACCTGAGCGGGGTCGACCGTCGGGAAATCAGGCACGAAGAGCGATTCGCCGTCGCCTTCGGCGAACACATCGGCCACCATCGATCGCGCCTGATTGGCTTTCGTCGCGGCATACACCACCGGAACGCTCAACCCCAGCAGCAGCACGGTCATCACGAGCGTTCGCGCCCCGATGCCGGGCGAACGCCTGAACGTGTGCGCTACTTCTGCGACGGCGATGAACCGCACGACCAGCAGCGCGAGCCCAACCAGAATCACCGTATTCAGGAACGTGGGGTCGAGCGCGAACCCGACGAGGTCGTCGATGTTCAGGTAGGCCCACACCGCCAGGCCCACTGGTGCCATGACTCCGACGACCACCATGACGAAGCCGAGCAGCGGCCGGCGACCCATGCACGCCGCGCCGGGCAGCACAATCGAAGCGATCATCTGCCCCGTCGGCGAGCCGTCTGGCATCGACATCGACGCCTCGTGCGAATGTTCGCGGGCTCCCAAGTTCGCCAGCCGATCGAGCGCATGGGTCGGACGAGGCTCAGACATGACCGAACGAGTCTACGAGCAGCCACCGTTCATTCAGAGGCACCGAAGGGATAGTGCCAGGGGGCCGCGCGGATAGGTGACCATCCACCGGTCGGGGGTCGGCCCGTGTTTTCCTGACGGGTGCACTCCAACAGCACCCGACCGGGGAGGTCACCACCCATGATGTACGCGCTAGACCCTGCTG
>DATKCX010000262.1:0-2846 GCA_035512975.1 Ilumatobacter sp.
CGGGTAGGCGAGGCTTTGCCGAGCCTGCCCGGTTGGCGACGCCAATAGATACGGGGGAAATGAGCGGAATGAAAAGGAGCGCAGCGACCTATCCGCTCATCCCCTAAGAGTGTGCTGAGCAAGTCGTTTCCTAGTGGGCCCTGGGAATGCGATTGGTGGTGGGCGAGGGTCCGGAGGTGCTGGTCGGATAATGGGCCAGCTGGGCAGCTGATGCCACGTCTTTGGGTGGCTGCTGGGATTGCTGCGGTTCCACCTGTTTCAGGTGGAGATGGTCCAGTTGTCGTCCCAGGTGATGCCGAGGTTGATGAGGCGGCGCAGGTTCACTGCGGCGCAGCGGTGGGCGAGGCCGATCTGGTTGCGGGCGATGCCTCGGTAGCGGACTTTGCGGCTACCGCGACGAACAAGCCATGCAATGGATCGTTCGACCATCGGACGGTGTCGACGGTAGGGCTCACTGAATGCGGGTGTGAGCGCATGAGCTCGAGCGGCGGCGAGTACGTCGTGGTGTTCGTGGATCGTGAGGTTGCGTCCGCGAGCTGATCGTGTGCAGCGTTCCCGAACCGGGCAGCCTTCGCAGCGCCGCCCGAAGTCTGCTTGGCGTGAGCGTGGTCGGATCGCGATCGTGATCCCGTTCGGGCAGGTGACGGTCATTGCTTGGAGGTCGATGTTGAAGTCGTCGGTGGTGAACCCGCCGGGCACTGCTGAGTGCATCGGGACCGGCTTGATCGTCGCGGTGTGACCGTGCTCGTTGAGGTGGTTGCGGAACGCCGCGGAGCCATAACCAGAATCGGCGAGCACTTCGACCGGTTCGGTCTCTCCGGCCAGCAACGCTGGTGCGGCTTGAGCGTCGCCGACGTTGCCAGCCGTCAACTCGCATGCGGTGATCAGGCCGGTATCGGGCTCGATACCGATGTGTGCTTTGAACCCGTCGCGATAGTTCGACGTCGTCTTATGCACATGGCGCGACTCGGGATCATGCACCGACACGATCCGATCCGGTCGGGTGACTGGTGCGATTCGCCATGTCCCGTCGTGATCGCCAGGCTCGACATCTTGGCCGGCAACTAACGCCAACAAACCCACTGCTTCAGCCTGGGCGTCGTCGAGTGCCACTCCGTCGAGCGCGTCCAAGATGGTGCGGGCATCGTTGACCAACTCGGTCACGACTCGGTCGATGTCGGCCCGGTCGTTCCAGGCACATGCCGGCTTTCCCGAATCGTTGTCGTAGTCATGAGCAACAAGTGTGAGCGTCTTCGCGGCCGGGACCAGACGACGCACCCGGCGGATCTGGGCGACGAGTTGCATGATCGCGTCCTGGCGTGTGACAGCGTCATCGAGGACCGTGGAGTCCAACGCTCGGCGGCTCTTGCCCGCCAACACGTTCGAGGCATCGATCACTTCGCGGACTGCGTCGAAGATCCGCTGTGGACGATCACTGGCGCGCAGCTTGTTGCGCCACAACGTCAACACCGTTGGATGGAAACCCTCATCGCTCAGGGATCGACCAGCGGCGACCTTCCACGAGATCGAGTTCCGCAACTGCGTGATCGCATCACGGTCAGACAACCCTTCGAGCGCCTGCAACACCATCACGGTCGCGATCACATCAGCCGGCACCGATGGACGACCCCGACCCGACCCGAACAGGTCGGCGAACATGTCATCAGGAAACAGACGCTGACGATGCTCGGCGAGGAACCAGTGGACCGAATCTCGAGCGACGAGATGACCGCACAACGCCATCGCGTCCAGCAGTTCCGGGTTCGGATCCGACGTGCCCTGCATGCACACCATTCTTTTCCATCCGACACCAAAACGCGAGCACCCTCGCCGAATTGCTCAGCACACTCCTAAGGCGTCCCAGCGCGGTACGCCTGGGCGCGACCGGACACCGCGGTCGGGTTTGGCTAGCCTCTCGCCGGGCGGTGAGAGGAATCGAACACATGCTGGTTGGGAAGTACGTGCGCGCCGCGGTCGCCGTGGCGCTCGGAGTGTTGACGTGCTGTGTAGCCGTCGCTACCGGAACGCCGACGGTGTCGGCGGCCGGTTCTGACTGCGGCAATGGCTCGTACCAGGTGCGCTCCGGCGACGGATGGTTCGCCATCGCGCGCCGTATGGCGGTGGAGGTCGACGACCTTCTGGCGGCCAACGACGCGTCGGTCGACGATGTGCTCGTGGTCGGCGACGATCTGTGTCTGCCTGCCGGTGCCGATCTCGTCGCGGCGTGCGCCGGATCGACGTACCAGGTGAAGTCGGGCGACGGATGGTTCGCCATCGCGCAACGCCACGGTGTCGACGTCACCGAGTTGCTCGCCGTGAACGGTGCCGACCTCGCCCGCGCAATACACGCCGGCTCGGCGCTGTGCCTACCATCAGGTGCCGCCGCGACCAGCCCGGCCGCGGCCTCCGACACGCCCGAGCCCGCGAGCGGGGCCGGCACGACGAGCTACACGGTGGCCCGCGGCGACAGCTGGTCGTGGATCGCCGAACGCGCCGCCGTCACGATGGGCCGCCTGCTGGCGGCCAACGATGCTTCTGCCACCGACCTGCTGGTGCCGGGTGACGTGATCGTGCTGCCGGCTGGCGCGGAGACGCCCGCGTCGACGACGTCGGCGTCGGCCGCTGCCGTCGAACTCGGGGCCCTACCGTCGCAGGGCCCCTGTTGGTACAGCGACACCTGGATGGCACCGCGCGGCAACGGCCGCACCCACCGAGGTGTCGACGTGTTCACGTTGAGCAACCAGTACGTGTACGCCGTAGCCGACGGGCGGCTGTCATCGCGATCGTGGGACCAGCCCGGCAGCCGTTCAGGCAACGCGTGGATCCTCACCGGAGCCGACGGGACG
>DATKCX010000263.1:0-9702 GCA_035512975.1 Ilumatobacter sp.
GACAACGAACGCCGCTCCGACATCATCGACGCCTCCCCCGCCTTCGGTGACGCCCTCGCAACCGGCCAGATCGGCACCGCTCACGTCGACGCCCTCGCCAACGCCACCACCAAACTCGACGAAGCCGTTCGTGACGATCTGCTCGGACGCGCCGACGACCTGCTCGACACCGCCACATCACTATCCCCCGAGCGCTTCGCCCGCGCGCTCGGCGAACTCGCCCGCAGACTCGAACGCGAACACGGCGTCGACCGCGACGAACAACGCCGCAAACAAACCTTCCTGTCGCGGCGACTCAACCCGGCGGCCGGTATGACCGAAGGACGCTTCGCGTTCCATCCCGAACTCGCCAACAAAATCTTCGGCACGATCGACCGCCACGTCACCACCACCATCGCCGCCGGCGAAGCTCGCGGTGACACCGAGTTCGTCGAACGACGCATCGACCGCAACCGGTTGGCAGCCGAATCACTCGGCGAACTCATCGGCACCACCAACGACACGAACCGCACAGGAACTCCCGCCGTTTCGAGTCCCACCGTCGCGGATGTCACCGTGATCATCGACGTCGACACCCTGGCTTCGGGGGAACTCCACGACCACAGCGTGTGCGAAACCAGCGACGGAGCACCCATCCCCGCCGAAGTCGCACAACGACTCGCTTGCGACGGCAACATCACCAGCGTCGTCGTGAACTCCGATGGCACCGCGCTTGCGGTGGGACGCACCTCACGCCACGCCACACCGAAACAACGCCGAGCACTCGCCCAGCAATACCGCCACTGCGCGATCGGCGACTGCGACACACCGTTCCACCGCACCGAAATCCACCACATCATCCCCTGGGAACAAGGCGGCAAAACCGACCTTGACAATCTCCTGCCGGTCTGCTCCAGACACCACCACCTCATCCACACCCTCCACTGGCACATCGTCTTGCACCCCGACCGATCCATCACCATCACCGACCACAACGAACACACCATCACCCAAACCCCACCACCCACCAGACAACCCCACGCAGCCTGACCGGCCCGGCGAACGAACCAACCCCCACCGCACAAACCCACGTTTGAAGCCAATCCGCGGCCCGGACCGAGCTGTTCAGTGGAGATCAACCTCGTCGACGCTGGTGACAGTGACCTCGCTCGGCAGGACTTCGAGGTCCCACAACGTGCGATCACCGCGCATGCCGAGGGTACGCGCACGGTCGAAATCGTTGCCGTCGAACTGGACGCGCACGGTGCCGGGGGTGCGGGCGGCCCAGACTGTCACCGGTTCGCCTTGCCATCGGCCGGAAACCGTGCGCCCGAACAGCCGGTCAGCGGCCGCTCGATCGATGAGACGGGTGCCGTCGTCGATCAGCGTGATGTACGGCTGGCCCCGCACGTGGCTGGCCGCGTACACGCGGCCGTCGATCTCCGCGTAGACGCCGCCGGGAAGGTCACCGCCGTCCATCAGGACATCATTGCGCACACCATCGGGTCGAAACAGCCGCGGCCTCCGACGAGGCGTCGGTGCGCCGCTTGCACTGGTTGCGGCCGAGGCGGGCGCAGCCGTGTCTCCGCGACCATTCGAGGAATCGGCGTCTGTCGAATCCACGCTGAATGCCGCGCCCGCGATGTGCCGGTCGTGGACAGGGCAAGCGGTGCAGGTCGTAACAGCTAGTTGTCGTCGCTGGCGTTGATGGCCCAGGCGACTCCTTCTGACTTGTTTTCGATGGCGAGTTGTAGCCGCCAGCCGGTCGGGGGTTCGTGGGCGTCCCATCGGTACCACGTGAGGTCGGCCAGCAATTCCTCCATGTCCGGGGAACTCGGCGGCCATTCGTCGTACAAGTCGCCGAGCGCGCCGAGCAGCCACCACATCGAGTATCGACCAATGGCCATGCCGCGACGGCGGCCGTGCGCCGCGCCGGTCGCGCCCGCCCACGCCAACAGCGCCAACGCTTCGCTGGCAGGAATCTCGCCGACGCGGACCGACTGGGCCCCAAGAGCTCCGAGCGCGTCGAGGTGGGAGCCTTCGACGCACACCGACTCGGCCCTTCCCGTGGACGTGGTCGTCCAGGCGTCGACGAGCAACCGCACGGCGAGTTCGACCGGCTCGTCGTCGACCACTTCGCCGCCATGGGTGGTGGCGAACGTCGTCAGCGTGGCGGTGCTCGGCGGCTCGTCGTGTTCCACGCCGTCGTCTGAATACTTCGACAACGGGTACTCGGGCTCCCACGGTTGCAGCTGAACGGGGATGTCGATCACCTGCGGGAGGAGCGCGACGGTGTCGGCATCGATCAGCTCACCGCGCAACGCACGCTCGTGTGCCACGTACAACGCCACGGGCAACGGTTCGAGGTGCGGCGCAAGCTCGGCCCAGGTGTGCTGATTGGCCGCCACTTCGGACAGCGGACCGATGGTGAAACGCCCTGCCTCGCCGTCGAGCACCCGCGCCACCCATTCTGGCGGCGCATGGAGGGCCAGGCGGTACTCCGACAAGGTGGCGGCCGGCCACAGTTGTCGTCCGGTTTCTTTGGTGGCGGCCATACAGCGCAGGCGGACGCGATCGATGCCGTCCCAATCTCGTTCTTCGCACCTGGCGTCGATGAGTCGCACGAGGCCGTCGAGATCGACGGAGTGGATCAACCCGTCGAGCTGGTCGTCAGCGGATTCCATGACGGCAACCGCCTAGACCAGTGGCCAGGGGTAGCGGTGATTGCCGTCGTCGGTGGGGAAGCGCCGCTCGGTGACCAGCTTGGTGGCGCGGTGCGACATCGCGGCGATCTCGTCGTCGTCGAGCAGCGCCGCCACGTCGATCGGCACCCGCTCCACGAACGACGCGACGCGTGCGAGCACGTCATCGTCGATGGTCTGGCCGCCGAACTCCCAGATCACCGTGCGGAGTTTGTACGGGGCGCTGAAACACAGGCCGTTGTCGATCGCCCACACACGGTCGAGCGCCAGGAGGCAGTGGCCTGACTTCCGGTCGGTGTTGTTGATCAACACGTCGAGCACGGCGATGTTGCGCATCTGATCATGGAGTTCCGGGAACTTTTCGTAGATCGTGAAGTAGTGCTCGCTGTGGTCGGCGTCGACGAACCATTGGAACGAACCCTCCCCGAACGGACCGTCGCGGATGACGGTGGGCGGCACCACACCGATGCCGAGGTGTTCGCTCACCAGATACGCGGCGCGTTCTCGCTTGTGCAGACCGGGTTCGAAATCCCACAAGGGACGTTCCCCGCGGACTGGCTTGTAGATCGCCTGTTGATCAGCGCCGTCGTGATGCAACGTGACGAGGAAGGTCGCGTTCGAACTCCACGGCATTCGACCTTCCACCTCCACGTCGGCACGCTGGAGGTAGGCGATGGGATCGGGGATGAGCTCGCTCGCGAGCGTCAGTTCATGCCCGGGCACACGTGTCCATCGGGGTCGATCGGAAGTTCGCACCAGCGACAGTCGGGCCGGCCGGAAGCAATCACTGCCTCGGCGTGGTCGCAGAATGCCGCCGCTTGGCCGCGGGTGACGTACACCCGCATGTGACCGTCGTTGCCGTCGATCGGCTCCCCGTCTTCGTCGAGTTCGCCGATCTCCTCGAGCTGCACGATGAGCCGGTCGTTGCTGCGGTCGTACCCCAGACCGATCGGGCCGAGGATGAACACTTCGTCGACGGGGGTGCTAAGCTCGAGCGCGCTGGCGACCGGGCGGTCTTCGGGCGGCGGCAGGTCGACCAACACGCGACGTAGATATTGCACGATCGCGGCCACCTGTTGCTTTTCGCACTTGACCGCAATGCGTTGCTTGTCGTGTCGGGCCTGCAGGTAGAACACGCGGGCACCTGGCTGGCCGATCGCCCCGGTGGTGAATGCATCGACTTCTTCGAACTCGTAGAACGCTCCCATCTCGTACCCCTACGACACCACCAGGTCGCGCAGCGACCCGCCGGTGGAGTTGACGGTGAGGGCAACGGGCCCGCCGTGTGTGAAGGCGATCGCGCTGATGGAGCAGGTGGAGATGACGATGCGCTGGAACAGGTCGAGATGCGTGCCGAGGGCGTGCGCCATCGCCGCCTTGATCGGGTCGGCGTGGCTGACGCACACGATGGTGCCACCCGGATGCGCCACACGGAGCCGATCGAGCTCCGACACGATGCGCACCTGCATCTCGGTGAAGCTCTCGCCGTTCGGAAAGCGGAACGTCGATGGGGCGCGCTGCACGGTGGCCCACTCGGGACGTTTCATGAGGTCTTTGAGTTGGGCCCCCGTCCAGTCGCCGAACTCGCACTCCAACAGCCCGCGCGCCACGACCGGCTTCAGGCCGAGCGCCTTTCCGATGGGTGCCGCCGTCTCGCGTGCACGTTCCAGCGGTGAGCAGTACAGCGCGTCGACCTTGGTGAGTTCCGCAATCCGTTCGGCCGCCCGTTCGGCTTGTTGCACGCCCAGTTCAGCGAGATGCAGCCCTTTCGCGCGCCCAGGCAGTGTCTGCCCGGTGGTGGGCGTTTGACCGTGCCTGACCAGCAGGACTGTCGTGGGCTTCGGATGGGGGCTGGACTTCTTCGCCATGTACGGCCAACCTACCGGAACCTCAGCAACTCGGCCGAGGTCCCGCATTACGCCGGGCGCGCAAGTGCTCGCGCCATCGACATGGCGCGAGCAGCAGCGGTAGGGCCGTCAGATGCGGTCGCAGGGCACCCCGAGTGCGAGCCGGCCGGAGTGCACGAGCGTCGCATCGAAGCTCATCGGATGGAACTTGATGGCCCGGATGTCGCGGTAGGCCCGCTCGATCGGTGAGCCCCGGAAGAAACCTCGGCCTCCGGTGACCTCCATGGCGAGATCGCATACTTCCAGGCCCGCCAGGCCGATTTCACGCTTGGCTGCCATGCTCGCTGCCACGGTCTCCATCGACGGCTGCGGGTCGTCACCAACCGTGCGTAGCGCACCCTCGAGGGCCCAGCCGGCGACCAGCAGGCGATTGTTCATCAGTCCCACGTTGCGTTGGGTGATCGCGTCGTCTGGGTTGCTCACGTGGGCAACGGCGTAGTCGCGTGCCCCTTCGGCGATGCCGAGATACACCGCGGCGATGATGGGTAAGGCAATGCTGAAGATCACTTGCAGCGGTCCGTCGAGTTGGTCGTGCGGCCGGTTCGCCAGCACCCGCTCGTCGGGCACGAACACGTTGTCAAGCACCACGTCGTTACTCGCGGTGCCGCGCATGCCGAGCGTGTCCCAGTTCGCATCGACGAAGATTCCGGGGCTCGACATGGGTACCGACATGTTCAGCACCCGCGTCCCGAGTTCGGGATCCTCGTACCTGAACATCGTCGACATCACGGTGCCGATCGGTGACTGGCTGACGAATCGCTTGTGCCCGCTCACGGTGTAGCCCCCGTCGGCCTTCACGGCGGTGCCGTGCGGCCTGGTGGCGTCGCCGCCACCTGTCGACACGAGCACGATTCCATCGTCGAGCACCTTGCGCAGCGCACCCTCGGCACCAGGTAGCCCTCGTCGGTATCGCCAAGCGGTGAACGCGGTCACGTGCTGATGCATCGACGACGCCAGCGCTGTCGATCCACAGTGCTTGGCGAGTTCGCGTTGCACCATGGCGATCTCGCTGATGGTCGCACCCATGCCGCCGAGTTCCTTGGGGACACCGATGGCCAACAGGCCCGCCGATTTCACGTGATCGAACGATTCGGCGACCCATGATCCGTCGCGATCGTGTTGAGCGGCACGTTCAGCGAGGAACGCTCCACACCCGTTGGCGGTCTGGAGGAGATCCGAAGAAGCGTCGCCAACACCCGCGCTCGGATCGGTGAGTGATTCAATCGTTGTCATGTCTCTACGGTGACGCGTTGGCCATGTTTGGGGTAGTGCGAAATCTGTACCCGGCCAGTACAAAATCTGAACTCCGCTCGTTGAGAGTGCGCGATGATGTGGTGATGGCTGAGACCACGTCGTTCTGCCCCCTGGTCCTGACGACCGACGTCATCGGTGATCGTTGGACCCCGTTGATCCTTCGCGAGCTGTCGCTCGGCAACACTCGTTTCAACGACATCGCGCGCGGGTTGACCGGGCTGTCGCGCACTCTGCTGGTGCAGCGGTTGAAACATCTCGAACGCAAGGGCGTCGTCGAAATCTGGCCGCTCGCTGGTGGACGCGGCAACGACTACTTCCTCACCCCGGCTGGTGCAGACCTCGTGCCGGTGCTTCTGGCAATGGGTCGTTGGTCGGTGTCGTGGATGTACCACCAGCTCGATCCAACCGATGTGGACGCCGAGGGTCTGATGTGGTGGATGCACCGGCGCGTCGACGCCTCGAGTATCCCGGTGGAGCGAGTCGTGGTGCAGTTCGATCACACCGAGCCGATCAAGCGTTCGTACTGGCTGCTCTTCGAGCGACAAGCGGCGTCGGTGTGTATGGCCGACCCTGGGTTCCCGGTCGACGCGGTCGTGACGTGCCCGACGCTGCAGTTGGCCAGAGTTTTCAGCGGCTTCCAAACCTGGTCGGCGGCAGTTCGCAGCGATGCCATTCAGGTGAACGGCACGAGCGCTGTCGTGGCCGCCCTGCCGAAGTGGTTCGCCTGGAGCCCGTGGGCCGACGATGTACGTGAGCAGACTCGCCGAGTAGCAAGCTGATCCGCGTTCCCGGAACACCGAGGACCGCTCGACTTCGCGTCAGCGAAGGTACCAGTCGAAGAATCGTTCGAGTCGCCCGTAGAAATGCAGGAACGGGCCGGTGCGAAGGAACCCATGGGCTTCTGTCGTATAGGTGACGTACTCGTAGGTCTTGTTCTCGCGTTTGAGCGCTTCGACGAGTTCGATCGATTGCTTCGGGTGCACCCGGTCATCATGTGCGCCGTGCGCGATCAGAATGGGGGCGGTGATCTGATCGACCCGGTGAATGGGTGATCCGGCTTCGTACGCCTCCCGTTGCTGGCTGGGGTGGCCCATCATTCGTTCCAGGTCGAGCCGGCCCACGAGGTCGCCGAGGGCCCACGACGTGAGGATGTCGCAATCGCCATACTTGGCGACGCCGCACGCATACCGGTGGTGCGGGTCGTCGACCAATGCGTGCAACGCCATGTACGAGCCGTAGCTCGACCCGAAGATGCCCACTCGTTTCGCGTCGACCCAATCGAGCGAGGCGAGGTGGTCGTACGCGGCGAGGCAGTCTTCGGTGTCGCGTACTCCGCAGACACCATGGTTCGCCCGCTCGAACTCGCGGCCGTAGGTGGTGCTGCCGCGAACGTTCACCGAGAACCAGGCGTAACCCTTGTCGACGAAGTACTGAGCGACACCGTCCCACTCGTCGCCGGTGACCGACGTCGGGCCGCCGTGTGGGTACACCACCGCTGGCACCGGTTGGTCCGAAGTGGCAGTGGCCGGTCGGAACAGCCAACCATGCACCTCCATCCCGTCGAGGCTGCGATAGCTCACGTGTTCGGGGACCACGTGGGGAGCGACCTTGATGGCCGACGGTGCCGGTGCCAACAGATCGGTCACCTCGCCCGTGACGCTCACCAGGCACAAGCGCGGTGGTGTCTCGTGCGATTCGTGGCACGCCACGATGCCGTCGCCTCCCAGGCGTGGCGATGACCACGTGCCGCCTTCGGCAAGCACGGTCGCCTTGCCGGTGGACGTGTCGACGTGCACCAGATCGGCGATGCCGGCCCTGCTGCGCGTGGCCACGATCCCATGCTCGCTCCACCTGAGGTCGGCGAAGTCAGCCGCGCCGTGTGTGAGTTGTGTCGCCGGTTCACTGCCGTCTGCCGGGGCGACGAAGATCTCGTGCCAACCGGGCGACTCGTCGGTGAACCCGACCTGAGTTCCGTCGGGCGACCACGCCGGCGCGGCGGTGTGCCGCTTGGCCGTCTCGGCGATCACGATGTCGACCCCGGTCTGCAAGTCGGTCACGTGGGTGCTGGTGCAGTTCAGGTCGTCGCGGTGGTGCATGGTCGACGCGACACGACGTCGATCAGGGCTCACCGTTGCCGAGCCTCGGTCGCCGAAGCCACCTGTCAGGAGCGACGGCAGTGATGCGGGGTCGCCAGCGGGCGGCACGGTCACCCGCGCCAGCGC
This sequence comes from Ilumatobacter sp., assembly GCA_035512975.1. Lineage (GTDB taxonomy): Bacteria > Actinomycetota > Acidimicrobiia > Acidimicrobiales > Ilumatobacteraceae > Ilumatobacter. The sequence goes on from DATKCX010000263.1 coordinate 8,065, forward strand.
ATCGGTGCCTCCACCCGGGCGATCCTGCGTGATGGTGACGACGAGTTGCATGTCGTCGATCCACACCGGGGTCGTGCCGTCGCACACGTGGCGGGGGAGTCCGCCTCGGCTCGGCACTACCCACACCTTGCTGCCGTGCTCGTAGGCGATCAGTTCGCCATTCGGCGACCATGCCGGTCCGCCATCGGCCCAGTACGCGGCCAGCGTTCGCCCAACAGTCAACCGAGTCGGAGCTGCCGGCCGGGACCCAAGGTCCATGCCCAGGTCGAGCGTCCAGATGTCGGATGTGTCGCGGTCGAGGACGAAGGCCACCTGGGAGCCGTCTGGCGACACCTCGGGATGTCGTGGCCGCTCGACGGCGTCAACGAGTTCCAGTCGCCAATGTGGCGGAGGCGCAATGTCGGGCCGCCCGGGGTTGGCGATGCCTCCGAAGTCATCGACCCCGACCCACATCGACAACGGAATGTCCGGCACCCTGGGCATTGAACCACTCCGACTGCACGCCCGTCCGACTGGAGCCGCCCCGAGTCGCGATCTCGGTCGAGCCGGGCGACCTCACCGTCCTGTTGCAACCGCCACTGCGGGCGCAGCCCCAGGTAGATGCCTACGATGCCGAGGTGGATCCAACGATGGCACGCAAGACCTGGCGCAGCCTCGAGGCGGTACACGGCATGATCTACTTCACGCCAGATGCGGCTGCTGAGTATGCGGCGATCGGTGTGACGGATCGCCGTGGTGGGTACGTCGGTGATCGATTCGATGTGTTGACGTTGCTTCGGGCGATCGGGCGCGTCTTGTCAGCCAGAGTCGTAGAAGCCGGGCTGCTTCCAGGAGGTCGAGCGGAGAGACCAGCGGAGTGACCAGTGGAGTGACCAGTTCAGTGGAAGTCGCCGACCGCCCTCACGGACTCCGAGCGCCGCTTGGTGCTGTGGAACCTAGGTTTCTTCTCGACGGCCGAAAGCCTGACCGCGAACAACATCGTCCTTGCGGTCTACAACCACGTCACATGTCCGGAGGCGCGTCAATACCTGCTCCGCCAGGCCTACGAAGAAGCGATCCATACCGACACGTTCATCTATTGCTGCGACACTCTGGGTCTCAATCCGGACGACATCTACTCGATGTACGAGAGGATCCCGTCGATCAAGGAAAAGGACGACTATGTCGTCGATCTGACGCAGGTCGTCTTCGATCCGAACTTCTCGACGGTCGGGGACGAGAACATCCGCAAGTTCATCCGCGATCTGGTCGGCTTCTACGTGATCATGGAGGGCATCTTCTTCTACGCGGGCTTCGCGATGATCCTCGCTCTACGCCGCCAGAACAAGATGGTGGGGATCGGCGAGCAATTCGAGTACATCATGCGCGACGAGAGCCTGCATCTGGCATTCGGCTGTGATCTCATCAACACTATCCGTGCGGAAAACCCCGGGGCGTGGACGCCGGAGTTCGCGGACGAGCTGGTGAGCCTGATCGAGCGCGCGGTCGAACTCGAAAAAATCTATGCCCGCGACGCGTGTCCCAGCGGCCTGCTCGGCATCAATCCGGATCAGTTCTGCCAATACGTGGAACATGTCGCCGATCGCCGCCTCGAGCGCATCGGCCTGCCTCGCCGCTACGACGTGCGCAACCCCTTCC
>DATKCX010000264.1:0-4868 GCA_035512975.1 Ilumatobacter sp.
GCCGATATCGCCGGTGAGGGCGAGGTTGTCGGTCTCCACGGCGACGTCGACGACGAGTTCGGCGTCGGTCTGGTTCTGCAGCACCACTGGCAGTTCGAACTGGTCGCCGAAGTTCAGGAAGCGCGGGGCGGAAGGTCGGACCATCAGCGGCAGCCGAGCCGTGATGTTCGATTCGCCCTTGCCGAATCGGTCGGTTCCGCTGACCGCAACGGCCATCACCCGGTAGCGGGTGAGGTTGTCTGGCACGTCGAAGTCGACCGTCACCGAGCCGTCGGCATTCGTGGTGCCGTCAGGTGCCCACACCGCCAACGCGTCGAAGTTGGTGCGGACGTCGATCGGAGCACCGTCGCTGCCGGCGCGGTTCATGTCGCCCTCGCCCGACTGTTCGCTCGCCGCATCGTCACCCGCGTATTGGTCCATCGAACCGGCGGCCGTCGTCTCGGGTGACGCCGCTTCGTCGCCGTCGGCTGGGGTCTTCACCAGGTCTGACCGGCTGAGCTGAATACCTGCCCGCGCGTACTGCGCTTGGAGGTAGTCGTAGATCGGTTGGTAGAACACGTCGAGCGGGTCGGCTATTTCGTAGCCGGTGAGCGCCAGTACCGCCTCATCCACGACCACGATGGCCACGTGTGCGTCACTGACCGGGTTGCCGGTGCCGTCGACCACGCCGACGGTGACCGATGTGGAGGTGCCCGGTTCCAACTCGGTCGCCAACGGAGTGGCAGTCACCGAGAGGGCTCGCGTCACCGGTGGCACGTTCAACGTCATCGTGCCGCCCGCGTAAGCCGGTCGAGCAGGAACATCGGGTACCGGGGTGCCGTCATCGGTGACGCGCGGCGCGCTGCCAACGACTTCGATCTGCACGTTGACGTTCGGTATCGACGCTTCGTCGAGCGGCACCGTAACGATCGAGCTGCCGTCCTCGGTTTCGAACGACTGCGTCGACACGATGCCGTTCTGCATCACCGTGACCAAACCGGTGGCCGGCGCGAACGGCGCCTGCACGAGCAGTTCGGCGGTGCCGCCGACGGCGTATGTCTCCTGGTTGGGAACGATCGTCAGGCTGTCGCGAGCGACGTTGCGGCTGGGGCGGCTGGTTCCGCCACTCACCCACACCGTGAGTTCGGTGCGGTTGTCGTGGCCGTCCTCGTCGGTGACCACGGCGGTGATGCGGTATTGACCGCCGACGGTGGTGGCGAACTCGCACTGCATCGTTGCTTCCCGGGTAGTCGCGTCGTCGTCGGCCACCGACGTGACCGAGCACGTTTCGGGCTCGACGACCTCGTCGGTCCACACGCCGCCGACGTACTTGGATTCCAAGCGACCAGCGGTGATGTTCACTTCTCGGTCGGCGACCAATGCACCGTCGACGTCGGTGACGACCGAGTCGATGCGAATCGGTGTGCCGGGCTCGACGAACGATCGGTCGCTGGACAAGCCGACGTAGTAGTTGGCGGGGTGGACGAGCAGCGTGGTGCTCGACGACCACGCCTGGCGGTTCACGTCGTACACGGTGGCGTTGGCAGTGACGGTGCTGGGCAGATCGACATCGTCGCCGTCGAAGGCCAGATTCAGGTAGTGGCTGCCCGCCGCATCGGTCACTCCCGTGAACTCCTCGTAGGTGGTGTTGCACGAGCCGAAACACGAACCGCCGTAGCCACCGAACGCGATGTCGCTCACCATGGAGTCGGCGTACCGACCTTCGTACCACCACGGGGTCCAGATGCCGAACGAGTACTCGTCCCAGTTGGGCGGCGAGTAGTTGGTGGAGGTGGTGCCCACCACCCATTCCACGTCGGCGGCCGGCAGGGGGCCGCCGGCGTAGTACGTGGCGTCGACCGCCACGGTGGCCGGGTCCGCGGCATAGTACGGCCCGGGTGTGTCGGCGCGTGCGGTCACCTCGAACTCGGGGCGTCGGAACTCTTGAATCTGGAAGCTGTGTTGTGCTGTTGCGCTCGACAGACCGTCCACCGTGAACTGAACCCACGAAGGGCCGAGGTTGGCACCTTCGGGAATTTCGAAGCTCAGGTTGAAACCTCCGAGCGCGTTGAGTTCGGCCGTGCCGGTGGCGATTTCGTTGCCTTGGCCCTCGGCCACACGAAAGGTGACGACCGTGCCCGGCTCGTACAGCGCCAGCGACCCGTCGCCTGACCACTGCACGTTGCGAAGCCAACCGGCCATGCGCACGGTTTCACCCGGGCGATAGATGCCGCGATCGTCGAAGATGTACCAACGACCTTCGTCGCTTGCTTCGGAGCCGCTCCACCCGTCGCGCCAGTCGGCGGCGAGCAGGGCGGTGCGGTCGCCGCCGTTCGCGAACAAGCCGCGCACCGCAGCCGAGCCGAACTCGATGTCGGCGACGCCTTCCTCGTTCGTGGTGGCGATGCGCCCGTCGCCCAGCAGTTCCACGGGTACGCCGCCCACCGGCTTGCCGGTGCGCAGATCGGTGGTCCAGATGATCAGACGGTCGCGATCGAAGAAGGCGTCGACGCCCAACGTGGTTCGCTGCACCCACGAGACGGTGGGTTGGTTCTGCCAATACAACTCGTCGAGTTGGCGGTACTCCTCGGTGGGGGCGATGCGCACGACCAGCTGTGATCCACCTTGGCTGAAGGGGCCCGAGAGGTCGATCGCCGTTTCCACCGGACGATCAGCTTCGGTGTCGATCGGGATCTCGGTGTCGAGCAACACCGGCCAGTCGGGTTCGGGTGGAGCGACGTCTGAGTAGCGAGCGTCGAGGTAGTCGTAGTACTCGTCGAGGTCAGCTGGCGTAACTGCCCAGACCTTGAGGTTCACCGTGTCGTGATTCACGGTGACGATGTTGACGGAGGGCACATCGGCGGCCGGATCGGTGGTGGTGAACTGCCGGTCGAGGCCCCGCAACGACGGCGTGGCCGGGCCCACCTCGAACGTGAGGGCGGTGTCGTCGCCGAGTGTCTGCCCGAACACGTCCTGCAACGCGGCATCGAGGGTGACGGTGTATGTGGTGCGCCCCTCGGTGGCACCATACAGCTGGATGATGTTTCCGTATACGTCGATGTTGAGACCAGCGATCGCTGGCGACACCGCGACCTGGGTGGCCTCGAACGACTCCGGATCGAGTTCGTTGTTGAACTCGATGGTGAACGGGGAGTACGGCGTGCAGCCGGTTCCGTCGTCGCACGATTGGTCGGTCACCTTCAGCGCCCCGAAGGTACGTGCCGTGTACGAGGCGACGGAGTCGCTGGTGAGCGGACCTTCGAGCGAAGGTGTGTTCGGCCCGATCTCGATGGTGAGGTTGGTGTCGACCGGCAGGACGGCCGAGGGCGTGAAAGCGACCCAGCGTCCCTCGAGCGCCGACGAGGTCGAGCTGGCCGCCGCGTCATCGCCTTCGATCTCGGCGGCGGTTGCGAGCCTGATGTCGACCGGTTCGTCGGCTGCGCTGAGCGTGATCGTGGCCAGCACCGCCGCGGGATCCACGAGCTGGTCGAAGACGGCGACGAACACCGGGGTGGTCGTGAGCGAGCGATCGGCCCCGACGAACGACGTCACGGTGGGGGTCGGCGTGATGAACGACCAAGACACTTCTTCGCCCAGCACCCCGCCGATCGCCGATTCGGTGCCGGCAGCAACGGTAGCGGTGTACCACGTGGCTGCCGGGAGGCGATCGGTTGCTCCAGGCACTACCTCGAATCGAAGGGTTCGAGTGCCGATCCAGCGCCACCGACCCTCGACGGGCGGGTCGAGGGTGACGGGCGGGTCGATGGCCTCGAGACCGTCGAGCGTGGCAACTGGAATCATCGGCTGGTCGAATGTCACCGACAGGAACGGGGCGATGTCGACCGCGCCTTCAGGTTGGTAGCGAACAACGTTCAGCGGCGTGCCGGTGGGAACCTCAGGAGGGGTCGGGTCGGCGGCAGGGGGGAACGGGGTGACGATCGTGTCGCCGGTGATCGGAGGTGGCAGGGTGACTGGCGGGAGTTCGAACCCGTCGATGTCGCCTGCGGGCACGTCCCACACGGGCAGCCGCGTGAGCACCGCTTCGAATTCGTCGTCGGTGAGCGGTTGACCTTCCACCACGGTCAGACCGGCGGGGGTGGCGGCGACCGGCGCGCCTTCCGACAGGTTGACGCCGAGGACCGTGGTGGGTGGTGCGACCAGCTCGGTGGAACCATTGACGGTCACGGTCGGCAAACTGGTGGATGACGCGGTGGTGTCGGCGGTGGTGGTGGTGGCGTCATCTGCATCATCGGACCCGCCGCGTGAACATGCCGAGGTGACGACGGCACACACCAGCAGTGTTGCCACGACCCGTCGAGTTTTGCGTCTCACGCTCGTCCCTTTCTGCTTGTGCTCCACCTTAGGACCAAGGCCCTGCGGTGACGGGTCAGTAAATGCGCGACGACCGTTCTGTCCAATCGTCCCTTGCGCAAAATCGTGATGGCCGACCGCTGATGATGGTTGGACGTTCCGAATCGAGCGCCGGTTCCCCGTGCGTTCGTTTGTCGAAGACACCTCGCGAATGCGAGGCTCTCTACGATGTCCGACCAAGACGTGATCAACCTGGCCTTCCTTGCCTTCCGGTGTGCCATCGGCGCGGTGATGATCGCCCACGGCTACAACCACATCTTTGGTGGCGGAAAGATCAAGGGCACCGCCGGTTGGTTCGGCTCCATGGGTATGCGCCCGCCGGTCGTTCAGGCTTGGCTGGCCAGCCTCACCGAGTTGGCTGCGGGTGCCGCGTTGGTCGCCGGATTCCTCACCCCGCTGGGTGCGGCCGGTGTGATCGGCACCATGACCGTCGCCTGGATCATCAACCATCGAGGCAACGGATTCTTCATCTTCCGGCCCGGTGAAGGCTGGGAGTACGTCATGACCCTCTGGTTCTG
>DATKCX010000265.1:0-15390 GCA_035512975.1 Ilumatobacter sp.
GTCGCCCCAGGCGAGCGGTTCACCGAGCTGTACCAGTTCACCGACCCCGGCGTGTGGGCCTGGCACTGCCACATCCTCAACCATGCCGAGGGCACCCAAGGAATGTTCGGGATGGTCACTGCCGTGATCGTCTCCGAGTAGACGTCCCTGGGTAGTCGTGCCTGGGTAGTCGCTGGGTAGTCGTGCCTGGGTAATCGTCACGGGGTGGCGGCCGGGCTACGGTGCGGCCATGGCTGATGTCGTACGGGTTGGAGTCAACGGAGCTGCAGGTCGTATGGGCTCCACGGTGTGTGCCGCGGTGAACGCCGCACCGGGTTTGGAGTTGGCTGCCGCCGTCGATGTTCGAGCCGCTGGCGACCTGATCGAAGGAATCGTCGTTGCGGCGCCCGAACTGAGGGCGTTCGCAGCGGCGGAGTGCGACGTGGTCGTCGACTTCACCGTGGCCGAAGCCGCCCGCACCACCCTCCCGTGGTTGGCCATGCACGGCATTCACGCCGTGGTGGGCACCACCGGTTTCAGCGATGCCGACCTCGACATGATTCGCGGTGCGTTCGGCGATGGCAGCGCGAACTGTCTCATCGCCCCGAATTTCGCCATCTCGGCGGTGCTGATGATGCGCTTTGCCGAGATGGCCGCTCCGTTCTTCGACACCGCTGAGATCATCGAGTACCACCACAACTCCAAAGTCGACGCACCGTCGGGCACAGCGGTCACCACGGCTGCACGAATCGCCGGGGCCCGTGGAGCAACAGCCTGGGCGGCCGACCCCACCACCGACGAAGTGTTGCCAGGAGCGCGCGGCGGTCAGGGCGCATCGGGCATTCGAGTGCACAGCGTGCGGATGCACGGCATGACCGCGCATCAAGAAGTGCTGCTGGGGGCGTTGGGCCAGTCGCTCACCATCCGCCAAGACAGCTACGACCGCGACAGCTTCATGCCGGGAGTGGTGTTGGCGTGCCAACGCATCGCCGAGCATCCTGGCGTCGTGATCGGACTCGACAGCTACCTCGGCCTGTAGCCGGACATGACGGATGGGGTCTGACCCCATCCGTGACGACCCCATCCGTGACGGTTGGGGTCTGACCCCATCCGTCATGACACTCGTCAGGCGTCTTCGTCGTAGACGACCGAAGGCACCCGGCGGGCGAACGTGTTGAGCGCTCGGCCCACGCCGCGGTCGAGTGTCATCGCAGCCAGCACGGTCACCGCGGCGATCGGCACGAGCGACAGGTCGCCCAGCATCTCGGGCACCAGGAACACCGCCACCAGGGGCGAACGGATACCGACGGCCACACCGATCACCATGGCGACGACCATGCCGTCCCACCGGCTCCCGGGGAGGTCGACGCCGGCCGCCTCGACGAGCTCGAACGTCAACAGCGCCCAGCCCGCAGCGATCGACATCGTGGGCAGGATGACACCCCCGGGCGCGCCGGCACCGAGCGAGGTGGTGGTGGCGATCAACCTGATGACCGCCATCGAGATCGCCACCGAGAGCATCGGCTCGTCGGCGGCAAGCTGGAGTGCTTCGAGTCCGTTGCCCGCAGCGAACCGGGAGAACGTGACCGCAAGAGCGGTGAGGGCGATGAACGGAACCACCACAGGCAGCCGACGAGTCCACCGACGGCGGGCGCGGTCGACGGTGAGTCGGGCGCGCAGCTCGAAGAAGCCCCGCGATGCGATCACCGTCGGCGCGAGGGCGATCAGCCCGAGCACGATCATGTCGCCACGGCCACCCTGGGTGTCTGGCAGGATCGGCGCGCCGTGCAGGAGGCGCACGGACACCACGTGCCCGATCAGCGCGCCGACCACGGTGTACAACACGGCCCGACGTTGATGCCGAACTCCGAGATGCTCCTCGACGTAGAGCACCCCGGCGATCGGGGCGTGGTACGCGGCCGCGAACGCGGCGACGATACCGCCGGCCGCCAGGCTCGGCGAGAACCGACCGTGCCGGCCAGCGGCCGTACCGAAGCCACCGCCCATCTCGATGATGGCGGACTCGCGACCGATCGACACCAGCCCGGTGCTCATCGCCCACGTTCCGGTGGAACGCACCATCGTCGCCCGTATCGACGGCCCGTCGCTCTCGCCGCGGGCCGCGGCCGCGATGTGGCTCAGACCGGTTCGGCCCGACCCGAAACGGCGCGCCGCACCGGCGACGAAGACGGCGAACATCACGGTGGCGGCGATGATCGGTGCCACCACCCACCACGGGACGTTGCGCGCGGCCGATACCGGCCCGTCGGCACCGTAGAGGTGGTGCATCACCCATTTGGCGCTGTGGGTGAAGAGGTGGGCGAACGTTGCGGCTGCGGTGGCGACACCGACGAGCAGGCCTGCGCCGCGCAGTTCGACGGCAAGCCCATCGGCACCGAACGGAAACAGGTCGAGCGTGCCCTGCCGATCATCGGTTCGGCGGAGCAGTGTCACGGCTTCTACTCAACCGGTCCGGAGGTATTCGAACAACCACTGAGACCGGGTGAAAGACATAGGCTCAACCTATGGAACTGCAGCAGCTCGAACACGTCGTGGCGGTGATCGACCATGGGGGGTTCACCCGGGCCGCCCACGCGGTGGGAATCACCCAGCCGTCGATGTCCCAGTCGATCCGCCGGCTCGAAGACGAGTTGGGCGTGGTGCTGTTCGATCGGGTCGGGCGCGGCGTGCAACTGACCGAGGCGGGGCACGGACTCGAAGGTCCGGCGCGCGCCGTGCTGCGCGACCTGTCCACCTTGCTCTCCACCGTCGCGATGCATCGCGACCTCGACGTCGGAGTGCTTCGGATCGCCACCATCCCCACGTTGGCCGCGACGATCGTGGCACCGCTGATCGCACGCCTGCGACGACTCCATCCCGGCGTGACCGTGCAGGTGGCCGACGAACGTCGCCCGGGAACGCTGATCGACATGGTGTCGGACGGGCGCTGCGAGCTGGCGTTCGCCGACACCGCCACCCGTCGTGCCGGCCTGCAGTCGGTACCGCTGGCCCGACAACGCCTGCTCGCGGTGCTCCCACCGGACAGCGGCGGCGGCGGACGGCGATTGTCGTTCGCCAAGTTCGCGACGTACCCACTCGTGTTGGCACCCGCCGGCACAGCGGTGCGAGAGTTACTCCTGGCGGCGTTCGAGGCGGCCGGAGTGGAGGCCAACATCGCGGTCGAGATGCCGCAGCGCGAAGCGATCGTCCCGTTGGTGCTCGACGGAGCCGGTGCGACCGTACTGCCCGAAGCCCAGGCGCTCGAGGCCGGCAAACGCGGCGCGGTGGTGCGGCCGTTCGATCCGCCGCTGGTGCGCGACGTGGTGGTGATCCACCGCGATCGAGATCTCGCGCCGGCGGCGACGGAGATGTTGCGGCTCGCCAAACATCGTTGAGCTGGTCGACGTCGACCGGGGTCAGGCGCTGGGCTGGTTAGAGGGCGCCGAGCGCCGCTTCGTAGTCGGGCTCTTGGGCGATCTCGGGCACGAGTTCGGTGTGCACCACGGTGCCCGACTCGTCGAGCACCACCACGGCACGAGCCATCAGCCCGGCCAGCCGACCATCGATGAGGTTGACGCCATAGTCGTGGGCGAATGAGCTGCGGAAGCCCGAAGCGTTGACCACGTTCTCGAGCCCCTCGGCCCCGCAGAAACGACTCTGAGCGAACGGCAGGTCGGCCGACACGCACAACACGACAGCGTCGTTGCGGTCTGACACCTTCGCGTTGAACGTACGGACACTCGTTGCGCACGTGGGCGTGTCGATGCTGGGGAAGATGTTCAGGATGACCTTCTTACCGTGCAACGACGTCGACGTGATGTCGCCGAGGTCGCCACCGGTGAGCGTGAACTCGGGTGCCGCGGCGCCGACTGCGGGGAGATCAGCGTTCGTGTTGACGGCGTTGCCGCCCAGGGTTACTTGTGCCATCAGGTAGTTGTACCAGTTGGCTCCTGGGATCGTGCAGTCTGAGATCGCACAACTGAGATCGCGGCGTCACAGCTTGAAGTTGCGCCCACGCCTCAAGTTCACACTGACGCTCAACACCACCAGCACGATCGACACGATGGTGAGCGGCCACTGATAGCGGCCGATGAAGTCGAGCACTTTGTCGATTTCATCTTCGAACGCCTTGCCGAGATACCAATACACCGCCAATCGCCCCGCGATGCCGATCGTCAACAGGACCGCAAGCCGCACCGGTGCCATCCGCCTGATGCCGGTGATGACGGCGACGATGTTCGATCCGGCGAACCATGGCACGATGAGCCAGTCGACCTTGTCGAATCCTGCCTGCATCGTCACGATCGACTCGCGGGTCATACCGAGGTATCGGCCGAACCACTCGAGCACGCGATCGCCATACGCCCTGCCGATCAGGTGACACACCACGAACGCCAACGCCAGTCGTACACCGGCAATGCTTGCGTACGACCACCACGGAATGCCGCCGCCGACGACCAGCAGCAGGTGGCGAATCCGGGAATTGAGTGCGATCAGACCTTCGGGATTGCTGTTCGCCCACGTGGGGGCAACTGCGGTGGCGACATACCCGCACACCACGAGCACCACGAACGCGGCGACTGCAGCGTGGCCCCATACCGGCACGGGTGGGTGCACGATCGACACACCCTGCAGTACGGCGTCGCGGGCCAGTACGGCGTCGTCGGCGATGTTGTCGTCGCGCCCGGACGGATTACCGGGAAGGGGAGGCGGGTCGGGAAGGCTCACTTGGGCGGCAACGGTACCCGCGCGATCAACGAGTGCTGCTCGCGCCAATCCGGCGTTGTCGAGAATCGAAGGCTACGGTTCGGCCCATGCAGGGACTGATGCAGGATGTGCCGTTGTCGATCTCTCACCTCTTTGGTCGAGCCGAGCGCTATTTCGGCCACAAAGAGGTGGTCACCGCCAGCGGCACCGGCAAGGAACGGATCACCTACGCCGCGTGGGCCGACCGCACCCGACGGGTGGCGACCGTGCTCGACCAGCTCGGCATTTCCGAGTCGGGCCGCGTCGGCACGTTCGCCTGGAACACGGCGAGTCACCTCGAGTTGTATTTCGCGGCCCCGTGCTCGGGCAGGGTGCTCCACACGTTGAACTTGCGGCTGTTCCCCGAACAGCTCACCTACATCGTCAACCACGCAGACGACGAAGTGATCTTCGTCGACCGGTCGCTCCTCGGCCTGTTGGCCCCTCGGCTCCAAACATTCGAACGGGTCAAGCACCTCGTGATGATGGACGATGGCGTGGGCGCGATTCCCGACGACTTGAACGGCCACGAACTGCTGAATTACGAAGACCTGCTCGCCGAGGCCGAGCCGGCGGAGTTCCGCGAGTTCGACGAGAATCGGGCCGCGAGCATGTGCTACACCAGCGGCACCACCGGCAACCCGAAAGGCGTCGTCTACTCGCACCGCAGCACCTACCTGCACACGATGGGTGCGCTCACCGTCGATGCGGTCGGTATCCGAGAGTCCGACGTGATCCTGCCGGTCGTGCCGATGTTCCACGCGAACGCGTGGGGTCTCGCGCACGCCGGTGTGGCGGCCGGGGCCACGCTGGTGATGCCTGGGCCCGACCTGTCGGGGGCGGGTCTCGCCAACTTGATCGTCGACGAGAAGGTCACCGTCGCCGCGGGTGTACCGACGATCTGGATGCAAGTGCTGCCCGAGTTGAAAGGTCGCGACACATCGTCGCTGCGCACGATTCCGTGCGGCGGTTCCGCGGTGCCCAAGGCGCTGTCCGAGGGGTTCCGCCTGCAAACCGGTCTGCCGATTCTGCAGGCGTGGGGAATGACCGAGACCAGCCCGGTGGCCGCGGTGTGCCAGATCGACAGCGACGAAATGGACCTGTCCGACGAGGAGAAGGCCGATCTGCGCACGATGGTCGGACGTACCGTGTACGGCGTCGACATGCGGGTCGTCGACCCCGACACCGGCGACGCAATCCCATGGGACTCCGAGGCCAGCGGCGAACTCCAGTGCCGGGGCCCATGGATCGCGTCGACGTACTACAACGACGAACGTGCCGGAGAGAGCTTCACGGCAGATGGGTGGCTGCGCACCGGCGACGTCGCGTCCGTCGACCCACGTGGTCGCATCCGGCTGGTCGACCGCACCAAAGACCTCATCAAGTCGGGTGGCGAGTGGATCTCATCGGTGGAGATCGAAAACGAGCTGATGGCACACCCAAAGATTGCCGAAGCGGCGGTCATCGGTGTGCCGCACCCGCGCTGGTCCGAGCGGCCGTTGGCATGTGTGGTTCCGGCGGCGGGCGAGACGATCACCCGCGACGAAGTGCTCGAGTTCATCTCCACCAAGGTCGCCAAATGGCAGATCCCCGACGATGTGGTGTTCATCGCCGAGGTACCCAAGACCAGCGTGGGCAAGTTCTCGAAGAAGACCCTTCGCGAACAGTTCGCGGAGTACGTCTTGCCGGATGAGTGACCGCCGTCGCCAGCACATCCGTCCGGCATACTCGTGCCCGTGAATCGCGTCCGTCGACCCTGTCTCACTCGCTCGCGTCCGTCGGTCGTCGGTGCGCTGCTCGTTGCGGCCTTCGGCCTGGCGCTGGCCGGCTGCGGCGACGACGCACCGGATCGGGCGTACCAAGCCGAGCGCGCCGCCGCGCTGGCCGCTGGGCTGGCGGCTGAGTCTCGGGCAGGCGCCACCGTGCCCACGACGGTTGCAACAGTGCCGACCGCCGAACCGAGCGAACCGTCAGGCGAACCGTCGGGCGAGCCGTCAGGCTCAGATGCGCAATCCCAGGCTGCCGCCACGACCACTCCGCCCGCGACGGTCGCTCCCACCGGTGTGGTCGTCACGGTCGTCGCGCTCGACAACTCGTTTCGGCCCGTGCAGCTCACGATCCAGGCGGGTGATGAGGTGCTGTGGGAGAACAACGGGCGCAACGAGCACAACATCTTGAACATCGAGAGCGCCGACGAGGGCTTCGAGGCCGACGGAGCGTGGGGCATCGACGTCGACGACTTCCAGCCGGGCGAGGTGTTCGCCCACGTGTTCACCGAGCCGGGCAACTATCGCTACTACTGCACGATCCACGGCAACACCGAGGTCGGCATGGTGGGCACCATCACCGTCGAATAGCAAGCGCGTGGAAGGATGACCAGCAAGTGAAGGTCGATTCGAACAACTCAGGGGAGAACCAACAGTGATGAAGCACCGATTGATTGCAGCGTGCGCCGCGGCCACGCTGATCGTCGCAGCGTGCGGTGGCGACGACGACATCGCCGACAGCACAGCTGTCACGACGGCGGAATCCGGTGTCGACACCACCGCGGAGACCACCGCAGAGACCACGGTCGAGGCCACGACGGTCGCCGACACCACCGCAGATACCGGCGCCGACACGGCTCCCGAAACCACCGCTGGCGACGCCGAAGAGACCGCCACCACCACGACCGCCAGCGACGGCGTGCTCAACGTGCCCGACGACTTCGAATCGATCCAAGCAGCGGTCGATGCCGCCGCCCCGGGCGACTTGATCCTCATCGCTCCCGGCACCTACAACGAAGCGGTCGACGTCACCACCGACGAGCTCACCATCCGCGGCCTGGAACGCGACACCGTCATCCTCGACGGTGAGTTCGAGCTCGACAACGGCATCCGGGTGCTCGGTGCACAAGATGTAGCGGTCGAGAACCTCACGGCGATGAACTACACGAACAACGGTGTGTTCTGGGTGGGCTCCACCGGTTACCGAGCGTCGTACATCACGACGTACCGCACTGGTGACTACGGCATCTACGCGTTCGACTCCACGAACGGTTTGATCGAGAAGTCGCACACGGTCGGCAGCAAGGATGCCGGTGTGTACATCGGCCAGTGCTACCCGTGCGACGCGGTGATGACCGACATCGAGTCGAACAACAACGGTCTCGGGTATTCGGGCACCAACTCTGGTGGCAACTTGCTGATCGTCAACTCGTCGGTCCACCACAACCGCGCCGGGATCGTGCCCAACTCGGGAAGCTACGAGTTGTGCTACCCGGAACGTGAGACCACCTTGGTCGGCAACCTGGTGTACGACAACAACCAGACCGATACGCCGGCCATCGACGTGGCACTGCTGGCTCAGGGCAACGGCATCCTGATCGCGGGCGGCATCAACAACGTCGTCGAACGAAACCGTGTCGACAACCACAATCGAACGGGCATCGGCCTGGTTCCGTTCCTCGAAGAGTTCCCGAACGACGACATGCCGACCGAAGATGAATGGGCGGTGCCGTGCTCGGAACAGAAGCTCGAGACCCCGGTCGTGCCAGAAGGTGCATTGCTGTGGGATTCCCTGGGCAACTCGGTGAGCGGCAACGTCGTCACCGACAGCCGAGAAGCCGACCTGGCCGTTGCGTCGGCTGGTAGCGACATCTCGACGTTCAACAACTGCTTCAGCAACAACGAGTTCACCACGAGCGCGCCCACCGACTTGCAGTCGCTCGCTCCGTGCGGTGCAGCAGGCAGCGGCGGCGACTGGACCGCCGGCGACCTCAATGTCGCCCGGTGGATCGCCGAACAGGCAGGTCTTCCCGGCGAAGTGGATTGGCGCGAAGCCCCGTTGCCCGAACTCGGTGCCCACGAGAACATGCCTGACGCCGCCACTGCGCCGGCGACGGCAGCGTTGAACATGCCGCCCACAGTCGACCTCGACGCCATCCAAGTGCCCGAGTTGCCATAGGCCACACAAATGTTCGTTGGGTCCACTCGCCGCGCCTGGCACCAAGCGCCCTGCGCGGTGAGTGCGATCGTGATCGCGCTCGCGTCGTGTGGTTCGACGAACTCCGACCCGGCCGCGATCACCCGTGAACCGTTCACCGCGCCAGACACCGTGCGCGCCGGTCCGCAAGGTGCCGTTGGCCAGTTCGCGGTCGACTGCGCGTTCGACCGGTATGTCGCCGACGATCCGATCGTTCACCCAGATCGTGCGGGTGCGAGCCATCTGCATCAGTTCTTTGGTGCGATGGGGGTACACGCGGCGTCCACCTACGACGATCTGCTGGCGGGCGACACCACCTGCGAGCAACGCGCCGACACGGCGTCGTATTGGGCCCCGGTGTTGCTCGACGCTGATCTCGAACCGATCGAACCGCTGATGGCCACGGCGTACTACCGAGCCGCCGAGGGAGTCGACATCGCCGATGTGGTGTCGTACCCGGCTGGGTTCATGGCTGTTGCGGGTGATCACACCGCCATCGAACCTCAGCCGCTGTCGGTGGTGGCATGGAGCTGCGACACCGGGTCACTGCGTTCCTCCAAACCGCCCGACTGCACCGACGGCACGTCACTCAGGCTCATGATCACGTTCGAGGATTGCTGGGACGGCGAGCACCTGCGCAGCCCGATCGTGTCGGAGCCCGCACGCCACGTCGCCTATAGCGAGGCCGGCGAGTGCCCCACCACACATCCCGTACACATCCCGCAACTGCAGTTGGCCGTCGCGTTCCCGGCGGTCGCTCCCGAGGGCCTGGCGCTGTCGTCGGGCAACATCTTGTCGGGGCACGC
Organism: Ilumatobacter sp.; assembly: GCA_035512975.1. Classification (GTDB taxonomy): domain Bacteria; phylum Actinomycetota; class Acidimicrobiia; order Acidimicrobiales; family Ilumatobacteraceae; genus Ilumatobacter. Next base: position 9,495 of record DATKCX010000265.1, read on the forward strand.
CGACTTCTGGAACGGCTGGCAGCAGGACAAGCTCGAGCGCGAAGTCTCTTCTTGCATCGTGCGCAACCTCCCGTGCAGGATCACCGGCTCGCCGAGGTCGATGGGCGACCCCGACAACACATGATGTGACGTTTGTCACGTTTTTCCTTGACAATGAGACGGTTCTTGTCTTATCGTCTCACTCGTGCCTGGGGACTCTGTCGAAACTCGCATTCTTGACGCGGTCGAGCGCTGCGTGTCGCAGTGGGGCTTCACCAAGGTCACCATCGACGACGTCGTTGCCGAGAGCGGCGTGTCGCGGGCAACGCTCTATCGTCTGTTTCCTGGCGGGCGCGACGTGTTGTTCGAAGCGTTGCGCGTGCGGCGCCTCAACGACTTCTTCAGCGTGCTCACCTCCCAAGTCGAAGGTGCAACCGATCTGCTCGACGTGATCGTCCGCAGCGTGGTCGCATCCACGCTGGAACTTCGCAACGACGATCAGCTCGCATCGATGCTCGCGAGCGAGCCTGGCGAAACGCTCGGTCAACTCACCGTCGACGGCTACCCCCGAATCGTTCGTATGGCCACCGTCACACTCACCCCGTACGTCAGCCGTTTCGTCGATGCGTCGGCGGCCCGCCGGCTGATCGACGTGCTCGCCCGGTTGACCATCTCGTACTTCCTCGCCCCGAGCGCCGATCTCGACCTCGGCGACGCCGAACAAGCCCGCGACTTCCTGCGACCCGTCGTGCGCGTGCTCGCCTGCGACTCGATCGATGTCGCCGAACCTCGTCCTGCCTCTGTTTCGCACAATTAGGAGTCATCAATGTCTGCCATCCACGCCAGCAACGAGAGCATCATCGGCCGCGCCGATATCAACGACATCGAGGCGATCTTGTCGGTCACCAATACCGACGTCGACGAGGTGCAGCACATCGTCAAAGACAATGCCGACGCGATCTTCACGTGGGACTACTCACTCGCCCGCCCGCAGCTCCGCAAGCTGTACGAAAAGGCGAAGGTGGGGCAGTGGAACGCCACCACCGACCTCGACTGGAGCACCGAAGTCGATCTCGAGAAGGTCGTCTCGGCCGACCAGGCAGCTGCCCAGTCGGGGTTCACACCCGACCACTACCACGGCACGGCCGTTGCCAAGTGGGGCGACAAGGAGTGGCTCGAGTTCGGCATCGACCAGCGCCGCTGGACGCTGTCGCAGTTCCTGCACGGCGAACAAGGAGCGCTCTTGTGCACCGCCAAGATCGTCGAGACCGTGCCGTGGTACGACGCCAAGCTGTACGCCTCCACGCAGACGATGGACGAGGCTCGCCACGTCGAAGTGTTCCACCGCTACATCGACGAGAAGCTCGGCGGCGGATTCCAGGTCAACGCTCACCTGCGCCTGCTGCTCGACGACATCATCCAAGACTCACGTTGGGACATGACCTACCTGGGCATGCAGGTGATGGTGGAAGGCCTGGCGCTCGCGGCGTTCGGGTTCATGCACCAGATGACCGAAGAGCCGTTGCTCAAGAAGCTGTTGCGCTACGTGATGAGCGACGAGGCCCGCCACGTGGCGTTCGGTGTGCTCAGTCTGAAAGAGGTGTACGACGGCATGAGTGACCTCGAGATGAAAGACCGCCAAGAGTTCGCGTTCGAAGCGGCCATTCGCATGCGCGACCGTTTCCTGTCACAGGAAGTCTGGGAAAAGCACGGGGTCAATCCCAGAGACGTGGTGCCATTGGTGTTGAAAGACCCCACCCGTGACGTCTTCCAGATGATGCTGTTCTCCAAGATCGTGCCGAACTGCAAGAAGCTCGGCCTCCTCGACCGCAACGACCAGTGGTTGCGTCGCCGCTTCGAGGAGATGAACGTCATCCAGTTCGAAGACTGGGAAGACACCGGTTCGGAGTATCTCAAGTTCGAACTCGACGCCGAAGCCGTGCCCGCCCCGGCGTGACGTTTGGGGTCTGACCCCATCCGTCACGCTGCTTGGGGTAGCCGCCCTTTCCTTCGGCTGAGCACGACGACGAAGGCGGCCACGCCGAGACCGGTAGCGATCAATGCCGCCACCGTCAACCAGGCGGAGGTCGCGGAACTCGATGGGTCGACCGGTGCCTGCGTCGTTCCGGGTTCGGTCGGTGGTGGGCTGGTCGAGACAGGCGGTGCGGTCGACGCAGACGTGGCCGGTGTCGTCGCGACCGGCTGGGTCGACGGTTGGGGTGCCGACTCGGCGCGGGTGATCCACTCGGAGTCGACCAGCAGTACCGGCGGGTTCCGATCGATCATCGTCGGGTCGACCAGCGGGCCCTCAGGCACCGCTACCGCGGTGGACATCTCGGCCAGGTGGGCAAGGGTTACGGTGGAACCGTCAGCGGCGACCATCTCGATCGTTTGCTGCTCGCCGTCCCAGTTCCACACTACGGTGCGTCCGTCGCCGAGCGCCCGGCCGGGTCGCGGCGGCGTCGTTCGCGGACCAGGGACCACGTTGGTGTGAGTGCCGGCTGGATCAGGCAGCGGAATCTCGTGCACATCCGAGACGAGGGCGTCACCCTCGATGCGCAGCGAGTACGCATCTACGTTCGGCTCCACCGTCCATCGCCGGATCGTGCCGTCGGCGTCGATGTGGGCGAGCAACCGGAGCTGATCAGCTTCGCCGTACTGCCCGTCGCCGAGACCCACCCACCACCCTCCCGACCCGTCGGGGAGGATCGTGACAGCACGGAGCAGAGGGCCGCCCGGCTCGCTCACTTGCCCGATCGACTCGGGTGGGGCATCGCCAGAGCCGGTGAGACGCACCAGCTCGCCGTCGAGTTCCGCCACCGCAGACACCGCGTCGCCCTCGAACTCTGGGTCGAGACGCGCCCCGTTGGCGTTCGAATAGCTCCGTACGGTCGTTGCGCCGTCGAGCACTCGGATCACGCGTGTCGACTCGTCGGACGACATCTCACGCGGCAACAACAACGTGACGTCAGAGCCGTCGCTGGCGCCGCACGCGAGATACGCGCCCGACGCCAGCTGCCACCGCAGGTGCTCGTCGGCGGAATCGAGTCCGTCGAACGCGTGACGCCCGATCACATCGAGCGTCGCAGTGTCGCGGATCGCCAGTGTGGGCATCGCATCGGTCGAGGCCTGCTCGATCAACGCGAACCGGGTGCTCCCGGGACACACTGCGGGCCCGCTCGACCATCCAGCGAGGTTTCCGTACGCAGTCGGCATGCCGGTGGCGTCGTACCCGATGATGTCGGCCGTGCCCGCGCGCCCGACGATGATCAGCGAAACTGGCCCCGGACTGGTCGGCGGCAGCGTCAGGTCGACGGCTGTGAGCTCGTCGACGGTGGGCAGCGTCATGCACGGTGGCGTGGAGTCGGCGAGGAACACACCTTGGTAGCTCCACGAGAACACCGCATGGGACACCACCGTGGGGTCGAGTTCGCTGGTGCCGCACGAGTTGCCGGGAGCGGTGGTGCCATACATCACCACCTCGTCGCCGATGGCCACCCCCTTCACGGCGTGTTCGACGACCAGTTCGTACCGCACATCGAACTCGCCGAACTGTGGATCGACCTGCTGCCGAGCCGCTTCATCGAGCGTCTCGGTCGCTACGAGGCGGCCGACGAACACGAGATCGACGGTGCCGATCTTGTCGGCCAGCGTGGGTAGCTCAGCGGCGCACGAGCACGCACCTACCCGACCTCCGGGGAGCGAGCCCATGACGAACGTTCCGACCCACACGAGACAAACGGTGAGCAGCGAAGCGCGGCGCTGACGTCGGGAGATTCCCATGGCTGTTCGACGCTGCGTCGACGGTTCGGGTTCCCGCGAGCGGCCAACAATCGGTGACGTACGACGCCGAAGCCGTGCCCGCCCCGGCGTGACGGTTGGGGTCTGACCCCATCCGTCACGCTGCTTGGGGTCAGGGGCGGCGGGCAACGAGGTCGATCTCCACGAGCGCGCTGACGGCCAGGCCGGTGATGAACACCCACCCGTCGGCCTCGACGGCGTGGGAGAACGGGGCGACGGGGCGTGGGCCGCCAGCAATCATGTGATGGATCGGCAGGTGTTCCATCCCAGGCACCGTATCGAACGGGAGCTTCGCCACGGAATGTAGACAAGTGCAATACAAGTGCGGTATCGTGATGGTCATGGCAGCCGACTGGGATCCCACACAATACGAACGCTTCAAGGCGCAACGCGCACAGCCGTTCTGGGACCTCATCGATCTGCTGAACGACGATCCGCTCGCACGGGCGGTCGACCTGGGGTGCGGTACCGGTGAGCTCACCGCCGCCGCAGCGACGCAACTGAGCGTCGGTCAGATGACGGGCATCGACAACTCGCCCGCCATGTTGGCCGAAGCGCAGCAGCACGCTCGCCACGGCGTCGAGTTCGTCCACGGCGAGATCGACACGTGGACATCGGCGGCAGATCATGATCTGGTGCTCGCCAACGCTGCGCTGCAGTGGGTGCCCGACCACGCCGAGGTGCTCACGCGCTGGACGGCAGCGTTGCGCAGCGGCGGCCAACTGGCGGTGCAGGTGCCGGCCAACAGTGACCATGCGTCGCACCTTGCGAGCGTGGCGGTGGCGCACACCGAACCGTTCCTGTCGGCGATGGGAGGCGATCCGCCGCCCGACCCGGTGGCAGACAATGTGCTCGCAGCCGAGGCGTATGCCGAACTCCTGTACCGCTTGGGGTTCGCCGACCCGAATGTGCGGCTCCAGGTGTACCCGCACGTCATGCCGTCCACCGCGGCCGTCGTGGAGTGGACGAAAGGGACGTCGTTGACCCGGTTCTTCAAGGTGCTGCCGAGGGAACTGCACACCCCGTTCGTCGACGCGTATCGACACGAGTTGATCAAACGGGTGGGGGATCACTCGCCGTATCTCTTCGCGTTCAAGCGAATCCTGATGCACGCCCGACTCGGCTGAAGCCGAACAATAGAGTTTCCCGTATGACGATTGCCGTGTTCGCAGCACTGCGGGTGGAGATCGACCTGGTCGTCGCGTCGCTCGACAATCCCCGGCGCGCGGACGTCGCCGGGTGGCCAGTGTGGCTGGGGGAGCGAGACGGAAACATCGTCGTGCTCGCGCTCGCCGGCATGGGCAAGGTCAACATCGCGTCGTTGGCGGCGGTCGTGTGGGAGCGGCACCGGCCCCACATCATGTTGTTCACCGGCGTCGCCGGAGCCCTCGACCCGTCATTGCAGGTAGGCGACGTGGTCATCGGCGAGCGCACGGTGCAGCACGACTGGGGAGTGATCGCGCCCGGCGGTCTCCAGCGCTACCAGGCCGGGCACATCCCATTCTTCAACCCGACCGACCAGTGGGGGTTCGAGCCGTCACCGGCGTTGCTGGGCGCGGCCCGCGAGGTCGCGGCGGCCACGACGCTCACGCCCGTGCTGGGGCGGGTACCGGCCGTTTCGTTCGGCACCATCGCCACCGGCGATCAGTTCCTGCAGGACATCACCACTCGTGACCGGATGTTCGCAGATCTGGGTGCCGCCGCGATCGAGATGGAGGGCGCGGCCCTGGCGCAGGTGGCGCAACGGTTCGGCAGCGATCACCTCGTCGTCCGCTCGATGTCGGATCTCGCCGGTGACGACTCTCCCGAGCACTTCACTCGCTTCGTGCCCGAAGTGGCGGCCAACTCGGCGCGCCTCGTGCTGGAGCTGATCGCTCGGCTCGACGCCGTTGACGACTGACGCGATCATGCCAGCCTGATCATGCCAGCCCAGTCTCCGATGCAAACGAGGCTTCGTGTCGTCACTCGGCGGTGACGTAGGCGGCGGTGAGACCGCCGTCGACCAGCATGTTGGCTCCGGTGACGTAGCTGGCTTCGTCGGAAGCCAGGAATGCGGCCATGTTCGCCATTTCAGCCGCCTCGCCGAACCGGCCCATGGGCACATGGACGAGTCGAC
>DATKCX010000266.1:0-2700 GCA_035512975.1 Ilumatobacter sp.
ACGCGCCAAGAACTCGCTGACTGCGTTTCTGGTCCCGCGCGACACCAAGGGCTTCGAAGTCGACGCCACGCAGCGGACGATGGGCTTGCACGGCACGGGCCACGCCTGGCTGCGATATCACGACATCGTCGTGCCCGACTCAGCGATCCTCGGCGAGGTGGGCCAAGGACTTGAGGTCGCGCTCAGCTTTCTCGACTACAGCCGCGTGTCGCTGTCGAACTGCATGGTGGGACTGGGCCAGCGCGCGTTGGACGAAGCCGTGGCGTTCGCAAAGCGACGGGTCACCTTCGGTCAGCCGATCGCCGATCGCCAGGCCATGCAGGCGCACCTCGCCGACATGCATGCCGACGTATCGGCGGGCCGCGGCCTGGTTCGCCTCGCGGCCGAGAAGTGCAGCGCCGGACTCGACTTCACGGCCGATGCAGCGACGGCGAAGCTGTTTTGTCTCAACATGATCGGCCGGGTCACCGACAAGTCGCTGCGCGTGCATGGCGGCTTCGGCTACACCACGGACGCCCCAATCGAACGGATCTATCGGGACGCCCGTGGCTTCTGGTTCGAGGAGGGCACGGCCGAGATCCAGCAGTTGGTCGTCGCCCGTCACGTTCTCGACCGCTGAGCTCGGTTCAGCCCCGGCGGCTGACGAAATCGGTGAACAGGTTGATGAACGTCGCTTGATGCTCGACCATCGGGCTGTGACCACACGGCGACAGCAGGTGGTACTCGATGTCGTCGACGAACTCGATCAGCGACAGCGCCCCGTTGGTACAGGGCAATGACGTCCTCACGGCGATCATCGACACCGGGGCTCGAGATCTGTTGCAGCTTCTGCTTGAACTGCTCGACGTCCTCGTGGTAGAAGTTCAACGAATCGTTGCCAGGACGCACTTCGAGCGCGTAGAAGTGGAACGCACTCGACCACGGCAGCGTGCGAGGCGCTCGATGCGGCGAACCCCGCTGCAGTCATGCCTGCCATGTCACCGCCGATGACGACGAGGTCGAAGTCGCTGTTGCCCGTGTCCCTCGCTGGCGGTCGGTTGCTCTGTGCCGTTCAGCCCTCTGTGCCGTTCAGCCCTCTGTGCCGTTCGGTACGTCAGATCATCGTCAGGCCACCGCTGACGCTGATCGTCTGCCCGGTGATGTATCCCGCCCTCTCGCTCGTCAAGAATCCGACGATGCCGGCGATGTCGTCGGGTTGGCCGAGTCGACCCAACGGGATGCTTCGTTTCAGCGATTCGACGAGCTTGGGGTTGTCGCTCGCGACCTCGGCCAGCAACGGCGTGTCCGACGGACCCGGGCACACCACGTTGCTGGTCACCTGAGCGCGGGCGGACTCGCGAGCCATCGTCTTGGAGAAGCCGATCAGACCGGCCTTGCATGCGCTGTACACCGACTCACCCGTTGATCCGACCCGAGCGGCATCGGACGAGATGTACAGCAGCCGGCCCCACTGCTGTTCCACCATGGCACCGAGGAAGGCGTGGGTCAGGTGTATCGGAGCTCGCAGGTTGATGTTGAACAGGCGATCCCAGGTGGCGGGCTCGCTCGTGAGGAAGGGCTCGATCCGATCCCACCCCGCATTGTTCACGAGGACGTCGACCCGGCCGACCTCGCTCTTCACTTGCTGAATGAGGGAATCGATGCTCGCCGGATCGGACAGGTCGGCAGCCAGCGCAAGCGCTCCGTCGAGATCTGCCGCGAGCTTCTCGGCGCCGTCGATGTTGACATCGACGATCACCACCCGCGCGCCGAGTGCCGTGAGCTGCCGGGCGATGCCCGAGCCGAGCCCACCTGCACCACCGGTGACGAGCGCCGTGCGGCCCTCGAGGGTCAAGCCTTCCATGCTTCCTCCTGTTGTCTCATGCCGTGGCGTCGGTCATCCGGCGGACGACCTGCTGGCGAAGCTCCACCTTGGACACCTTGCCGCCGGCGCTCTTGGGCAGTTCGTCGAACAGCTCGAGACGCTCGGGCAACTTGTACTTAGCGATGTCCCTGCTCTCGAGGAACGAGTTCAACTCGCCGAGCTCGACCCCGTGCCCAGGCCGCAGGGCGATGCATGCACACGCGCGTTCGCCGTACACAGCGTCGGGGATGCCGACCACGCCGACCTCCGACACCGACGGGTGCGTGGCGATCAGATCCTCGACTTCGCGCGGACTGAGGTTCTGCCCGCCGCGGATGATCACGTCCTTGACCCGACCGACGATGCTCAGGTAGCCGTCGTCGTCCATCCGACCGAGATCGCCCGATCGGTACCAGCCGTCGTCGACGAACGCCTCCGCTGTGCGTTCGGGCTCGTTCAGGTAGCCCTGAGTCTTCGTCGGGCCGCGGAACACGATCTCACCGGGCTCGCCCGCAGATACTTCGCGCAGGTCCGCATCGACCAGCCGGAGATCGGTTTCAGGCAGCAGCCGGCCAACCGTCGTGAACCGCTTGATTGGCGGATCGGTGATTCGCGTCATCACCGGCACACCGCCGTCAGTCGATCCGTACACCGCCTGGATGGTGCATCCGAAGGTCGTCTCAACATCGGCCGCAACGTCCGGCGGCAGTGCCGCGCCCGCGTTGGTGAAGACGCGCAACGAGCTGTAGTCGCGGTTGGCGACCGTCTTGTCCTGCAACATTTTGATCACCTGGGTCGGCACGGCCGTCGCGAGGTCGGCGCGCTCGGACACGAGCAGATCGAGCGCGGATTCAGGT
>DATKCX010000267.1:0-6919 GCA_035512975.1 Ilumatobacter sp.
GGCTGCGGCCCGTTCGTCGTCGCCGGTGAGGTGGTGGATCACTCCTCGGGAGTAGACGAACTGGGTCCGGAGCCATGGGTGGCCGGCAGCAGTCGCCAATGCGATCCCCTCTTCGACGAGGGCCAGCGCAACATCGAGGCAGGCGGTGTCGTCGAGCACGTGGACGTGCACGGCGAGATGCAGCGCTTCGAGTTCGACCTCAGCCGGCGGTGCGGTGGTACGGACGTCGCGGAGGGCGTCGTCGATCTCGACGAGCGTGCCGGCCGCGGTGCCGTAGCCGACTGACTCGGCGCGCATGCCCGCACACCACAACCTGTTCAACGCAGACAGCCACGGCCGCTCCGGATCGGGAGAAGCGCTTCGGGCGGCCAACAGACGGTGGTGCGCCTCGGCGACACGGCCACGATCAAACCAGTACGGCGCCAACCGCGTCACGATCGCTAGTTCGTGTGGATCGCAGCGGTCGTGCAGCTCGTCGAGTGTCGTGCGCAATGTCGGCATGTACTGATCGAGGTATCGGAACCAGTCGGTGTTCGATGACGAGAAGAATTCGTCGGCGGCATGCTCGACGACCCCACAATCATGAGCGATGCGACGTGCCCGCACATCGTCGGCGCCCCCGGCTTCAGCAAGCAATGAGGCCGCGAAGGCACGGACCGACTCCAGCATGTCGAACCAGACCCTGCCGTGGTGCTCTTCTCGACGGAACAGGTGCAGGTCGACGAGCGCTTGGACACAGCGCATGACCCGACCACGGTCGTGCTGCTCCCCGACGCACACCGCTGCAATGGCGTCGAACGTGAATGGCCCTTCGAACACCGAGGCGTTCGCGAAAAGCGACTGTGACTCGGGATCCAGCAGGGCGAGTGTCGATGTGAGCGCGGCGCGCAGACCGCGATGTCGCTCGGGTGCATCCCGAAACCCGCCGTCGACCACCGACAGATCTCCGGTTGCGAACCCCTCGCGCAACGACGCTTCGATCTCGGCGAAACCCATGATCCGGCGACGAGTGGCAGCCAATTCGATCGCAAGGGGAAGCCCATCGAGGAGTCGGCAGATGCGTCCAACGACACGGAGTTCGGCAGCCGAGCTCGCAGGCGCCGCCCCGCTGATGACCGCTCGATGCTGGAACAGCTGCACGCACGCAAGCCGTTTCAGCGCATCGAGTTGATCGCCGTCGCCCTGCTCGTGAACCAGAGTCGGCTCCGTTGCGGCCTGTTCCGCGGTGGGGAGCTCCAGCGATGGGACGATCTCGAGACGTTCGGCAGCAATCTGCATCGGCATCCGGCTCGTCGCGAGGAACAGAAGACTCGGACAGCGCAGGAGCAGTTCGCTGACCACCGAAGGTGCACCATCGACCTGTTCGACGTTGTCGAGCACGATTCGCACAGCCCGTCCGGCCAGCAGATCGCAGACGTCGGCCAGGTCATCGTCGCGATTGCCCTGGGGGACCTGGGCTCCGATGGCGTTGGCGAGCGCGCCCACGAGCTGTCGTCCGTTGCGTGCGTTCGTCGCGTCGACGAACACGACATCATGGCCCTGCTCGCGCCAGCGGTGGGCGGTGGCGACCGCCAAGGAGGTCTTGCCGACGCCGGCGGGTCCGCACAGCGTGATCAACCCGCCCTGGGTCTCGCGGCCCGACGACGCCAAGCGCTCGATGAGCTGGTCACGTCCGAACAGCGTGCGCGACATCGGTAAGTCGCCCGTGCGAGAGACCACCGGTCGCGTCGATACCGGCGCCACCGTTTCTCCACGGATCGCGTGCTCCAAGGCGGTGATCTCGGGCCCAAGCGCGACACCCAGCTCTCCGACCACACGCGCGTGGCAACGAGTGAACTCGGCCAGGGCCTGCTGGGGTTCACCGTTCGCCAACAACGACCGCATCGACGCCAAATACGACGCTTCACGGTATTCGTCGAGTGCGATGAGTCGCTCCGCTGCCTGGGAGGCGTCGACAGGCTGCTTCTCGAGCATCAGGAGATCGACCAGCAGCGCAGCAGCACGCACGGCGCGGCGCCGCAGCACGTTTCGTTCGGTCTCGATCCAGTGGGTCAGTGCGGTGATTCCGAGCTGTTCGAACCCTGCGAGCAGTTCGCCTCGATACAGCTCCAACGCGGATCGGCACGCATCGATCCGGTCGCTGCGCAGCGAGGCTTCATCCTCCGCGACATCCACCAGCTCGACGAACTGCGTCACGTCGAGATCGACGCCTACCACGTCGTTGAACGACACCGTCTCACGAGACACCACGAGCACACCAGGCAAACTGGACTGCAGCCTCGACAGCACCGAGCGCAGATTCGCTCTGGCCAATTCATCCGGAGCGTCCTCCCAGAAGGTGGCGGCCAGCGAAGCCCGAGCGTGACGTCCACCGCTGACCGCGAGAAACGCCAAAACCGCCATCGAGCGACGACTGTGCGTCGCGACAGCCACACCAGCCACCGACACCTCGGCGGCGCCAAGAAATCGCATCGCCACTGCGCCGTCCGGCATTGAATGACGATAGCTGACCCCTGAACTCGACGCCGGACCGACCTCCGCGTGGAATCTGACGCGTGGCGGCGCGGACGCCGAGGCGATGCCAGCGATGGCCTCGCAACGATCTCGCAACGTTGTTGCCGTACAACAACATCCAACCCACCACAACTCAAACCGGACTTCGCTGGTTCCTCGTGGTGCTAGAGGGCCCAGTAGCCCCAAACGACAAGGAGCTTTCCGTGACACAGGTCGAGACGAGCACGCTGTTTCTGAACAGCACCATCGAAACGATGACCACCTCATGAAGTCCAAGACTGTTGGCGCAGCGGCCGTCGCCGCAGTTGCCGCCATGGCGATGGCAGGGACGGCTCTCGCAGCCGACACCATGCTTGACCCGTTCACACAAACTGAACTTGACAGCGGCTGGGATGCCGAGTTGACCCAGTTGACGTTCCCGTCCGACGGGGTCACGTCCGTCACTGCTTTCGGTCGAACCAACGTCGCCCGGATCGGTGTCGACCATGAGAATCCAACCACCGCGGGTGACACCACCGGCGTCCTTCGCAACGAAGGTATCATCACCGTCCCTCCCCGAGACTTCGGCCTCGCCGTCCAGGTCGACCTATACGTCGACCCGGCCTGGGAGAATCACGCAACACAGGTCGGGGTGCGGGTTTACGGCGATGACGGCGGTTTTCGATCTGGCTGGGTCGGCGGCATAGAGTTCGTCAACTCCGACGGGTATACGGGCTGGCGCACCCTTTCGGCAGCCGAGGGGCCGCAGCCCGTTGCAACGCCGGTCGCCTACGGGCAGTGGGTGACGTTGTCGATCACGCTCGACCCGACCGGCGGCGATAACTACGAATACACCGGCGGTGAGTACAGCTACGCCATCGACGGTGTCCACGTCGGCGAGGCGGCTGGCCCGGAGACCCACATCCGTGAGGTGCTCCTCAACCACTTCAACTTCGGCGGCCTGCAAATGCCGATCGACATTGCGAGCTATGCCGCCTACTGGCACGCCGGTCTGACCGAGATCGACTCAAAAGACCAGTGCAGAGACGGCAGATGGGAAGCGTCCGGATTCAAGAACCAGGGCCAGTGCATCAAGTTCGTGAACACCGGCCAGGACAGCCGATAACGAACCAGACACGCCCGACGGGAGGGTCGGGGTTCGCCTCGACCCCCCTCGGGCGGTCTCCGACTCGACACTCGACGAAGTCACCGCGCCTGCCTGGCGGGTGCCCTCCAACGCCGGATCTGGGTCGCACACTTCGCTCACGCAATTCGTTGCGGCGCCCACTCGGGAACCGGCGAAGTGTTGGAGGTCGTGACCACCGGAGCGCGCCCGATAACGCCGCCCGATTACCCGGGCAACCGCGTCACCTATGTGCCTGAATGACGGTTCCAGCGATGCCGTCGAGCCGCAGCTTGACCCCTGTGCGTGGCAGTTGGCCGTGACTGCGCAGCCGGCCGCCAGCGGGCAGAACCTGCTGGCCGCCCACAGGGAGGTCGCAGCGGTCCGACTGCGCCACGCGATCACCACCGACCCCTTCGTGCCTCAGGCGTGTCGAGCAGACCGTGGGCCGATGTCCCTGGGGCAGTGCATAGTCAGCATCCCGGTCAGCGGGCTGGGACTGTCGACATCACGTAGTTGCACGATTGATGCACGCGGCGCTTGCAGCGGCGCTCAGAGGCGACGTTTGTCCTGGTCACAGCTTTGATCGTCCGGGCGAGTCGCAGCTTCCCAAGCTGAATACGGGAGTTCGATTCTCCTCACCCGCTCTGTTTCGCCTGCTAGCAGGGTGCTGAACATCGGGTCGTAGGTACACGCGTTCTGCGTTGGGATCGACGAGAATTTGTGGATGCGTGGGACCCCTGATCCGCAGTTGGCGATGTTGACGTCGGTGAGCACCGAGGATCTGATCCCGGCGGAGCATCCGATTCGCAAGATCCGTGTTGTCGTCGACGCAGTGCTCGCTGAGCTCGATCCGATCTTCGATGAGATGTACGCGACGAGTGGACGGCGCAGCGTCCCGCCGGAGATGTTGTTGAAGTCGACGGTGTTGATAGCGATGTACTCGATCCGTTCCGAACGCGCCTTCTGCGAACGACTCAACTACGACCTGTTGTTCAAGTGGTTCTTGGACATGCGGATCGATCAGCCAGCGTTCGACGCGACCACGTTCACGAAGAACCGCAAACGGCTCCTCGACCATGACGTCGCGGATGAGTTCTTCGCCGCGGTGGTCCGCCAAGCCAAGCTGCGCCGCTACCTGTCGTCGGATCACTTCTCCGTCGACGGCACGCCGTTGAACGCGTGGGCGTCCCACAAGTCGTTCAAACCCAAAGATGGTCCACCGTCGGAACCGCCGATCGGATGTCCGACCATACGTGTAACGGGGTTCGATGGCGATCAAAGCGCGTGCTCGATGAGCCCCTCGGGCGTGACCGCAGCGGCACCTGGCCGCAGCTCGACCGCGGCCACCGGCACCTGGCCCGGCCGCCGGTCGGGTACGCCGATCACACACGCTCGTGGACGCTCGGGTGCGACACGATCGCGTCACGGACGGCGTTCGCGGCGACCTTGAACCCACCGCGCACGATCACGTCGTCCGCCCGGCCGATGATCCAGATGAACCCGTCGGCGTCCGTCCGGGGAGGTCGGTGGTGCGCACCCATCCCGGCGTGTTCAGCTGCGCCGCCCGCACCTCGAGCAGCGAGTCCTAAGCAGCCGGCGGCGCGGAGACGTGGGGGAACAGCTCTTCGAAGGCGCCACGGGTGATGCGCTGGCGCACCTCCGGCGCCACGTCGTCGAACAGCTCGTGCAACGTCTTCTGCGTGTGCCCGTAAGTGCCTTCGAGGTGCGGGTAATCGCTCCCGAACATCACGTTCTGGTAGCCCATTGCCCACAGCGCCGCCGGCGCGGTCTCGTCGTGCTGGAAGCTGGCGTACACCTGGTTGTACAGGTACTCCTTGGGCAACTTGGCGAGCTGGGGGCGCACGAACATCGCGTGTTGACGGTACGCCTCGTTCATCCGGTCGCCGATGAAAGGGACCCACGTGGCGCCGCCCTCGGAGATCAGGATCTTCAGGTTCGGGTGGCGCTCGAGCGCGCCGCTGGTGACCATCTTCATCGCCGCGTACTGGCCGCCGTAGGTGGTCTCGACGTAGTTGAGGATGGCCCCACCCGGGCCGCGGAAGCGCGCGGCCTGATCGCCGCCGTCGGTCCCGATGTGGAAGCCGACCACCATGCCGGTGTCCTCGGCGGCGGCCCACAGCGGCTCCCAGGAGTTGTCGTTGTAGTCCTTGGTGCCGGGCGGGTTGCCGGTCGGCAGGCTGACGAGGTGCAGGCCGATGCCGGCGGCGTGACGCAGCTCGGCGACGGCGTCGTCGACGTCGAGCATCGGCATCAGCGCCGCGGGCACCAGCCTGTCGGGGGCGATGGACTGGATCTCCGACACCAGCCACTCGTTCTCGGCGTGGGCCGCCTCGCGGATCAGCTGCGGGTCTTCGATCAGGGCCGACCACAGGCCGATCGACTGGTACATCACCTCGCCCCAGATGCCCTCCTCATCGAGGTCCTTCAGGCGCAGGTGCAGGTCGCGCGAACCTGGGGGGCGAGTCGACAGCTCGACGATCGTTTCGCCGGTGGCGCCCTTGGCGGTGAAGACCTTTGGCAGGGCCCGGGTGAAGCTCTTGCCGTCTACCGTCACCCGCTCCTCGGTGTCGCTGATCATCTCCGTGCGTGGCATGCGGTCGGCCTGCTTCTTCGGCAGGATCCGGTGCCAGAGGTCGTCCGGCTCGAGGAAGTGGGAGTCGCCGGAGTGAGCCCAGATCTTCTCGGTCATATCACCACGCTAGTCCGGAACGTTAGATGATTGAACCCTTTGGGTGGAACCGCGTTCCGACGCGTTGGGCCTTGTCTTGTCCTCATCGCTCAGCCGAACCGGAACCGAGGTACTGGTCGAACACGTCGCTGGAACGCAATTCTTCGGCGGTGCCGGCGAAGGCGATCGCTCCGCGATGCAGCACGTAGGCCGTTGTGGCCAGCTGTAGCGCTCGGGCCACGAACTGGTCGACGATCAGCAGCGCCGCGCCCGCCGCCGCCCGCCGGGCGAGGAAGTCGAAGATCTCGTCGACGATGATCGGGGCGAGCCCCAGCGATGCCTCGTCGACCAGGATCAGCGACGGGTTGCGCACGTAGGCAGAGGCCATTGCCAGCATCTGCTGCTGTCCACCGCTGAGGGTCCCGGCGCGCTGGCCGAGCCGCTCGCGCAGGATCGGGAACGCACTGGCGGCCTTCTCGATCGCTTCGGTCTCGGTCCCGGGTGCGGCCTGCATCTGCAGGTTCTCGCGTACGGTGAGGCCGCGGAAGACGCCGCGCCCTTCGGGGACGTGGCAGAGCCCGAGCGCGGCACGCTTGTGCGGGCGCCAGCGG
>DATKCX010000268.1:0-4887 GCA_035512975.1 Ilumatobacter sp.
ACCGCCGCGCCATCCCCCGCGCGTCGCCCGTCGTCACGACGCGCCGGCGCACTCGACGAGATCGACCGTCGGATCGTCGGTGCGCTTCAAGCCGAAGGGCGCCGAGCCTTCAGCTCGATCGCCGATGAGCTCGACATCTCCGAATCGGTCGTCCGGTACCGCGTGCAACGGCTCGAAGACACAGGGATCCTGCAGGTCGTCGGGATCGCCGATCCACTGAAGATTGGTTTCGGTCTCATGTCGATGGTGGGTATCAAGGTTGCTCCGGGGTCGATCGCCGAGGTCTGTGCGGGGCTGAATCGTCTTCCCGAAACGAGTTACGTCGCGGCGGTCGCTGGTCGCTTCGACGTGCTCGTCGAGTTGGTGTGCCGTGACACAGCGCACTTTCAGGAGCTACTGAACGACGGACTCCACCGCATCGACGGCGTCACCTCGACTGAGTCGTTCCTGATCCTCGAAATCCACAAGATGGCCTACGGATGGGGAGCTGGTGACCACGGCGTTCCACTCGCCACCGAGAAACGCACCAAGCAACGCACCATGGAGAAGGGTTCCAAGTGACCGAGCGACGCACATTCATGTTCATGCCCGAGAGCGCCTACGGGCCGACCAACAACTGCATCGGGATCGCCAATGTCTTGCGCGACGCGGGCCATCGCGTGGTGTTTGCCGCCGAGGCGTCGTGGGCTGGAAAGCTCGAGATACTCGGGTTCGAGGAAGACTTGGTCGACCTGGCACCCGTCGATCCCGACGCAACCGATCAGGATGCCGGTCAGTTCTGGACCGACTTCATCACCGAAACATCGCCCGAGTTCCGCAAGCCGACGATCGAACAACTCTCGACGTTTGTCCAGCCGACATGGCAGGCCTTGATCGACGGCGCCAAGTTTTGCCAACCGCAACTGGACGCGATCATCGATCGGAACCGACCCGACGTGATCATCGAGGACAATGTCAACTGCTTTCCGGCACTGACGACCGCTGGCGTCCCTTTCGTGCGGATCATGTCGTGCAACCCTCTCGAAGTGCGCGGGCCCAACGTGCCGCCGGTCTTCTCCGGCTACGCCAGCGACGACCCGAGCGGTTGGGACGAGTTCCGAGCCGAGTACGAGCGCACTCATCGTGAGATGTGGGTCGAGTACGACGAGTGGGTCCGCTCGTGCGGGGCTGCCGGGCTCCCCGATCTCGATTTCATCCACACCAGCGAGCATCTGAACCTGTATCTGTATCCGGGGGTGATCGACTACGTCGATCGCCGACCGCTGTCCTCAACCTGGGAGCGGCTCGACTCGTCGGTGCGTTCGACCGACGCTCCATTCGAGGTCCCCGAGTCGCTGCGCGAGGGCAACGGCGCACTCATCTACTTGTCGCTCGGCTCGCTGGGGTCGGCAGATGTGAGCCTGATGCGGCGTCTCGTCGAGTCGCTGTCCCAGACGCCACACCGGTACATCGTGTCAAAGGGTCCGCAGCACGAGTTGTACGACCTCGCCGACAACATGTGGGGCGATCATCAGGTGCCACAGACCAATGTGATTCCTCGATGCGACCTCGTGATCACTCACGCTGGGAACAACACGACCACCGAGTCGCTCCACTTCGGCAAGCCGATGATCGCGTTGCCGCTCTTCTGGGATCAGTACGACAATGCGCAGCGTGTCCACGAAACCGGCTTTGGCGTTCGGCTCGATACATACCGATTCACCGACGAGGAGATGCACGGCGCAATCGAACGATTGCTCGCCGACAAGACGCTGCGCGATCGCGTGTCGGCCGCAGGCGCGACAATCCGCGCACGCGCCGGGACGAAGCGCGCAGCAGAGTTGCTGACGCGCGTCGGGATCTGATCCGTCATGCCAGCGACCGGTCAGGCCCCGGGATCTCTGGCTGCCACCATCACGTCGATTCGTGACGCCCGTCCGATCTCGGTTTGGCTCGACCGGCGGCGCGTCGTCGCACCCGATGCGGTTCGTCACTCGTTGGCTGGGATCAGTCCCGTCGACCTCGCGGTGGTGGGCGGAGGATTCACCGGGCTCTGGGCGGCCATCGAAGGCGCACGCAACGGGCTCCGGGTGGTGGTGATCGACGGTGCCGAACTCGCCGCTGGCGCGTCCGGTCGGTGCGGCGGATTCATCAACTCGTCGATCACTCACGGCGTGAGTCACGGGAACCACCGATGGCCCGACGAGATGTCGGCAATCGTCGCCGTGCAGAACGCGATGTGGCACGACACGTTGGCCCTGATCGCGGAACGCGACCGTAGCGAGCTGATCGAGTCGTGCGGCAAGCTAACGGTCGCAGTTGCGAGCCACCACCTGACGCGCCTCACCGATGCCGCGGTCACCCACCATCGATGGGGCTACCGCGCTGAACTGCTCGATCGCGACACCACACGCGCGTTCGTAGACTCCCCCACGTACCGAGGCGCCGTGTTTCTTCCAGACGGCAACGGTCTCTGCGATCCGGTGGGGTTGGCAGGTGTACTGGTCGAGATCGCACAGTCGCTGGGCGTCCAATTCGTCGAGGGCGTCACCATCGACCGGATCGACGACGAACGCGCAACCGTGCGCCTGGCGGGCACGACGTCGAGCGCCGGTTCCCGATCAACCGGGTCCGTCCTGGCTCGGCGAGCGATCCTCGCGACCAATGCGCATCGCGCCCTCGATCGACGGCCGCGTCGGCGGATCATCCCCGTCTACGATCACGTAATCGCGACGGCACCGCTCACGACGCAGCAATGGGACGACATCGGTTGGCGTCGCCGATGCGGCGTCACCGATGCCGGTAACCGGTTTCACTACTACCGGCCCACCCCCGACGGTCGGATCCTGTTCGGTGGCTGGAATGCCACGTATCACTTCGGCGGACGAATCGACGCCCGATTCGAGCGCAGTCCCGAGACTCACGAATTGCTCACGCGACACCTCGTCGACACTTTCCCCGCTCTCGCTGGGGTAGAGATCAGCCATGCGTGGGTTGGACCGATCGACTCGACCAGTCGATTCACCCCGGCGTTCGGCACCTCGATGGGGGGCAAGCTGGCGTGGGCGGTCGGGTTCACGGGTCTGGGCGTCGGGTCCAGCCGATTTGCCGCGATGACCGCACTGGATCTGCTCGACGGTGTATCGACTGAGCGGACAGTGCTGTCGATGGTGCGAACTGCTCCAATTCCGTTTCCACCCGAACCGATTCGCAGTGTGGTGGTTGCCGCGACCAAGCGGGCGCTGATCCGTGAGGACGAGACCGCACGGCGCGGCCTGTGGCTCCGTCTGCTCGACCGCTTCGGAGTCGGCTTCGACACCTGAACGGTTAACGACTGGCAACTCGTGGCTGAAACTCCACCACATCGGCGGTTGTGCTGAATTCACGTGCCGACGCGAGGGTGCGAGTCCCGTCCCTGCGACGATCGGCGCTGTTGTCGGGGACCTGATGTGGAGCGGGTGAGGAGAATCGAACTCCCGTATTGAGCTTGGGAAGCTTCGGGCCGTTCAATCCGACGGTGTCGTCTACCTGGCATTGCTTGGTTCTTCGTTGGCCCTTCTCGCCCTCGTGCATCAATCGTGCAACTGGGTTCGCGGCTGCTCATGGCGGCCGATCTGTCTGCGGGTCCACTGCATACTGGTGTCTATCCCAGCACCCGGGCGAGCCGGACGAGGGATGGTCGCCGTTCAGCCATGTCGACCAGACCCCAGTTGGGTGAGCGTTCGTCCTGCAGTGTGTCGGCCAGGACCGCGAGCCGCTTTCGTGTTGCCTTGGCTGGCATCCCCGATGTTGCGATGTGTAGGTCGGCGAGTTGGGCCACTGCGAGCAGTTGAGCTGATGGGGACGGTAGTGGCGAGGCCCGCGAGGCCGCGAAACACTTGTTCCAGCTGTGGAGTGAGTTCCGTTGCGTCGTACACCAGCTCGTCGGGTGCCGGATGCAGGTTGTCGCCCTGGTCGCCTTCGTTGCTGCTCACTGGTTGCGTTCCAAGACGTATTGGAGTTCTTTCGTGCCGCGGTTCATGCGTTCGTGGAGGTCGAGCCAAGCGGCGCGCCCGTCGATGTGGCCGTTGTCGACGGCTAGCAGTTCTCGGTTGTGGACGATGTGGAGTGTGAGGTTCGATTCGTCGGTGTCGTACAGGCTGTACTCGGATTCGAGTTGGTCGAGGTCGGATTCAATTACGTACGCTTCGATGTGGTTGCTGGCGGAGATCGCTGCCCCGAGTTTGGACGCGGCTCGTTCACCTCCGAGTACGAGTCGCTTGTCTGCGAGCACCTGTTCGGTGAGTTCGGTGAGCAACCCGCAGTCGCGGGCGACTGCTCGACGTCTGAGCTGCCATGCGTGGGCAACAAGTTGTTGTGTTGTTGCTGCCCGGATGAAGTCCCAGCATCGTTGTTGGCCCCAGGGCCGTCCGCCGGTTCGTTCGGTTGCAAGGGTTCGTCGAATCTCGCTGGAGTTGATGATCCATCGTCCACCGAACTTGATGGCTTTGAGTTCGCCAGCTGTGATCATTGCGTTCACTCGGGCGCGGTTGACGTTGAGCAGCTTGGCTGTTTCGTGGACTGTGTACCCGTCTACCGTGACCATGCCCGTAACTATAGACGTATGTCTATAGTTGCGGGTGCAAACTTTGCCAACGATCGGCGAGACAGGAACTGTCGAGCGAGGTGCAGGAGAGACGGCCGGTCGGGGCGCGAGCGATTCACCAGCCTTGTTGGTCGAGGAGTTTCTGGAGGTTGCGTCTGGGCTTGTGGATGGTGCGGGCAATCCCGAGGAGGGCGTTGAAGCGTTCGGGGACTCCGGCGGCTTCGGCGAGTCGGCGGATGCGTGTCATCAGTTCGATCGCGACGGCGTACCCCTGGTTGTTCTTGGCTTCGATCGAACGGATCACTTGCGGTTCGTAGACATCG
>DATKCX010000269.1:0-5499 GCA_035512975.1 Ilumatobacter sp.
TCGGCCCGGATCGTCGGTCGATCGGACACGTTGCGTCCACGATCTTCTGTGGTGCGATCGGCCTGGTGGCGACCGCTGCGATCTATCTGGCATTGGCTCCGTCCCGAGACCTCGGGGAGTGGGACCCGGGCGGGACAGACATCGTCACCGTACCCCGACCAAACGTTGCCCAACTGATGCAGGGTCCGGTGGCCATCGTTGCCGTGGCAGCGTTCGTGATCGCGTGCGTGCGATGGATTCCCACGTGGTTGGTGTTGCTGCCTCTCGGGTTCATGGTGATGGTCCAGGGCCTGTTCATGGGGATCTTCCATGGCGTGCCGACCGATGGCGAGCGCTGGTTGTTTCCGCTGAACACGGGCGTCGTCAACGGGGAGTGGAAGGGCTGTGGTCCAGAATCGTTCGAGTGCACTCTTGCAGTGAGCGGGTTCGACACGACGACGCCCTGGTGGCATCTGGGCTATCTCTCGGCCCTGGTCGTCTGGTTCACCACGATCTCCGTGCTACGTCATCGCCGCGACCGGCGGGCCTGGGTGGCGTTCGCAGCGGCATCGGTGCTCCTCGCCGCATGCGCCACGGTCCAGTTCACCGTCGCAGATCAGTTTGTCGTCCCGTCATGACGGGTCGTCCCTCATGACGGTCGGAGCGGTTGGCTGATGTTTGATCGACCGACATTGGTCGCGTCGCATGTGCGCCGGGCACCGCTCGGCACCGTGCTGGCGGCCGCGGCCGTGGGCGGTTGCGCGGTGTTGATCCGAGCCCTCACCGTCGACACGTCGCGCGACGTGTTGCAGTTCGCCCGGCTGTCGGCGGTGCTGATCGCGGCAGCCGCGGCCGCAGCGATGGAAAACACCAGTGCCCCGATCACGAACACTGCCAGCTTGCCCCGCTCTGTGTCGTTGTGGCTGAGTGCTGCGATCACCGGGCTCGCTGCGATCGTCATGTGGGTTGGCCCCGTGATGCTGAGCGGGACGCTCGTTGGAGATGGAAGCGGTTTGCCGCTCGGGGGTCTGCTGATCGAGTTCGTTGCGCTGCTCGTCGTTGGCTGGCTGCTGACGGAATCGGTCACCCGGGTACGTGGCCCGGTCGCGGCGGGAACCGCTGCAGGAGCGCTGCTTCTGCTGGGCGTCATCACGACGCTGATGACGCCACACACGATCGAGTGGCTGTGGCGCGGCCCAGATCCCCACTGGTGGCGGATTCATCTTCGTTGGGCGCTGATTGCAGTGGTCGCGGGCGCGTTGTTGGGGCTGAGCGCTCGCGATGCGGCAGCTGGGCGGCCGTCGATCCGGCGAGTTCACCCGGCATCTGTTTTGGAGAAACTATGACTGACGCCACCATCACGCCTGCGACAGACACCGAACAGGCAGCGCCGTTGCTTGTCTTGGCGCGAGCCACTGCGAGGGCGATCCGCGTGCTGATTGTTGCCGGTGTTCCGACTGGTGTGATTGTTGTGGGAATCGGCAGTCGATTGGCGATGTTCGTACTTCGTGTCACGTCGTCGGATCGAGTGAATGGCATCACGAGCGATGATGGTTTCATCATCGGGCGGTTCACGTTGTCGGGCACGTACAACCTGTTGATGCTCGGAGCGGCGGTCGGTGTCATAGGCGCAGCCGCGTACCAGTGGGTCCGCCCGTGGCTCATCGGGCCGGGCTGGTTTCGTTCGGTCACGCTGGCGTGCGCGTCGGGTGCGGTGGTCGGCTCGATGCTGGTGCACGCCGATGGCATCGACTTCAGACTGCTCGACCCTTGGTGGTTCGCCATCGCACTGTTCGTGGTCTTGCCGGCGTTGTTCGCCGTGGCTATCGGTTGGGCCGTGGATCACGTCGAGCGACGCCGCGTGCCATCCGGGTATCGTCGATGGGCCGTTCCGGCGGTTCTGGTGCTGGCGTTTCCGCTCGTACTGGTGCTACTCGTTCTGGCAAGCCTCATCGCGGCGGCGTGGTTCGCGGTGCGGCAGGTGGTTGACATGTCGTCGCTCGCTCGCCGTCCTGCGGTGGCGCTGACGATGCGCGTCGTGTGGTTCGGCGTCGCAGTCCTCGGCGCGTTAGCGCTTGCCAACGACATTTCAGAAATACGACAAGTGAACTGACGTGTCTGAATCGTCAGTCCGAACGTCCCGGATGAGCTGCGTGTTGCCTGTCGAGATCCTCGAAGAAGGCCGCGGACGCGCGAACCGGGTCAGCGACATTCCCCTGCAACGTCAGCGCCAGTCGATCAGCCCGTCCATCTGTCGCGGGAGCTGCTTCGCGCAGTAGTCGGTCATTTTCTGGATGTGCAACCGCATCGCCGCAGCGGCCTTGTGGGCGTGCCCCGCAGACACGGCGCGGGCGATCGCCAAGTGGTCGTGCTCGATCATGTCCTGCATCTGGCGCGGGTCGACGTGGGCGACGACGTGGTGCGACACGATCTGCGCAATCGCCTGTAGCGAGACCTCCAGGACGCGGTTTCCCACCAGGCCGGAAAGATGACCGTGGAAACACATGTGCCCGCCGACGAACTCCTCGAGGCTCGAATGATCATCGGCGTCGTGTTCCACGAGGTAGGGCTCCATGGCCCGCTTGACTGCACTTCGGTCGGGGTTCCTTGCCGCCCGCTCGGCCATCAGCCCCTCAGCCAGAACCCATGCCTCGAAGAGTTCAGCGTACGTGCCGCCAGCCAGGTGATAGAACAACGTGCTCGAGCGTCCGAGGTTCGCTGGATCGAGGTGCCCCACAACCGGACCGCCGCCCGGGCCGCGCCGCAGCGTGATCAGACCCTGCACCTCGAGCAGCCTGAGTCCTTCGCGCAACGACTCTCGACTCACGACGTAGTGGTCGACCATCGCCGACTCGGGAGGGAGCCGATCGCCGCTCTGCAAGCCGGCAGCCACGATGTCGCGCACGATCTCGCGGGCCAAGGTCTCAGAGATCTTCATCGGGCGACTGACTGCGTCGCCGGTGACGATGGGCATTGACTGGGGTCGGCTGGGCTGGTCGGTGCTTCTGCCGGTCGAGTCGTTCGCCCACCATGGCGTCGTCTCGATGGTAGCCCGGTGCCCGAGCCCGTCGCGTGACCATTGCAACCGACCCGGCGGCAGTAGAGGAGGCTCTGAGCAGCCCACCGTTGCCGTCGTCACCCGCCGTCGAGGCGGTAGAGCTGAGTGATCATCATGATGATGCGCAGGTGGTCGCTGGCTGACCGCTCAGGGTGCCGCGGGGCCTCGACCTCCGGCATCGGCGAGGTATCCCGAGGGGTCGTGGCGCCGTTCGGCCCATACGAGCTCGAGGACCAGCTTGGAGATCTTCCAGCCGTCAGGGGTGCGGATGAGTTCGTTGCGATACCGACCAACCAGCACGTGACAGAGCTCGGGATCGGGTTCGAAGCCCTGGTGTGACGTGTGATACACGAGCGCCGTAGCTCGATCGCCGCTGATGTCGACGTGGTACACGCTCAACATATGGTGCTGCCAGACACAGGTCTCGCAGAACGTCTTGATGAAGCCGACGACCGCCTCGGCGCCCTCGACAGGATCAGCCAGGCCGTATTGCGCCCACAGATCGTCGGCCAGGGTGGCACGCGTGCCGTCGAAGTCGAACCGGTCGATGGTTGACGCGTAGCGGTAGAGGACGTCGGTGATGGCCAGCCGGTCGGCGAGCATCTGGTCGGAGATGCGGGTCAGATCGGTCATGACCGACCTCCCACGCCGAACCACACACTCTTCGTCTGGGTGACCTCGTCGAGCGAGGTCGCGCCGAGGTTCCGGCCGTGGCCAGACAGCTTCACCCCGCCGTACGGCACGCTGGGGTACACCATTTGATAGGTGTTGACCCAGACCGTGCCGGCGCGCAGTGTCCGCGTCGCTCGGTACGCCCGATTGAGGTCATTGGTCCAGACCCCGGCCGCCAACCCGTATGCGGTGTCGTTGGCAAGTGCGTACGCCTCCTCTTCGGTGGAGAAGCGGAGCACGGACATGACGGGACCGAAGATCTCCTCTTGAGCGATGCGCATGTCGTTGCGAACGGAGGTGAACACGGTTGGCTCGTGAAAGAAGCCGGCGTCACCGACCGTCTTTCCACCGAGCACGAGTTCGGCACCTTCATCTATGCCGATGCCGACGTAGCGCTTGGTTCGTTCGAGCTGCTCTGCCGAGACCAGGGGCCCCAGCTCGGAGGTCGGATCGAGGCTGGCACCGATCTTCATGCCTTCGGTGCTGGCGATGATCCGCGCCACGAACTCGTCGTGGATGTCGTCGTGGAGCAGCACCCGGGTGCCGCAGGTGCAGACCTGCCCGGACGCCCCCCACACCGCCATTGCCGAGGTGGCGGCCGCGGTGTCGAGGTCGGCGTCGGGAAAGACGATGAATGGGCTCTTTCCGCCGAGTTCGAGGCTGACCCGCTTGACCTGCTTGGCCGCCGCCATGGCGATCGCCGAACCTGTTGCGACCGAGCCGGTGAACGAGAGAGCGTCCACGCCGGGATGATCGACGACGGCCGCGCCTACCGTGGGTCCGTCGCCTTGAACGACGTTGAAGACGCCGGCGGGTATGCCGGCTTCGAATGCGAGTTCGGCGATCAGCACGGCGCTCATCGGCGTCTGTTCGGCAGGCTTCAGCACCACGCTGTTGCCGGCCGCGAGTGCGGCAGCGACGAAGCTCACCACCGCGGTCGGTCCGTTCCACGGGACGATCATCCCGATCACTCCGATCGGTTCGCGCACCTGCATCACGGCGAACTCGTCAGGCACGGCCGGCATCGAACCCGCCATCTTCGAGGGCCAGCCGGCGTAGTACTCGGTGCCTTCGACGCCGAACTGCACGATGAAGCTGCAGTACCAGCGGAGCAGGCCGGCGTCGATTGAGTCGAGCTCACCGAACGTGTCGGCGTGGTCGCCGATCAGCGATGCCAGTTTGCGCAGGCGACGCTCCTTCTCCATCGGCGGGAGATATCTCCAGCGTCCGTCGTCGAATGCCGCGCGGGCCGACGCTACCGCCCGATCGACGTCGGCGGGTGAACCGCTTGCCGCGTGGGCGACGACCCTCCCGGTCGAGGGATCGATGACATCCATCGTCGCGCCGTCGAGCGACGGGACGACCTGGCCGTCGATCACGTGACCGAAGAGGTCGCGGCCGAGTTGTGCGCGGGTGCCCGCTGAGATTGGGTGATCGATGTCCATGATGGTCACGTTGTGTGCTCCTTCGATTGAGTCGTTCGATAGGTGTTGACTGTTTGGGTGGGTGGTCCCTCGCCGATGCCTGACTGGCCTGACTGCGGGCGGTGCGCCGGCGGTTGCGCGTCGGCATCGGCATCGGCATCGTCGGTGCTGGTGTCATCGTCGATGTGTTCGACCTCGGATCGTCGTTGCTGCGACTGCAGTCCAGTGACCGCGAGCGCTGCGATGAGCACCACGCCGGTGAAGAGATTCTGAACCCAACCCGGTTGACGCGCGAGGCCGAGCCCAGTGGTCCCCGTCGCCAGCAGCAGCACAGCGATCAGTGTTCCGAACGCGTTGAACCGGCCG
>DATKCX010000270.1:0-8586 GCA_035512975.1 Ilumatobacter sp.
GGCGTTCGAATCTCCGGCATCGACGCCACCGTCGACTACTTCGCGTTGATGGATGACACCGATGCCTTCCGCGAGTGCACCCTGCTCGCCGAAGAGGTCTACGACGACGGGCTGTACGCAGGAACGCTTCGCCGCTACGAATCCTGCGGCGAGAGCGGCACCAGCGAAGCAGTCATCATCGGTGCCAACGACATCGACTCAGAGGGAACCGTTCTCGTCGAGTTCCAGATGGTCGAGTTCGATCAGGCGGTCCTCGACATGATCACGTCCTCGTTCGTCGCCTGACTCGACCAAGACACGTAGACCAAGACAGTCGTAATAGTCACGGGCGGCAGTCGGGTCAGCCCGACTGCTGTTCCACCAACTCGAGCCAGAGATTCTCCAGCGACGCCAACTCCTGCTGCGCCGACGCCAACTCCGCGCCCACGGCAGCCAGCTCGGAATGATCGGTCGTGCTGGCGAGTGATTCGTGCAAGCGGTCGACCGACTTCTGCGCCTTCACCATGGCCTGCTCGGTGGAACGCAACTGTCGACCCGTCGTGTACGCGCTCGGCCCACGTTCGGGCTTTGACGGCGCGACCGCCTTGTCGCTTCCACGGGCGGCTCTGGGTGACGCTGTCGCCGCAGGGGCGCGGCGCTCGGCAAGCCAGCCCTGCACTCCACCAGGCACGCGGCGAACCTCGCCGGTGGCACTCGTCGCGAGCACGTGGTCAACCGTTCGATCCAAGAACACTCGGTCGTGGCTGGCAACCACGAGTGCGCCGGGCCAATCGTCGAGGAACCCTTCGAGGGCGCGCAGCGTGTCGAGGTCCAAGTCGTTGGTGGGCTCGTCGAGCACGAGCAGGTTCGGTTTCGTCGCGAGCACCATCACCACCAGCAGGCGTCGGCGTTCCCCACCAGACAGCATCCGGACCGGAGCGAACTGTGCCGTCGAGTCGAACCAGAACCGCTCGAGAAGCACGCGGTCTTGCCAATCGGGCTGGCGGTATGGCCCGGCGACCAGCTCCCGAACGATTGCGTCTGGATCGAGTGTGCTCGATTGCTGATCGGCATACCCGGTCACCACCGTGGCACCGCGCTTCACTTCGCCCGCCGCTGGACTGGTGCGACCGGCGATGATGTCGAGCAGCGTCGACTTGCCCGTGCCATTCGGCCCCACGACTCCCAGGCGGGCACCGGGTTCGATGACGAGGTTGACGTTGCTGAGCACTTGGTGTTCCCCGTACGCCTGAGCGACGTCGATCAGTTCGATGACTTGATTGCCGAGTCGGGTGGTGCCCGCGTCGAGCGACAGCTCGTTGCCGCGCACGCCGACGTCGGCCGGACCGCCATCGACCACCTCGTGAGCCGTGCGAAGGCGGGCCTTTGGTTTGGTTGATCGCGCTGGCGCGCCGCGCCGGAGCCACTCGAGTTCCTTCTTGGCGAGGATTCGGCGGGTCGACTCGTCGTGAGCGGCTTGATCATGACGCGCCTGGCGACCTTCGAGGTAGACCGCGTACGCACTCGACCCGGGTTCGGCACGATGCTGGTAGGCCGAGCCCGACTCCAACTCGATGATGCGTCCCTCGCCAGCCGGTGCCTTCGTGGGGACGGTCAGGCGGTCCATGAGATGTCGATCGTGGGTGATGAACATCAGTGCGGCCTGGGATTTGGACAGGCGCTGCTCCAACCACTCGATCGCTTCGAGATCCAAGTGGTTGGTGGGCTCGTCGAGCACGATCATGTCGAACTCGCCCACGAGCGTTTTGGCGAGTGCTACACGCTTGGCCTGCCCACCCGACAACTCGTCGGTGCGGCGTTCGAGCAGTGGTTGCACACCGAGCGATGTGGCGACAGCAGCCACCTCCCACGAATCTCCCAGGAACTCGGCGACCGTGCCGGGTGGGAGCACGGGGTCCTGTTCCAGCATTGCGACGCGAACGCCGCGGCCGAAACGCACCACACCCGAGTCGGGTTCGAGGAGGCCCGAGAGAATCCGAACCAGGGTCGTCTTGCCCGAGCCGTTCACTCCCACGACGGCAATCCGATCGCCTCGCGTCACGGTGACCGACACGCCCGAGAACAGCACTTTGTCGGGTTGGGCCACTCCAATGTCGGAGGCATCGACGCAAATCACCCGGCCACGATACGGGCCGGGTGATCTGATGGGAGGTCCACGGCTCTGGCCGACAGGAGGATCGGCGCGTGATGGGTCAGCCGGTGGATTCGGTGTCGGCCGGTGTGTCGGCCGGGAAACCATGGCCACCGCCGCGTGGACCGCGCCCACCGAATGTGATCTCGCGGTCGACCAGTTCGGTGATCCGCGTCGTCACGTCAGCTCGTTTGGTCGCCGCCTCCTCCTCGGTGACCTTGCCGTCGGTCACCGCAAGGTCGATCCGCTCATTCGCAGCCGCGACCAACGCTTCGATCACCACCTGTACGTCGACGCCGCTGGCTTCGGCCAGTTCGGCAATGGTGGAACCATCCGCGAGCGCGGTTCGCACGTCGGCGGCTTCGAGTCCGAGTGCTTCGGCAATGACGTCGCCGTCAACGCCGCCTCGATGGCCGCCTGCATGTCCGCCTGCATGTCCGCCCATCTCGCCACGAAGCGTTCCGAGGTGGGTCGCCACCGCATCTGCTTGAGCGGCAGTGATGGTGCCGTCGTCGACGAGCGTCTGCAGCGACTCACGGAGCCGCACGGATGGATCCGGCCGCTCAGCCAAATCGGTCGTCTCGTCGGTCGTCGTGTCATCGATGACGGTTGCGCTGACGGCGTTGGACACGCCAGCGGCGCTGGAGAACGACGGTGACGCAGCCAGCAGGCCGATCGCGGCGCCGCCGAGCAGCCCGGCGGTCACGCCGAGCACTGCGAAGCGGCGCTGGCGGCCCGATGCAGGAGCGTCGGCGGCCGCTGTGGGCTCAGTGGTGTGTTGACTCGGTTGCGTGTTCATGTCAGTCCCTTTCAGATGGGTTGGTGTCGATGAACACGTTCGCCCGCCATGATCAGAACGGCGACACAGAACGTTGTGAGTTTGCAGTGAACGTGTCAGCCGTCGCCTGGCCAACGCACAGTCGCGTAGCGGTCGACCAACGGTGGCGGATGCCGGTTCAACCAATCGGCCAACTCGGCATCTCGTTCCGCCGACAAGCAAAGACGACGACGAGCCACCGCGACCGAATGTTCGTCGACGACGAACGGCGATACATCTCGTGCGAACTCTTGGTGCTCCGGGTCGACTCCGATCTCACGGAGCACAGCGAGCAACCCGCCGAGCGTGGGGCCCGCCGGCCGCTCGACGTTCCAGAAGTGACGCCACGCTCCTGCCCAGGCTGACATGGGGTGCCGCACTGGTACCTCCATGACGACAGCGAGTCGGGCATGGTCGGTGAGTGCGAGCAGAAAGGGTGCGATGTCACCCACGTCGAACACCACGTGGTGACACACGACCACATCTGCGACCGGCGTGTGCGGTGCCACGAGCGGCCACTCGCCGTGGACGGTGCGCCTGGCGACACCGGCCGCGCTCATCGCGGCAACGAACGCGTCGAGCATCATGCCGCTGGTGTCCACACCGACGACTTCGGTCGCCGGGGGAACGAGTGGCATCGTCGAACGGCCGCCGCCGCAGCCGACGTCGAGCACGGTTCCTCCGACTGGAGGCAGCACCTCGCGCGCCCAGCGATGTGACTGGCCGTCGCGATCGATCGGCTGCTCGACGGAGCATCGACCGATCTCGTGGAACCATGTTGATTCGGGTGCCGGCGACTCGGGTGCCTGATCCACGATGTGGGTCGGAACGCCCCACATTTCGAGATCTCGGCCCCATTGTTCCGTCGCGGGAAACAGCGGTTCGGGTACGCCGCCAGACGTCGTGGAGGTCGTCATGAGGTCACAGTCTCGCCCGGTGCCGACCCGCACGCCAACCGCTGCCGCAGCGACTTCCACCAGGTCGTTCGACGCGCCGGCCGCCGCGGGACCCGCCCAAGCAATGCGACCGTACGTTCTCGGGATCGATTCAGTGCAGGTTTCAGATGTCAGGACCGTGTAAGGTCAAACTCGGTACGACGTGAGTCACGATGGACGGAATCGCGGCAGCGAGCGGCGTATGCGCGTCGGGAATTCGGGAGACGAAACGCTTATGAACCCACAACACGACGAGACGAGTGTTGCGCTGATCAAGGCCGCCCATGCGATTTTGGAGTCGAGCGGGCCTGAGGCGCTCACCGTTCGACGCATCGCGGCCGAGGCCGGCATGTCGACGATGAACGTGTACTCCCGATTCGACGGGAAGACCGGTGTGATCGATGAGTTGTACGCCGATGGGTACCGCCGCTTGGCAGCCGCTCTGCAGGCAGTTCCCACCACGAGTTCGATCCCCCGCGACGTCGTGCTCGTGTTGCACACGTATCGCCAGTTCGCGATCGACAACCGCACGTACTACCGGATCATGTTCCGCACGTCGGCGGTCAATGGCTTCGTACCGTCTCCAGACTCCACAACGATTGCGTTCACCTGCCTCTCCTCACTGTGTGTTCGCGTGGAGCTCGCGCAGGCGCGTGGAGACTTTGCGACATACAGCGACTGGGCGGCCGAAGAAATCGCCGCCTGGCTGTGGGCGACCGCCCACGGTCTGGTGAGTCTCGAGATGTACGACGAGGCCAACCAGACGGTGTCGTGGCGGCGCATCTACGAGCGCGGCATCGAAACCGCCGTGCGCGGATTGTTCCCGGTGGCGGACGCGATCCGGAACTGAGCCCTCATCGAGCGGCCGTTTCGGACGGGTAACCTGCGCACACTATGACCGGGGTGCTGCTCGCAAACATCGTCACCGACGCCACCGACTGGTTGGAAGAGATCTCCTCGCACTGGTGGTTCTTGATCATCATCTTCGTGATTGCGTACCTCGATTCGGTGATCCCGATCGTGCCCAGCGAAACCACCGTCATCATCGGTGGCGTGGCTGCCGGCTCGGGCCAGCAAGAGGTCCTACTCGTCATCGCAGCAGGTGCCCTGGGGGCATTCCTCGGCGACAACACCGCGTACCTCATCGGCGAACGCTTCAGTCGCGGCATCGAACGGCGGGCGGCCCGCAAGCCGAAGTTGCAGCTCCGCCTCGATTGGGCCACCGCGCAGATTCGGCTCCGGGGTGGTCTGCTGCTGATCACGGCCCGCTTCATTCCGGGTGGGCGAACGGCACTCACGTTGTCGTCAGGCATCACGCATCAGCCGCGGAGCTGGTTCATTCGATGGATCGCCGTCGCCGCCGTCATCTGGGCGACCTACGCGGCGCTGTTGGGATACATCGGCGGCAAGGCGTTCGAAGACAACCACACCGCGGCGTTCCTCGTCGCCTTCGGTGCCGCGCTCAGCATCACGGTGATCATCGAACTGGTTCGCCACTTTCGCAACAAGGAGAACGCACAACATGAACGTCTCTGAGGCCGTAGCCAGACGCGCGTCGACCCGCGCGTTCTTGCCCGATCCGGTTTCCGACCACGTCTTGCGCGACCTGTTGCGACAGTCCTCGCGAGCTCCGAACGGCGGCAACGTTCAACCATGGCGTATCTATGTCCTCAACGGTGACGCGATGGCCCGTTTCCGAGCCTTCATCGCCGACCAGCCGATCGAGGAGGGCGAGTACGAGATCTACCCAGCAAATCTCTGGGAGCCGTACCGCAGCAACCGATTCGCTTTGGGTGAAGCCATGTACGCCAGCATCGGGGTCGGTCGTGATGACAAGGAGGGCCGGGCCGCCCAGTTCGCCCGCAATGGTGATTTTTTCGGCGCACCGGCCGCGCTGTTCTGCTTCATCGATCGGGGCATGGGTGCCCCCCAATGGTCCGACCTCGGCATGTTCCTGCAGACCTTCATGCTGCTCGCCCAAGAGGCGGGAATCGACACGTGCCCCCAGGAGTACTGGTCAACGCGGTACACCGCAGTGCAGGAGTTTTGTCAGGCTCCAGACAACGAGATGCTGTTCTGTGGCATGGCAATCGGGCACGCCGATCGCTCGGCGCCCATCAACAGCCTGGTGAGCCAGCGCATGCCACTCGAGGAGTGGGCGACATTCCTCTGACTAGTGGATCTGGTGACTAGTGGATCTCGCCACGCTTGAGGATGACTTTGTCGACCAGCCCGTAGTCCTTGGCACCCTCAGCGGTGAACCAACGGTCGCGCTCGCTGTCCGCCTGCACCTGCTCGAGTGTCTGGCCCGAGTGCTCGGCGATGAGTTCGGCCATCCGAAGCTTGGTGTATCGCAGCTGCTCGGCCTGAATGGCAATGTCTGACGCCTGTCCGCGCAGCCCGGCGAGGGGCTGGTGCATCATGATGCGCGAGTTCGGCAGGGTGTACCGCTTGCCAGCTGCGCCGGCGGTGAGCAAGAACTGACCCATCGACGCCGCGAGCCCCACGCACACCGTGGCAACGTCGCAGCCGACGAACTGCATGGTGTCGTAGATCGCCATGCCGGCGGTGACCGAGCCACCAGGGCTGTTGATGTACAGCCAGATATCGGCGCTGGGATCTTCACCTTCCAGGTACAACAGTTGCGCACACAGTTGGTTGGCGATGTCGTCGTTGACGTCAGAACCGAGCATGATCACTCGGTTCTTCAGTAGCCGGTTGAAAACGTCGCTGCGGGGGTCGAAACCGCCATCGAGTGCCATCGGGCCTGTTGTCATGGGTGCAGGCTACCGGCTTGTCGCTAGAGCGCTTCCGCCATGACGACCGCTGCATCGATGGAACCGATCACCCGCTTCAGCAAGCCTTCCACGTCGACCCCGTCAGTCGATTTCTGCCCGGCGATATAGCGGGCATACACGCCCAGCAAGATCCCGGCCGTCTTGAAGTAGTTGAAGCTGCGGTAGTAGCCGAGCAGGCTCATGTCGGCAGCCGTCGCTGCGGCGTATCGCTCGATGAGATCCGACCGACTGGGGAAACCGGGCAGCGCGGTGGGAGGGTCGGCACCGTAGACGCCGACGTCTCCGGGTTCCACCCAAGCGTTGATGGAGTACGCGAAGTCGGCAAACGGGTCGCCGAGTGTGGCCAACTCCCAGTCGAGGACCGCTTGGATGTCGCCCGCCTCGTCGAACAGCGCGTTGTGCGGGCCGAAGTCTCCATGCACGATGCGACCCGGACCTTGCTCGGGCAGCGAAGCGGTGAGCAGGCTGTGCAACTCGTGCATACGCGCGTCGTCGTAGTTGGCGATGGGGCTCGATGCGGTCCACGAGCCGTACCAGGTGCGGATCTGGCGCTCCACATAGCCGTCACGCTTCGCAAAGTCGCCCAGGCCCACGTCGTCGGGGTCGAGGGAGTGCAGCGCTGCCAGCGTGTCGATGAAGCACTCCCCCGCGTGGCGGCGACCGGTCTCGTCGAGCCAACCCGCCACCTCGACGCCGGCGTACAACGCCCGCCCCTCGGCTTTGCCCATCACGTAGAAGTGCACCGGGGCAAGGGCGCGGTCGTCGCGATAGGCAATGGGTTCGGGAACCGGCACCTGGGTTGGCCACAGCGCGTCGATGATGCGGTATTCCCGCGACATGTCGTGCGCCTTCGGTAAGAGTTCGCCTGCCGGCGGACGACGGATGACCAGTTCGCGACCGTTGGCATCGGTGATGAGGTACGTGAGGTTCGAATGCCCTCCTGGCAGGCGGTGCCAACGCAACGGGCCTGCCACGTCGGTCACCGTGGGCAGCCACTTGTCGATGACGGCTACATCGAATCCAACGACGGGTGGCTCGTGATCCATGTCGCGAGCGTGGCAGGTCACGTGCCTCTCACGCCAACTGCGGGAGACATCGAGATCATCGCACCAGAAACATTCCCGTGGAGTGTTGGGGTTCGGCGAACCCGTATTTCTGATACAGCCAGTCGACATCGGCGAACAAGCTGACACCAGACGTGATCGGCAGCGATGAGATGTACGCCATGATCGAGTCGAGCACCAAACGCGACAGACCCTGCCCCTGGTAGTCGGGATGCACCGCGATGTCGACCACCTGCACATGCAGACCGTCGCCGACCACCCTGCCCATTCCCACCAGCCGCCCGTCGTCGCGAACGCTCACGGCGTGCAGCGACCTCGGCAACGCAGTCTCAGCCGCGACCAGATCGCGCGGCGACAACCCGGCGGCTACTCGCAACGCGCAGAACTCATCGGGCGCGGGTGCAACTTCTGTGACTTCGATCATCGGGCAACTCCAGACATCACCACGACCAACGGCACGTCGGGGCGTTCGGTGAGGGCTCCGGCGAGCCCGGCTGAGCCGGTGGGGCTCACATCGAAACCGGCGGCCTGAGCTGCCACGTGGGCTTCGGCAATCGACGTTTCGCTCACGACGATCGCACGCCCTTTGCTGCGGTCGATCGCTTCGCGCACGGCCAGCCAGTCGTACGTTTCGTCATCGAGGATGCCGTCGGCGAGCGAGTGAGGGTTGGGCCACGGTTGCATCACATCGGCCCAGTGACGTTCTGGATGCTCGAATCGTGCCGCACGCCGCAATGCCGCACTCAAGGGTGCAGCCCCCTCCGCCTGCACCGCCACCAGCGGCACTCGATGGTCGAGGCCCTGGCTCAAACATGCTGCCAAAGCTCCCCCACCGACCTGG
>DATKCX010000271.1:0-5301 GCA_035512975.1 Ilumatobacter sp.
GACGGCTTCACTCTCCTCGCCCTGACGCGGTTTCCCGCCGACTGGCTCCGACCGAGAATGTGGGCGCTCCGGCACAATCTCGGCGCATACGACGCCACCTACGTCGCCCTCGCCGAGATGATCGGCGCGACAGCCCTACTCACGACCGACACCCGACTGGCCAACGCATCGGGCATCAACTGCCCGATCGAACTGCTCTGATCACCACCCACGGTAAGCCCTGGCGGAGTGACGAGGTGAACCTAAGGACCGGGCCGTCCCACACGTGTTATCATCATGATGAATTGAACTGGAGGGACAATGGGGATCGAGAAGCGACTGGATGGGCGGGCACCATGCGATCGGCGGCCGAACGTGTCGACGTACCCGTCCCTGGATACGCAGCACCCGGCGCGATCGCGGGAGCCGTTGCATACTTGGTGTCTGACGATGCGGCGTTCGTGATGGGCATCGCGATGCCGGTCGACGGCGGCTCTACGGCGGTTTGACCTATGAACACGGCGAACTCTTCCAGCGAACCTTTCGGTGACCCGCTCCAGCACCACATTGCCGACGTGCCCCCTCGCCTTCACCAGTTCCTGAGCGGCGCACCGACGACTCCAGAGCTGTTCGCCCTCGGAGCGATCGTCGCAATTCCCGACCCGTCGGACACTGAGACCGCGGCGCGCGTCATCGTCGATCCGTCAGGCGGCGCAAGCACCGTCAGCCGGCCGGCAGGCCGCGTAGTACTCGCTGCCCGGCACGCCAACAGCCTTTTGGTCGAAGGCGTTCGGCTGAGCGGCGACACCACGACCGGCACCTTCGTTGCCAGCGCACGGCTCGGGGCCGATGACACCGTCGCGCGGTACCTCGAGTTCGCCTGCCGCGGGGCACGAGATCCCCTCCCCTGCGATGCGGATGAGGCACCCCACGACGTGCCCGCTCTTGCCGACATCGTCGATCGGTACTTCCACGCCCTCGATGAGGCTGACTTCTCAGGGGCAGCCGACTGCTTCAGCGAAGATGTGCTCTACTCCCACCCGCCGTACCGCCACACCGGCATCGACGGGCACGATCGCGTCGAGTTCCGCGGGCGAAGCCAACTGCTCGCAGCGTTCGAACAGCGCGGTCGGACGTCATTCGATCATCATGTGTTCGTCTACGCACAGCACGGCTCGCACGGGCTGATCGAAGGACGGGTCGACGGACTCCCGGCCGGAATCTTTGGCAGCTTCATTTCCAGCGTCAGCCTCGACGTCACCGGCCGCATTCGTCGGTACGTGAGCTTCTACTGTGAGCCGGGGATCGAGACGTGAGCAGTCGAGTGGCAGAGGTAGGGCGCTCAGTCGACCCGTCATCCGAATGGGATATCATCCTGATGAATTCAATGGGGGGTTCGAATGAAGCAGCTCGGTGGCATGGATGCCAACTTCTTGAACATGGAGACGCCGTCGACGTACGGCCACGTTTGTTCGATGACGATCTACGAACCCACGCCTGGCAGTGGCGGCGCCGGGCTCGAGATCACCAAACGGACGATCCTGTCGCGCATGGATCAGTTGGAGCCCTTCCGCCGGCGGCTGGTCACCGTGCCGTTCGGGCTCGACCTCCCGTATTGGATCGATGATCCCGATTTCGACATCGACTATCACGTCCGCCACCACGCCGTGCCGCCTCCCGGTACGCCCCAGCAACTCGCCGAGGTGGTGGGTCGCATCGTCTCTCGGCCACTCGACCGCAGCCGCCCGCTTTGGGAGCTGTACGTCATCGAGGGAGTAGAGAACGGCCGATACATCGCCCAGTTGAACAAGATTCACCATGCCACGATCGATGGAGCAGCGGGGGTCATCCTGTTGTCCGCGATGTTGGACACCGACCCGACGAGCGTTCCCGCTGAACGACCAACCGAGCGATGGCCGGTCGAGGTGCTCCCCACCTCTGCCGCGATGTTGAAGCTCACCGGCTACGAGTACCTCAGGCGGCCAGAGAAGATGATCCGGCTGGGCGTCCACGCTGTCCGCAGTGTCGCCGCGAACACCAACAATCCAGGTCTCGCCGCTTTCGGTGATGCACTGGCCAGACCGTTGCCAGGACCTTTCGGCAAGATGCTCCGAGATCGCTTGCGTGGCGACCGGGCGGTTGAGGACGAGTTGCCGAAACTGTCGTCGAGATTGGCGCCACGCACGCCGTTCAACGCGAGCATCGGCCCGCACCGGCGGTTTGCGTACACGTCGTTGTCCTTGAACGACGCTCGCGAGATCCGGCGGGCATTCGGGGTGACGTTCAACGACGTCGTCATGGCTCTGTGTGCGGCAACGTTGCGCGACTACCTGACAATCCACGACGCGCTTCCGGACGAGCCGCTGATCGCGATGGTGCCGATCAGCGTCCGGGGGGACGACGAAGATGACCTGTTCCGCAACCGGGTTGCAGCCCTCACCTGCGAGCTGGCCACGGACGAGCCCGACCCCGTGAAGCGGCTGCTGCGCATATCGCGTCGGATGGCCGACGCCAAAGAGCGATTCGACGCCGTCAGCGCCGATGCGCTGCAGGATTTCACCCAGTTCGCCCCGCCCGCTGTTGCGGGACAGGCGATGCGACTCTTTAGCAGGATGCGCATCGCCGACCGGATGAAGCCGCCCGTGAACCTCATCATCTCCAACGTGCCCGGCCCGAACCACCCGCTGTATTCAGCCGGGGCGCAACTCAAGCACTTCTACCCGGTGAGCACGATTGCCGACGGCATGGGCCTGAACATGACCGTG
The DNA here is from genome assembly GCA_035512975.1 of Ilumatobacter sp. Taxonomy (GTDB): domain Bacteria; phylum Actinomycetota; class Acidimicrobiia; order Acidimicrobiales; family Ilumatobacteraceae; genus Ilumatobacter. The sequence goes on from DATKCX010000271.1 coordinate 2,745, forward strand.
CAGAGCTACAACGGTCAACTCGATTTCGGGTTCGTCGGCGACAGAGACCTGGTCCCAGACCTCTGGGTCCTGATCGATCTGTTGCATTCGTCGATGAAGCAGTTGCACGAGCTTGCGCGCGCCGAACATGGCGGTGGAACCACATCGACCGACATGACAACCGCACAAGCGACTGCTCACGGGGCTTCGAGTGCATCAGCGGTGAAGGGAGCGTCCGGACAGCAAGTCGCAGCCGACGGAGCAAAGGTCGCGCAGGCGGCGAAGAAGGTGCCCACCAAGAAGGCAACCGAGAAGAAGGCAAGCGCGAAGAGGGCCCCGGCGTCGAAGAAGAAGGCTCCTGTGGCGAATACGGCGACTCGGCAGAAGACTCCTGCGGGCCGCATGTGACGTCGGATACTCCTTCGATGTCCACGGTCGTCGACATCCTTCGGGCCCAGGCCGACAGTGAGGCCGTTGCACTCGTGTTCGAGGAACGCCTGATCACATACCGCGAGCTCGACACCCGGTCGAGCCGGCTGGCTCAGGTCATGCGGGCAGCCGGGGTCGAGCCGGATGATCGAATCGCATTCCTCGACAAGAATCGTCCCGAGTACTTCGAGGTGCTGTTCGGAGCCGCCAAGCTCGGCGCTGCCTGCGTCTGCGTCAACTGGCGACTGGCACCGCGCGAAGTGGCCCACGTCGTGACGGATTCCGCGGCGACGTTGTTGTTCGTCGGGGCGGACCTCGCGGCTCTCGTCGAACAGATCGAGGCAGAGTTGCCCGGCACACGGGTGATCGCCCTCGATCACCACGAACGTTGGCCGGCGTACGAGGCATGGCTCGACGGAGGGATCGCTGAGGATCCGGCGGTTCAGGCGACGCCTGATCACATCGCGCTGCAGTTGTACACGTCTGGCACCACCGGCGCGCCCAAGGGTGCGATGTTGAGCAATCGCAACTTCTTCGCGATGGCGAACGCCACGGCGCCGGTGTGGGGCTTCCGTCCAGGTATGTGCAGCATTGGGGTGTCGCCGCTGTTCCACATCGCCGGCACTGGATGGAATCTGATGGTCCTCGCGTTCGGCGGCACCGTCGTCTTGCAGCGCGAAGTGGACGGTGAGGCCATCTTGCGCGACATCGAACGGTTCCGGGTCACCCATGCCATTCTGGTGCCGGCAATCCTCCAGCTGATCCTGGCCCGCCGGAACGAGGGGGTGTCTGATCCGTCCTCACTCGAGACGGTGGTCTACGGAGCTTCACCCATCAGCAGCCGCGTTTTGCTTGAACTCTTCGAAGCGTTCGATTGCAAGTTCATGCAGGCGTATGGGTTGACCGAGACGAGTGGAGCGGTGACAACGCTACGCGCCGAGGACCACGATCCATCGCGCCCGGAGCTGCTGCGATCGTGCGGGCAGCCCCTAACAGGAGTCGAGCTCCGCATCGTCGACTCCGAGAGTGGTAACGATTGTGCCGACACCGAGGTGGGAGAGGTCTGGATTCGTAGCGATCAGGTCATGACCGGATATTGGCGGAACCCGGAAGCCACAGCCGAGGCCATCGACGCTGACGGCTGGTTCCGCTCGGGTGACGCCGGCTTTCTGGTCGACGGCCGCTTGTACCTCCACGACCGGGTCAAGGACATGATCGTCTCCGGAGCGGAAAACGTCTATCCGGCAGAAGTCGAGAACGTCTTGATGGACCACCTGGGCGTCGCCGAGGTGGCTGTCATCGGCGTGCCCCACGACCGCTGGGGCGAAACCGTGAAGGCGATCGTTGTCCGCAACGCCGGAGCGAAGGTCACCGAGGCCGAACTCATCACCCACGCTCGAGCGAATCTGGCCCACTACAAGTGCCCGACGTCGGTCGAGTTCGTCGTCGAGCTGCCTCGGAACGCCACGGGCAAGATCTTGAAGCGTGACCTGCGTGAGCCGTACTGGAAAGATCGTGACCGCCGAATCGGGTGAAGAACTCAGACGTCGACGAGCTTGGCCGGGCGGCCGGGGATGGGCCGCCACGACACGGGTCGCGGGTACCAGACGCTGAGCGCAAAAGGGGCCCGGAAAGGACGCCATTCACCCTCAGGTTGACGGAGGCGATCGAGCACTGCGAATGCGACAGCAGGATGGACACCGAGCGCCGTGTGGCTGCTCCGAACCTCGATGTTCTCGGCCAATGGTCCCACCTCGTCGATGCACGTCTGCCACGGGGCAACGCCGTCACGGCGCGAATAGATCGATGTCGCCGGGATCGTGAGCTTCGGCCGTTTCTGCTCGGCGATCCGGTTGAGGTCGATGTCGGCATCGTGGAGGTGTGAGAGCTTCTTCCACGTCGACATCACGGAAGACTTGTCGCCCTCGACCATTCGGTAGGGACTGCCAAGGGAGATGACCTGACGCACCAACTCCGGTCGTTCGCGTGCAAGTGCCCGGGCATAGCTCCCGCCCAAACTCCACCCCACGATGCTGACTGTGCGTTGGTGTCGTTCGGCGAGTTCGGCGAGCCGCGATCGCATTCCCTGCACGATGGCCTTCGTCGGCCCCACGTTCGTTCCGAGCCGCCAGGGGTGAGTGGAGTATCC
>DATKCX010000272.1:0-5689 GCA_035512975.1 Ilumatobacter sp.
TAGCCGGCCTCGGTGCTCTGGATCGATCCGAGTTTGACGGTTGGGGAGGCGGTTGCAGTGACTGTGAAGGGTTGCATGCCAGCGCCAGCCCGATACTCGCCACTCGCCTCGGTGGTGATATGGAGTTCGTACTCTCCCGGGTCGAGATCGATCACGACGACCACCCCGGTGTAGCCGGTGACCGAGGTGGTGGCCACCCATTCCTGGCCGCCCATCGCAAAGGTGACCGACACACCGCCGACTCCAGCGTAGGTCGGGTCGACGACTCGTGCTCTCAGTGCGACTTGCTCACCCTGACCGCCCGAGGCGGGGAACGGACCGTCGTAGAGAATCTCCACGGGGGCGGCCCCGACATCGATGGTCACGGTGCCGGGCGTACTCGACACCTGCCCATCGCTCACCACGAACGTGAAGCTGTCAGGACCCACATAGCCCGCGGCCGGCGTGTACCACACGTTCGGAGCGATGCCGGAAATCGTCCCATGCGCCGGCGAGCTGACGTGGGTGACGACGAGGTCATCGTTTTCAGCGTCGGTGCCGGTGAGCGTGATTTGCTGCGGTGTGTCGCGCCCGACTTCGATGCTCAGAGCGTCAGCGGTCGGAGCTGTGTTCGGTGGCGGCACGTCAGGAATCGCAACGACCACTCCCGCCGTCGTCGCTCGCATGAAACCGAGATCGATGACGTTCAGCGTCAGCAGCGCCGGACCAGCGGGAAGGTCGCGGACGGTGGCGCCGTAGCGACCATCGCCGGCAAGCCCATCTCCGCTCAGCCCGTCGTCGGTGAGCACGACGGGGCGCTCGGCACCTGTGGCGTCACGCACCTCGCCGACCAGTGCGGCAGGCCGGTCAGCAGCTGGCCGCTCCAAGGTGGCGGTGAGCTGGACACGACCCGACCAATGCACTTGCGTGGCGGCCGCTTCGAGTACCACGGGAACACCGCCCGCAAAAGCACCGATGGCCACCTCTTCGTATGCGTCGCCGGAGTTGACGACTCGCACGATCCAGCGGCCAGGAATGGCCGGAGCCGACATGGAACGGAACGAGGGGTACTCGCCGGAGATGTTGGCGATGGTGGCACGCACCACGCCGGTCGGGTCGACCAACTCGGCGCGCACCGTACCGTGGGCGGCCAACGTGGCTCCGACCGTCGTCGCTTCGACGGGCACCGTGACACCCACCGCGGTGTTCGTTCCAGGCTCCATCGACAGCGTGTCGACGAAGAGTGCCTGTCCATCCGACTCGGCAACGGCGGCGTCCTCGGTGCCGAACCCGGAACTGGAGCTGGCTGCCAAGCCAATGGATGTGCCGCTGAGTCGGGGCAGCACGAACTGGTTGAACAGTTCGTGTGAACCGGTCATCGACGTGTGAGGCATGTCGTCGAACTGCACGACATCATCCATACCCAGACCCGCACTGACGAGCGGGACCACATCGTCGCCGGGCAGCGGCGAGGCGCAGGTGAACGGCAGGTGGTAGCCGGCGGCCACGCTGAAGTCGACCCCGCGTCGATCGGTGACGCGGTTGTTGAAGAATGCCACGACGTCTGGACGAAGCTCAACCGTTGCGGGCAGCGGTGCCATCAGGGCACACGGTGATCCACCGTTCGGGGTGCCGAGCATGACGAGGCGGCGCACCGTTGGTACGTCACCACGAGTGGTGCCCGTGATCTGATACGTCGACATCGAGTCTTGGATGTACTGGCGACTGATGAGCCCGCCCATCGAGTGACCGACCAAGTCGACCGACCAGATGTTCTGCGAGCTCCGGAGTTGATCGATGAACGCGTCGACTTCGGCCGCGTTCTCCGCAATCGATTTCGGGAACAGCGAGGCGGTGTCCATCGTGTCGACCGAGTACACCTTCCACGCCGGGTGCGCGTTCTGCGCAAACGCTTGGTAGTTCGACCACGTGGTGCTGTCGCTCCACAAGCCGTGGACCAGCACCATTGGCCGTGGTTCGACCGTCAGCGAGGCCACCTCGGTGACGATGTCGATGTTTTGGTCTGCTTCGGTGACGATGATCTCGTAGCGCCGCGGGTCGGCAGGAGTGCCGTTGCTCCAGGCCATGCCGGTGGTGTCGAGGTCGAAGGTCATGCTCTGGCGGCCGCCTCCGCCGGCGAGCGAGAACTCGTACGCTTCGTCGTGGAGCGCTTCATCGGTGAGTGTGTCGACCACCCACACCTCCACCGGGACGCTCGAGTTGGCGGCGTTCGTCACTTCCACCTCGAAGCGCACGGGGTTGCCGTCGGTCGTCGCGCCATCCACCGGGATGTAGTTGGCGGGAGCATCGACGTCGGGCTCGTCGAAGCGAGTCGTCACGCAGACGTAGCAGTCGAACGGGGTGAGGGCGAGCGTACGGTCGTAGCCGTTGTAGGTGCCGGTGGCGGCGATGACGCCGTCGTCGTTGATCTCGACGCCTTCGCCGAACCAGTAGCCGGTGTCATCGGGCACGTAGTCGGCGAGTTCGAACACACTCCCCTGGGAGTAGATCGCGGCGACACTGCGCGGAAACTCCTGCGACAGGTCGACCGTGATGCCGACGATGACGTCGTCGTTGTTGATATCGCTGGCAGCACCCGGACCGAGATCGGTGACGTTGCCCTCGGCATCCCACATGACGGCATGCTGATTCGACGTGCCGACCGTGATGCCGGCGTCATTGATGCCGTTCGCCGCTGCGCTGCCGCCAACCGCCGGCCTCTCAAGGACGTGGAAGCCGGTGCCGTCGTAACGGAACGCCTCGTAGGCGGTAGCCCCCTCGAAGAAGACCGAACCGACGATGGCACCCGACTCGTTGATCTCCTCCACCTGATACAGCGCTGCGGTCGGTGCGTCGAGCACCGATGGAGAGCCGTCGGAGTTCCAGCGCACGAGCACTGCGGTGTCGCGGTTCGGGTAGCCCACACCGGCGACCTGGCCGGCGTCGTTGATCGCTGCCGCGGAAAAGGAGGTCACACCGGCCGGGAGAGCGAGTGGCGTTCGTGCGCCGCCAACTTCGCGGATCGACGTGCCGGCCAGGATGCGGCCGCTTTCGGTGACGTCGTAGACCGGCTCATTCTCGAAGCCGCCGATGAAGTAGCGCTGCCGTTCGGCGAACGACCAGCCCCACGAGAAGCTCTCGTCGGCGTTGCCCGACCCGTAGCCGACGATGCCCTTGCTGTTGATGCCCGAGGGATAGAGGCCGCTGCCGAGCGAGCCGATGTCGTCGATGCGGAAGTGGTTGTCGTAACCGACGCGGTCGTCGTCGTCGACGATGGTGGCGCTCGCGATGGCAACAGCGGTGTCGTTGGGCCCGGTGACGATGAGACCGAAGTCCTCGTCGTTCTCGACGAGGCGATCGTCGAGGATCTCCACCTCGACACCAACCGACGTCTCGCCCGCCGGAATCACGGCGGTGCCTGAGGTGGCCACGTAGTCCTCCCCGTCGATGGCGGACCCATCGACGGTGTGGTAGTCGAACGCATACGGTTCGTCGATCGCAGCGTGGATCGACACGGTGAACGACGTGAGCCCGTCGTCTTCCGACGCCTCGATCTGCGGCACCGTGGGGCAGTAGACGGAGTCGAGGATCACCCGGTCGAGTTCGTAGGCGAGTTCCGGGCAGATCGTGTCGGAGTGGGTGAACGCAGCGAACGTTCCCGACACGCTTCCGGCGATGAGCAGCGACTCCGTTGAGTGCAGCGGGTTGGCTGCGTCGACATTGATCGCGCCGGCGATGGTGGCGTCGTCCTCCACGACGAGCGGGACGTTGTTGTTCGCTCCGACCGTCACATCGAGCGTGCCGCCAGACTGGTTGTAGGTGCCGCGGATCGCGGCCCCGCCTGCTGCGCCAACGACCAGGTCACCATCGGAATGGATCAGCGAACCCATGATGACGCCGTCGAGTGCCATGACGCCGCCGAGCAGGCGGATCGGCACCGAGCCGGTCTGGAGCGTCGCAGTGTCTGCGACCGTGACCCCACCAGCGTTGATCGACATGCCGATGACGGTCAACACCGCGCCCGCACCGATATCGAGAGAGCCGTCGTTGGTGACGTAGTCGGCAACTGCTGAGGCGTTGAGTGCGGTGGTGCCGTTGCTCTCGAGGTACTTGACGAACAAGGTCCCGGCGACCGTCAGTTCAGCGTCGGGGTCAATGGTGACTCCACCAATGCCGCGGACCGAGCCTGATTCCTCGATCGTGGCACCCTCGGCCCCGGGCGCTCCGGCGAGGAACCGCAGATCGGCGTCCTGGTCGAGGTTGATCGTGCCCATGATCGAGCTACCGATCAGGGCGAGCGAGGCGTCCGGCTCGACCGTCCACGTGCCGCCGATGTCGGTACCGGCCGGTAGGACTGCTCTCGTACCGACGGTTCCGTCGGTGATGGTGACGTGGTCTCCGGTGACGATCACGTCACCACCGGAGAAGTCAGCGTGGCGCAGGAGTGCCACGCTGTCACCGAAGTCGACGTTCCCTGGGCCGACGAACGACGCGACTCCGTCGATGTGCAACTGCCGGCCCGACCACGCGAGGTCGACCATCGGAACCAGCGTTGTCGTGGCGTCGGAGTCGACGAACGTCAGGCCTTCAGGGTCGCTGTGGGTACCGCCGGACCAGGAGAAGGCACCGGCGACATCGAGGATTCCCGCGCCGGTGACGACGCCGCCTTGTTGAATGAACGAGTACGGCGACACGCGCTCGCCGACGCCGAGGATCCCGTCACGAACTTCGAGGTTGACGATGTTCGAGGTCTGCTCGAGTGCCAACGCGCCGCTGTTCAGCACCACGGTGCCGTTGCCATGCAGCTGCTTGACGGCGACCACGGCGTCGACGGTGGCGGTCTCGTCGATGACGCACGCGATGTCTTGATCGTTCGGTAGTTGGCCGGTCGACCAGTTCGCTGGGGTCGACCAACTGCCGTCACCGCCGCCACTCTGGAAGTAGGTGGTGCAGTTCTCGGCGGGCGACGCGTTTGCGGCCAGCGCAGGTTGTGAGCTGAACGGCACGCCGACGGCACCGAGCGTGAGGCAGGCCGCCATGAGGCCTGAGAAGTACGACCGCAGTCGCGCGCTCGCGGGTTTGGTGCGATGTGGATGTAGATGTGTAGGACTCATGGGGCTTGCTCCTGAAAGGGATGTACGTGAGGGGGTGAAGTTCGAGCGGCGCAGGACCACCGTGCGCCCAGCGCGGGCGACGGCGGTATCCCGCTGGTGAGGGCTGTTGGGTGGCGCGTTGTTCATGCAGCGATCTTGCGGATTCGTTCGAACGCGTGTCGCTGAATGCTCCGTACCGGTTCGCTCACCTTCCGCTATCTCGGCCACGCCGCGCCCGCGCAATGCTGAGAGTTCGCTAACGAGGTGTGAGGTTCTCTCCGCGCCGCATTCTCAGCTGACCGATGCCGGCTGCCGCAGTGCGTCGATGTCGAGCGGGGCGAAGCCGGGCTGCACGTCGTCGGCACCGACGTTGAACAACTCGAATTCGACCACGTGGCCGTCGGGGTCGAAGCCCATCACCGATCGGGCGACACCGAAGTCGGCAGCCAGCACCACGCGGGTGCGTTCGGTGAAGAAATCGAAGGCGGTCACGAGATGGATGGGTTCGTCGATCTCCCAGCCGGTGTGGGCCATCCGCACGTGGGCGGACGGGTAGGCGGCGGTCATGTCGGCGTGCTCGTGCAAGGCGATGTCGCTGTAGTTCGCCGAGCCGGGCA
>DATKCX010000273.1:0-6054 GCA_035512975.1 Ilumatobacter sp.
TGAGTGTTCCCCACATGTGGTTTCGGCCACCACCAGGTGGCCGCGAGGCCCTCGGGCGCAGGCAGGTCAGTGACGTCGGTACCGATGAACGGGTCGACGCGATCGAACATGTTTCGGAACCTATGCAGCCACCATGCCACCAGGATTTCCCACAGATGAACAATCCGTGTGCCGCGCAAATTATTGTGCAATTCAACCGCTTCACACTCTCTAGAGTCGGTGGATGACAGTCCGCCATGCCACATCGGTCGATCTGCCCCGCATCGGGGTCACCGCCACCAAGGCGTTTTCCGACGACCCGGTGATGCGATGGTTGTATCCCGACGACGACTACTTCGAGCTGTCTCCTGCCGACGTCATCTGGATGGGTGCGCGCTGGCTCGGCACCAACTCGTTGTGGTGCACCGAAGATGCGGTCGCGATGGCCGGTTGGATCCCACCGGGCCGCCCGGAGGTGGAGATGCCGCCGAACGAACGCCAGCACCCGCAGTGGCGACTCGACCGGTTCGCAGCCATCGGGGCGACGATGGCCGAGCACACTCCGCCAGAACCGCATTGGTATCTGAACATGCTCGCCACCCATCCCGACTGGCAGCGGCAAGGGCTCGGCGCGTCGCTGATGCGGCCGACGTTCGACATCGCCGACGACATGGGCGTGCCGTGCTACCTCGAGACCGAGACCGTGGCAAACGTGGCGTACTACCGGCACCACGGTTTCGAGGTGCGCGGCGAGTGGGACGTGCCGCTCGACGGCCCGCACATGTGGGGCATGTTGCGCACGCGCTAGAAGGGCGTCACGCGCAGAGGTTGCGGCATTCGCCGATGCCGTCGATCGTGGTCACCACCAACTCGCCAGCGGCGAGGAAGCGCTGCGGCTCGCGTCCCGCGCCCACTCCGCCGGGGGTGCCCGTGAGGATGAGGTCACCCGGTGCCAACGTGATGATGGTGGAGATGTACTGCACGAGATGGACCGGGTCGAACAACAACTGATCGGTGTTCGACGATTGCATCGTCTCGCCGTCGACCGTGCACGAGATGGCTCGCGCCGGAGCTGGCGACGACTCGTCGGCCACCACCAACCACGGCCCGACCGGAGTGGTGCCTTCCCACATCTTGCCCGCGGTGAACTGACTCGTGTTGCGCTGATAGTCGCGCATGGTGATGTCGTTGGCCACGGTGTAGCCAGCGATGGCACCCGCCGCCTCGCTGGCGGTGGCCCTGCGAACCTCGGCACCGATCACGACGGTCAACTCGGCCTCCCAGTCGACTTTGGTCGATTCGGGCGGCAATGAAATCGGGTCGTGTGCGCCGATCAGTGTCCGCGCGAACTTCGGGAACAACGTGGGGAACGACGGCAACTCGTTACCCATCTCGGCGATGTGATCGCGATAGTTCAAGCCCACACACATCACCTTCTCGGGACGCGTGACCAGCGTGGCGTACTCCAAACCCTCGAGCGCATGCGTTGGCCCCGACGCCGCTTCCGCTTGTGCCCGCCACGCGGACGATGCGAGCAACTCGCCGACATCGCCGCAGCCGACCTCCACGGCGGAATCAGTGTCGACCCGCACGCAACGAGTTCCGGTGGGGGTGCGAATCGTGCCAAGGCGAAGCATGTGCTCATTCTGCCGTCGTTTGTCCAACGCCGACTCGACCGGAAACGGGTAAGGCTCACTTAACACGTCGATGCCAAGCGTGGATACACTCGTCGCCGTGGAAGAGTTCATCGACAGCGACACCGTCATCCCTGTACTGAACAACGTGATGCGAACCGAGCTGTCGGGGGTGGTGCGATACACCCACTACTCACTCGTCATCACCGGGCCGAACCGTTTGCCGCTCGTGGCCTTCATGAAGGCGCAGGCCGCCGAGTCGCTGCTGCACGCACAACAGGCCGGCGAGTTGCTCACCGGTTTGGGTGGCCACCCCGACCAGGGGATCGAGCCCATCGACGAGTCCCACGATCACGCGATCGAAAACATTCTGCGGGAATCGATCGCTCACGAGCGGCGTGCTCTGGCGCTCTACCGGGAGTTGCTCGGGCTGTCCGAAGGGCACTCGGTGTACATCGAGGAGTACGCCCGCGGCCAGATCGGTGCCGAGGAACTCCACGTGATCGAGATGAACAAGCTCCTCAGGGACTACACGATCGGCTGATGACGCGATGAGTGCACGGCCGATCGTTGCACTGTGCTCCGGCAAAGACTGTCGGCAGCGGTGTGAGTACGCCCCGCTCCGGCGCGAACTCAAAGCGGTCGCCGCCGTGCAGCCGGTGAAGTGTCTCGACATCTGCGATAGCCCGGTGGTCGTGATATCGCCACACGAGAAGGACGCCGTGGTTCTCGACAAGATCCGCACCGCCACGCAACGCACCGATCTCGTGAAAGTGATCGGGGGCGGCAAGTTGTCGAAAGCACTCGCCAAGCAGATCGTCACCGGCCGGCGGCGCACCAAGGTGCTCGGCAAACTCGGCTAGCCAACTTCCTAGGCGGGTTTGCCTTTGCGGTAGCGACCCATCTCGCGTTCCACATCGCGTTGGGAGTCACGTTCCGCGATCGATTGACGCTTGTCGCCTTTCGTGCGGCCCTTGCCGACCCCGAGTTCCACCTTCACTCGTCCGTCCTTGAAATACAAGCTGAGTGGCACGACCGAGACCCGCTCGCGATCGATGAGCGACTTCAAGCGGGTGATCTCGTCGCGGTGGAGGAGCAGTTTGCGAGCCCGGTCGGGGTCGTGTGCGCCGAAGCCGATCGCGAACGAATACGGCGCAACGTGCATCCCCTCCAACCACATTTCACCGTTGCGGATACGAGCGAACGCATCGCCGAGCTGCACCTGGGCTTCGCGCATGCTCTTCACCTCGCTGCCGAGCAGCACCACACCTGCTTCGATGACGTCATCGATGGCGTAGTTGCGGCGCGCGATGCGATTGCTCGCGATGAGCTTCGTGCCGGGCTTCGCGCCCTTTGGGATCTTCGGCTTCGCCATAGCGGTGGCTCAGGGTAGGGCCGGTCGAGCGAGTTCCTGCGTGTCGTCGACGAGGCGCACACTCATCAAGATCACGTCGTCGACTGCGTAGCCCATCGTTCGATAGAACTCGATGGCGTCGGGGTTCGACGAGGGAACCTGGAGGTTGATCTTCGGACACCCCACCGCACGCAGCGCCGACTGGGCGTGCAGCATCATCGCCGCGCCGACCCCCGTGCCACGCTCGCTCGGGCTGACGCCGAGATAGTTGATCCAGCCGCGGTGGCCGTCGTAGCCGGCCATCACCGTGGCAACGATGGATTCGCCTCGACACCCGACGAACAGCAGGTCGACGCTGTGACTGACCTTGCGATCGATGTCGTGGTCTGGATTGTTCAACGGGCGCACGAGATCACAGATTTCCCACAGCGTGATCACCGCTGCTCGGTCGCCCTCCTCGAACGACCGAATGGCGAACTCGGTCGGATCGCCAGGCATGTGGCCAGGGTAACGAGGGCTAGCGTTGCCGCCATGACCGGTTCGAAATCGGCCTCGGACGAGGCCTTTCAGATCACGCGAGCCGTGTTCGACGGCATCTGCGACCTTGCGTTCCGCGAGTATCCGCTGGAGATGTGCGGGCTGATTGCCGGGCCAACGAATGTGGCCGTGGCCGAGGCGTTCTACCCGTGTACCAACATCGCAGGCTCTGCCAAGGTCTACACGATCGACCCGACAGACCATCTGAAGGCCGAACGCGCCGCCGACGACCACGACTGGGAGATCAACGGGGTGGTGCACAGCCACACGCACTCCGAGCCGTACCCCAGCCCCACCGATGTTGCGCAGGCACCCGACCCAGGGTGGCACTACCTGATCGTGTCGCTGAAGCGAGATGCCCCCGAGCTGCGTGCCTACCGCATCGTCGACGGAGTCATCAGCGAGACGAGTTTGTCGATCATCGATTAGCCGCTTCGCAACGGTGTGGCCGAACGAGCCGATAGAATGTTGACTTACCCCATCGGGATTCTCCAGAATACGGAATGATGGCGGACACCAAGGAGCTGCACCAGCCATGACCGACACCAGGACGTCAACGTTGAGCGCGGTTCACGCGAACGCACTCGATCTCATCGGCAACACACCGATCGTCGACGTGTCGAACCTGTCGCCCAACCCCAACGTCCGGATTCTCGCCAAGCTGGAGATGCAGAACCCATTCGGCTCGGTGAAAGACCGCATCGCGAAGGCGATGATCGAAGCAGCCGAAGCCGATGGCACGTTGTCGCCGGGTCAAACCATCCTGGAACCTTCGTCGGGCAACACCGGAATCGCGCTTGCGGCGATCGCTCGTCTCAAGGGATACCCGATCAAGATCTTGATGCCCGAGAGCGTGTCGATCGAACGGCGTCAAATGCTGGAGATCATGGGTGCGGAGATCATCCTCACACCCGGCCCAGAGGGTTCGAACGGTGCCGTGAAGCGCGCCCAGGCCATGGCCGCCGAGCATCCCGAATGGTGCTTCATCTACCAGTACGGCAACGACGCCAACCCGCGCGCCCACTACGAAGGTACCGGGCCCGAGATCTGGCGCGACGTTCCCGACATCACCCATTTCGTTGCCGGGCTGGGCACCAGCGGCACCCTGATGGGCACCGGAACGTATCTCAAAGAGCAGAACCCGAGCATCAAGATCATCGCCGTCGAGCCGCCCCTCGGTGAGCGAGTGGAAGGGCTGCGCAACATGGACGAGGGTTACATCCCGCCCGTGTTCGACATGTGGGGTGGACGCGACCTGCTCGACCGCAAACGGGTGGTCCGACCGCGCGAGTCCATCGAGTGGACGCGCCGACTGGTGAACGAGTGCGGCATCTTCGCCGGTCTGTCGTCTGGTGCGGCACTTGCGGGTGCAGCGAAGGTGGCCAGCGACCTCGATCCGTACGGCCCACCCGCCACGATCGTGTTCATCGTGTGCGACGGCGGTTGGAAATATCTGTCGACCGGTGCCTACACCGCCGACCTCGACGTCGCCGAAGCCAACGCGGAACAAATCATCTACTTCTGACCCGGCGCTTCGGCTGTCACCGAGAGCGATGTCAGGTTCCGGGAGCGCGATACGTCGGCGTCTTTGCGGCCGCGGCGTCCACATCCTCGGGTGTCATCAGCGGAGTCAGATTGATGCTTACAGCACCGCTGGAGTTGATCATCAGAGACAATGCCGTGGCGCTCGCGTCGTCGGGCATGTCACAGATGCCGTACACATCCGTGTCGCCAAACGCGTAGTACATGCACTCGAGAGCACCTCCGACGGATTCGACGGCGGCCCGGGCCGCGTCACGCCGCTTGGAACCGCCCTCGGTCATCAAACCCTGCACGCCATCACCCACGTAGTTCGCTCGAATCAGGAACTTCGCCATACCCTGCCCCTCCTTCTCGGCCACCAGAACGGAGCCCTGCACCCAGTCTGATCCGCAGCGCCACCGTTGGCAAGCATACGGACCGGACATCGCGCCAGATCGACGGGACTGGCGTTCGTCCGGCTCAACCGATTGACGGGGTGGCAAGGGAGGATTCGTGCGTGTCTCGCCGCCGCAGCCCCCCAAAGTGCTCATGATCATCGACTCGGCTACCAGATTGCCATCGAGGTGAAACGTGCCTTCCCCACGATTGCAACCGTCGTACGACACCACCGCAACCTGCCCCCCTTCGCCCGCGTCGAGCTGAAGATACGGCACGCGAGTACCGCCATGATCGATCGACGGGTGGGAGGTCCGTTTCGCGCTCGGCGAGCCTCTCGTTGATTCCTATTTGGCGTTCGTTGCTGGCCGGCGCCGACCGTGTTACGGTGGTTTGCATCGGCAGACACCCCTGCCTGGGAGGTGCAAGATGTTTTCCATCCTTGCGTTGTTCGGTCCGACCGACGAGATCACAGCGGTCTTCTATCTCATCGCGGTGGTCTGCTTCGGCTTGGCAGCGTTCGCGGCCACGATCGCGGGGCGGTTCCCGGGCGGATCGGTCGGCCTGGTTGCGGTCGGCTTGGGCCTGTGGCTCTTCCCCACGATGTGGCAGACGTTCGACGCAGCGTTCTAG
>DATKCX010000274.1:0-27016 GCA_035512975.1 Ilumatobacter sp.
CCCCTGGTCAGGAGGCCTGACCAGGGGTTTCATGCTGAGCGGATGACGAGACTCGAACTCGCGACCCTCACCTTGGCAAGGTTGTGGTCACCGTCCGTACAGTTTGTCTACTGCTGCGCAGTACTCCACAGTCCGCAAAACCGTCCGGGAAATCCGTCTGGTCCGTCCAGTTCGTATACAGGTCTACCATCGCTGAGCGAATCGCTTCAAGATCTCCCGCCGAACCTCGACGAGTCGGCCTTCTCCGCGCACTTGTCGAACACCACGATCACGTCCGTGTCAGCGAAAGCCGTTGCTGCCTCCGCCGTCACGAACGACGCCGCACCTGTGCCGATTCCGATCACGGCCATTCGACGCGTCACGACCGACGGCTGAGCAGGCTGCGTCACGCGCACCACGTACATGGCCCGACTCGATGTCTTGGGCGGCAATCTGAGGAGCACGCTCACGACCCAGCGCAATGAGTTCACCCCTCACCGCGCGGCCGGCAGCCGCTGTCGATCGCCGTTCCACCGGTGCCCGCTCACCGGGTGCTCGCTCGGCTCGAGCCGCTCGACGCCGAGTTCGGCGGCACACCCGTCACCGAACTGCTCGCCGTCGCGTACGAAGTACTCGAACCGAGTTGATATTGGCGCTGTGTGACGATCGTCTGATCAGCCACGACGCCGGAATCGCCGATCGGGCGCGGTTGCCATCGCGGAATATACGTCGGCGTCGGAGGCCGCGGTGGCGGTAGCCGTCCCGGCTTCGGCCGAGCCTCTCTCGCCTTCGACACGGTGTCCGCTGACCGCTACAACCTCGAGGACACATCGTCAGACGCCGCCCCTGCTACCTCCGAGGTGCGGGTGGGCAACCGCTCGGGAGCTCCTGCGGGTCGTCCGCCTCACCCGACCACCCCACACCGTCCACCGTCTCAAGCCCAAACAGTTCGATAACCGGCCCCACCCCGACGTCGGGGGCGGTGAGTTCTGCCCAATGGGCGCGAATCATTGAACCAACTTCGCTGTCATCTCGCTCGAGCAGTTGAGCGGCAAGCGGTGTAGGGCCACCACCCACAACCGCCGCATACCCGTTTCCGCTGATCGCATCCTGCGCCGGATCCCGCTCGTTCATTTCTATAACCTGGCGCCGCGTCGCATCATCAAGCTGACCCGCTAGCCACCACGACACCACCATTCGACCCGAATCTCCACCAGGTTCACAACCGGGACCCGGTCGACCCGGAACCTGCGCGCCATTCCGTTCGCCCTGCTTGTAGTCATCGTTGATTCCGACGATCGAGTTCGCTGTGTCCAGCGCCAACGTGAGTCGAGCCGTCGATGCGGGACCCCACTGAAGTCCCGGCGTTGCCAACGCATCCAAGTCGACATGCCGCCCGCTGCCCTGCCGCACGGTGAGCGCAAGGCCCGCCAACAACTCATCGGGTATCTCCGCCAGCACCGCCTCGATCGGGAGCTGCCACTCTGACACGAACGGCTCATACCCCGAGTAGTAGCAGTAATCCACCGACGCACGTCCCACACATCGAGCCTGCGCAACGCCACCAGGGTTGTTGTTCAATGCCGCCGATGTCACAGCCATCAGCACCACCGCCGCCAGTACCACGCCAGCGGCGAGAGGCACGCGCAGCAACGACGGCCACGCTCGCCGGGAACCCAGACCGGCGCCCGCCGCAGCGCAAAGCCCACCCCACACAGCGACCATCACAATGACCCACGCCCGCGGCGCGCCGATCCCGGTCACGCCGTTGTGCGGCACGAACCGCATCCATATCGCACCGAGCACGAAAGTCGCCAACGCAGCGAAGATCCCCTCCAACAACCAACGCACATTGAACACACCCGATTCGCAAGCCCTTCTGTAGGAGCCAAAAGCGATCCCACCAGACAGGACCGAACACGCAAAGGCAAGAATCTCGAGGTCCTGACGGAACAGCACCGGCCGATATTGCAACGGGAGCAGCCACTCTGTGACGAGAGTCGCCCCGAAGGCACCCACGACAACTGGATGCGTCAACAACGACTTCGACGGCGAAGCGTCGGCCTCAACTCTGCTTCCTTCGGTCCCGAGCGCGTTCGTTCCCATCGGCTCCTCCGCAGGCAGTCTTTCAGAGCGACGCCACCACCACAGTGACTCTCGAGAACTCCGTGTGTCTCGCCTCGCGACCCCCTGGTCCGTGCGATCGCAGACTGAGTCGTACCCATCCGTCGGGCCAACTCGAACTGAGTCGAGCCGAAATCGACGCGGAGCTGATGCACCAGTTCCCGGAACTCCGTGATACGTGCCTCATCCTCCACGACGTCACGAACCCGACCAGCGTCAGGTCGAGGCACCGATTTCCAGTTCGTTCGCTCACTCATCGATCTGCTGTCAGTCCATGCTCTGTCAAACATCGCTGCAATGCTCTCTTTGCCCTGTCCACCTCGCGGTGCTCATTCGGTCGCGTCCTGGCGAACACCGTCAAGAGCACAATCACACGATCGGGCGCTACCCAGTATCTGATCCGTGTTGGCCGGCCCGAATGATAGAAGCACAATTCGCCGATGGGCTGATCGCTGCCCACAGGATTCCGCGGCCTACCCCTTGCAACGCGCGTTGCAGCGAGCTAACACTTGCTTAGCTTCAGTTGGTCGGCAAGCGTCGAAAGGACGGGGCCCGGGATGGATCTGATCAAGCCCGACGATGAGCGCTATGACGAGGTGCGAACCGTCTTCAACTCGATGATCGACAAACGGCCGGCGGTCATCGCGCCGTGCGCCACCCCAGCTGATGTGCGCGACGCGTTGCAGCTCGCCACGAGCCAGGGTCACGACGTCGCGGTGCGCGCCGGTGGGCATTCCGTCGCTGGTGTTTGCCTGAACGACGGTGGCCTCGTCATCGACGTGCGTCCGATGAAGGACATCCAAGTCGATGCAGACAAGCGTCAGGTGCGCGTGGGCGCCGGCGTCACTTGGGGCGAGTTCGACCGGGCCACGCAGGAGCACGGCCTCGCCACGACGGGCGGACGTGTATCGACAACCGGTGTCGCCGGCCTGACCCTCGGCGGCGGCTCAGGATGGACCGAGCGAGCTTGGGGCCTCAGCTGCGACAACCTCGTCTCGGTCGATCTCGTCACCGCCGACGGCCGCGAGGTCAGAGCGAGTTCGGACGAGAATCCGGATCTCTTCTGGGCGCTGCACGGTGGGGGCGGCAACTTCGGAGTGGCCACCTCGTTCGTGTTCGAGCTGCACGAACTGGGCCCTCTGGTGACCGCCGGCCTGATGCTGTGGCCCGGCGATGCCGCAGCGGATGTGGCGCGCCAGTTCCGCGATCTCGCCGCCAACGCCCCCGACGAGTTGGGCACTGCCCTCGTCTTCCTGACGGCTCCACCCGAGGAGTTCGTACCTGCCCACCTCCAGGGCACGACAGTGCTCGGCATCGCCGGCCTCTGGGCTGGTGACGTCGACGAGGGTGCCGAGGCGATGCAACCATTCAAGGACCTCGCGCCCGAGGTCGACCTCGTTGGCCCGATGCCGTACGCCGACTTCCAGTGCATGATCGACGACCCGCCCGGCATGCGGAACTACTGGTCGGCCGACTACCACGACAGCTTCCCGGACGAAGCGCTCGACGTCTTCGTGAAGTACGGCTTCTCCAAGCAGTCGCCGTTGTCGCAGCAGCTTCTACTCCCGTGGGGCGGTGCCGTCGCCCGCGTCGACGAAGACGCGACACCGATGACGAAGCGCGGGACCACATGGATCACGCATCCCTTCGCCGTGTGGGAGGACGCAGCTGCCGACGCCGCGAACATCGAATGGGCGAAGTCGTTCCGACGCGACATCGCCCACTACGCAACCGGCGGCGTGTACCTCAACTTCATCGGCGACGAGGGCGAAGATCGCGTCCGGGCCGCCTACGGAGAGACGAAGTATTCCCGGCTCGCCGGCATCAAGGGCGAGTGGGACCCCATGAACGTGTTCCGAGGGAACCAGAACATCAAGCCAGCATGACCGAGCGGCCACTCGAGAACGGGCGAGTGCCGACACACAAGCCCACGTCAGCTAGCGCTGACGGTTCGCCTGTGAGCCTCCGAGGGTAGCCACCACAACTCAACCACCTCCAAGGCTCGCTTTCGTCATCACGTTCTGAAGCTGTGCAAGCGGTTCACAGCCGCGTAGTGAGAGGAAAACCCCGTTCTCGGCAGCATTGCGAAAATCGACCTCTGCTTCTCAACGGCACCACCACCGAACCACCCCAACTCTTGGGTGACCACACTCATGGAGGTGTGTGCGATCCGGCCGATGCCATGTGCACAGGAATGCGCCAATTGAAGGTGCTGTCTTGGAAGAGCCTCCTGGCGGACGTGATGGATCGATTCTCGGTCATCCACGACGGTGGCGGGTTGCGAGATAATCGTCGGCCCACGCGCGGGTGCTGCGCCACTGTCCGTCCTGCCCCTTCTGGGCGCGGAGGCGACCCCGATTCGCTGCAATCCGCAACGCTCCTTCATTGACGTCACTCCCAGCGAGAGCGGCGAGCGGTACGAGCCGGTTCGGTCCAGCGACCGCCGGAACAATGAATCGGTACAGGTTGTCCATCACGGCTCGGGCCAGCATCTCACCCAACGGCCCAGGATCACCGGCGTCAGCGGACCGGAGCGCCCTGAGATATTTGGTGCGGTCTCGTTTGTAGATGATCGCCGGGGCGTACCCGAGGCGATCAAGAACCAGGTTCAGGAGTAGGCGGCCAGTGCGCCCGTTCCCATCGAGGAACGGGTGGACGCGTTCAAAGTGGTTGTGTGCTCGTGCGAGCGTCTCGATCGGCCGGCCGGCCTGGGCGGCGTCGTTCAACGCGTCGACCCAATCTCGTACCGCGTTGGGTACGTCGGGCCACGGCGGTGGTGTCATACCGCCGGGAAACGGTTGGATGTCGTGCTCGCGGAAGCTGCCTGGCCGTTCTCGGTCGGTGGCGTTGGGATGTGGCGCAACACCCCAGACAGGTGTCAGCGCCATGGCGTGCACTTCACGAACTTCCGTGATGGTGAGCAGTTCTCCGGTCGTCCAGACACCTGGATCGAGAGCTTGGCCGTAGACCCAGTGCGCAGCGTCCGCGTAGCCGCCTGCCATGGTCTCTCCAAGTTGTACGTTGAGCCTCAAATAATCGTACCGTACAACTTCGACCAAGTTGCGCGCCTCGGCCCCAAGAAGTCGAACCGTACAATTTCGCCAAAGCAGCGGCTCGCTCCAGCCGAACTTCGAATCCACCCCACGTAAATCCACGCGTCGGGCCCTCGTTGTCGCAATGATCCAGTCATCCCCGAAACCTACGGAAACCGTCAGAATCCCATGGGTAAACCATGGGCGAGCCATGGGCACGACACCACGCACAACAGCGGGCCGAAAACGCAGGAAACCCTGCCAACGGCAGGGTTTCCTATCGAGCGGATGACGAGATTCGAACTCGCGACCCTCACCTTGGCAAGGTGATGCTCTACCAGCTGAGCCACATCCGCGTGGGCAACAAAGAATAGCAACGAACCGCCCGAAGCGGACAACGTGTTACGTACGTTGATCGGGCGGTCGTAGGTCGACCCGCAGGGTCAAGACACCGTCTTCGATCGACGCTGCTGCGTCGGCGAGGATCGCAAAGTCTTGATAATCGAGCTTCGCCTGGGCGATGAACTGTTGCCGTTCCTCGCCTGCGACGGGGGGTAGCGGGCGCTGTTTCACCGCGACGGCGCGCTCACGGAAGCGTTGAATCATCGCGTCGGTGTCGAGCGTTGTCATGGCAGCGACCCTAATGGGTCTAGTCGGCGCTACCGACAGGTTCATCAGGATCGCCGACCGGTTCGTCAGAACCATCGCCAGAACCGTGATCGTCGCCGGCGGGTTCGTCGGCCGCAGCCACCAGATCGGCGAGCGACGCGTCGGGATCGGCGCTGGGCCCAGAAGCGGTGAACGGCGAACGCGTGAAGCCGGTCGGCGGCGTCGGTGACACGTCGTCACTGATCGCCGGCTCGATGCCGGAGGGCACGCCATCGACGGCGGTGTCGTCGTCGGCCCCGACGAGATCACGCACGTCGACGTCGTCCGACACCGCAACTGTGATTGCTTCCGCATCGACGCCGTCGACATCTGCGGGATCTGCATCGGGCTCGTGAGCGGAGTCGACATCATCCGGGCCGGCGTCATCCGGGCTGGCGTCATCCGGGCTGGCGTCGGCGTTGGCCGCCGAGTCGTCGGCCTCGGCAGCCGACATCAGATGTTCGGCATCGACCGCGCCGATCGGCACATCTGGGGTGGCGTCCGCTGGTGCCTCGTTGAAGTCGTCGAAACCGGGCGCGCTCGGACCTGCGTCGTAGGAGTCATCGAGGTCGGGCGGGGCGATGGCCCGACTGGCTGGAGCAGCGTCGGCGGGGCGCACTTCATCGAGCCGGCGGCGCTGCCACACCGGGTCGCCGCGGCGCCAAGCGCGTGCTCCCATGATTTCGAGTGGTGCGAGCAGCTCCCGATCAGGGCGGGTGACCCGGAACAGCCACACTGCGAGCATCGCCAAACCGATCGCGATGACCACGAGCAGCGCCACGATCGCCAACACGGCCCTCGTATCGTCGGTTGCTGCGAGAGTGATGGTGCCCGTCGTGGTGCCGGCGGTACCGGCGGCGGTGCCGGCCATCAAGACGGTGCCGACGATCAAGTTCTGACTGCTCACGCTCAGCTGTGCACCAATCCGCTCATATCCCGGCTCAGTCTGGCACAGCCCCCCACCAAAGCGTCGCGCTTCTGCGCGTCATGGCGCGCAAGAACGCGACACTGGTGACCTGTCAGCGTTGGTGGCTCGGGCACCAGATGGTGGTTCGGCCGCCCACTTCGCCACGTTGCAGGTGGCCGCAGCAACTGCGGCGAGGGCACGGCCCGCCCGAAGCGCGTAGCGCCGGGTTGATCGTGCCCGTGTGGCTACCGCCGCGGCCGAGCATTGCGGGAAGTTCGGCGATCGTGGTGCGCCAGAGTCGGCCGAGTTCGCGACTCGACAGGCCCCCGGCCGGTCGGCGCGGATCGAGCGACGCGTGCCACAGCACTTCGTCCACGCACAGGTTGCCGAAACCAGCGATCACCGTCTGATCGAGCAGCACCGCCTTGAGGGCACGTTGCCGTTTCGCAGTTCCGACAGCGAGGTCTGCCCGGGTGAGCGACAGCACATCGGGACCGAGGCGCTCGTCGTCGGGCTCCATGGTGAACCGGGCCCACCGCCGCGGGTCGTTGACGCGCAACACCTGGCCCCCAACAAACGTGATGATCAGCCGATTCCATGCCGGGTCGTCACGGTTCGAGCCGTACTCCAGCCGGTCGATCGCAGCGGCTCCGTCGATGATCAGACGGCCGGTCATGCCGAAGTGCAGACCCAAGGTGAGGTCGCCGCCGTTGCGATGGACGACCGAAGGGATAGTGCCTGGCACTATCCCTTCGGTGTGCAGTTCCACCAGCACCAGCTTCCCGTGGCGCCCGACCGAGGTGACCGTGGAGCCAGGCAACGACGCCCGAATTTCGATGGCCTCAGGCTGCATGTCGTCGACCTGCACGGCTTCGATGGTGCGGCCGACACAGGCAACTGCGGAGCGCCGATAGATCTCGGCTTCGAGCCCTTCAGGCATAGGCCCTCAGGCACCCACCCGATCGAGGAAGCGGGCGATCGGGGCACCCACTTGGTCGAAGTTGATGAGGAACGCGTCGTGGCCGTGCGGCGAGTCGATCTCGACGAACTCAGCTGCTCCCCCACCGAGTTCCAGCAGCTCGGCTGTCTCGCGCTGCTGGTACAACGGGTACAGCACATCGCTGTTCACGCCGATCGTGAGGCTCGGCATCGATGCTCGCCGCATCGCCGTCTCCAACGTGCCACGTGACCTGGCCACATCGTGCAGATCCATTGCCTTTCCCATGAGCAGATACGTGTTCGCGTCGAACCGTCGAACCAACTTCTCGCCGTGATAGTTCAGGTACCGCTCCACTTCGAACTCCTGCCACAGGCCGAACGTGTCGAGCGCGTTGCCGCGCCCGATGGCATTCCGGCCAAACCGGGCGGTGAACACGTTGTCGCTTCGAAACGTCACCTGTGCGATCTGCCGTGCGACCGCGAGCCCCTCCGACGGACCCTCGCCGGGGTCGGCGTCGTAGTAGTCGCCGCCGTTCCATTTCGGGTCGAGTCGGATCGATTGCCGCCCGATCACGCCCCACGCGATCTGCTGCGCGGTCGCTTGCATGCACGACGCGATGGGCACGATCGAGCGCACGCGCTCGGGATAGGTGGTGGCCCATTCCAGCACCTGCATGCCGCCCATCGAGCCACCGATGACGGAGGCCCACGCGGCCACGCCCACATGGGTGGCGAGGCGACTCTGGGCTCGAACCATGTCGCGGATCGTGACCACCGGGAACCTCGACCCGTACGGCCGACCGTCGTCTGGGTGCGGTGATGCCGGTCCGGTCGAACCCTGACACCCGCCCAACACGTTGGAGCACACCACGAACCAGCGGTTGGTGTCGATGGCGAGGCCGGGGCCGATGAGGTCGCTCCACCAACCCGGTGCCGGATGACCGTCGCCCGCTCGACCGGACGCGTGCGAATCGCCGGTCCACGCGTGGCAGATCAGCACCGCGTTGGAAGCGTCGGCGTTGAGCGAACCCCAAGTTTCGTACGCAAGCGTGACGTTGCGCAGCACCTGACCCGTGTCGAGCGCAAACGGATTCTCGGTGGCGACCGTGAAGAACTGCCGCTGCCCGATCGGGTCACCTGCACGCCACGCGCCGGTGGCTGGCAGGGGTTCGTTCACCACGTTGGTTCCTCTCGCTCGACAGTTTCATGCACTTCTGGCGCATCGCGAACGGCTGACGCCGGTTTGCCGGGAACTCCGGCCACATTCCACGCCGAAGCGTGGGAGGCACCTTGGGGACGTTGCCCAGGTTGCCGGGCCCGGTATGCCGAGCCGCTCTTGATGCGAACCACACGCTACCGCAACTTCGCGAATGCACTCACGTCGGTTGATGACTCGGATCGGCGGAGTCGGCCAGATCACCGGCTGGTGCCGTCAGGTCTTCTCAGACGGGCGCGGCTTCGCGCACGCAGCGGGGGAACGAACGTCGATCACCGAGCTTCGTTCAATGGCGTCATGTGACGACCCCGATCACCGGTTGCGCGATCCGCATTCGCTGGTCGAACCCCGGTTCGTACGGCATGAAACCGTTGCGGTCGGGGAACAGCAACTGCACCACGTCGAACGGCGAACCGCGGTACCACGCCTGCGCGGTACCGAACCACGACGACGCCACCTGCGGCTCGATTGGTGCGAAGTAGCACCGCAACTCGTTGTCGAACAGCCCCACGAGTTCCACCCCGACCGGGATGTCGGTGCCGCCCTGGAGCGCGTCGACGACCAATCCGATCAGTCCGTTGGCGGCCGAGGGGGTCAGGCCGAACAATGCGACTTCCGCGAAGCCCGTGAGCGCCGGCAACCCGATGGTGTACGCGTATGACGGAATCGGCGGTGCCACGTCGGCGTTCGGCGCGACGGGCTCGAGTGCCCACCCGTGTGTCTCGATCATCCACTCGATCTTCTCGACGTGCGGAATATGGAAGTCAGGAAGCTCCATACTCCCTACCCTACGGACACGAGCGGATGGGCCCGCTGGCCAGCGCGGCCGAACCGCGGCCCATACCGTCGCCGATACCGTCATGGCCGACATGTATGGCTTCCTGTTGCGACCGAAGTGGATCGGCTTTCACCTGCTGGTGCTCGCCGGCATCGTCACGATGGTCTACTTGGGGTTCTGGCAGCTCGACCGACTCGATCAGAAGCAGACGTTCAACGCCCGCGTGGAACAGCGGTACGACGAGCCTCCGGTGCCGCTGGACGAACTCCTCGTACCGAGCGCCGACGTCGATGATCTCGAGTGGCGACCCGTGACGGTCAACGGCACCTTTGCCGCCGATGGATCCATCCAGATCGTCAATCGCTCGCAGTACGGCAGAGCCGGGGAGAACACGGTCACACCGATGCGTCTCGATGACGGTCGGGTGTTGCTCGTGAACCGGGGCTTCCTGCCGCTCGACATCGACCCGCCCGCCCCACCAACTGGAACGGTCGCGCTGACCGGCCGGCTGCGATTGAGTCAGACGCGCACGTTCGGCCAGCTCGGCGATCCGGCAGACGGTGTACTCGAGTTGGCCCAACGGGTCGACATCGATCGTTTGTCGGAGCAGATCGACGCCGATGTCGTGCCCATGTACCTCGACGTGTACAAGTCGGTGCCCGCCGAGTCGGCTCCGCAGCCCGAACCGGTGATCGCACCGGAACTCGACGAAGGCAGCCACCTGTCGTACGCCGTTCAGTGGTTCATCTTCGCGTTGGCCGTGGCGGTGGGCTGGACGCTCGCGGTTCGGCGTTCGATTCGTACCCACCGGGCCGAACTCGAGTCGCCTGCCAACCCGATCACCGAAACCGAGTCAGGAACGCCTGAGTCGGAAGCCGAAGCGCCTGTGCGACTACGGCGATATACGGATCACTAGCCGGAACACCGTCGAACAACGACGCGTCGCCGATCGCCAGGCGGTCGTACCCGCGAACCCAACCGTCGGCGTCGGTGACCACACCCCGGCGGCACGACGCCGACACATGGTGGTAGCCGCCGAGCTCGGCCGCGAGCGCCCACCGCGCGACGTCGTCGGCCGAGGTGAGCGTCGACAACTCGGTGCCGTGATCGTCGATGTACATCCGCCCCACCGCATCGCGAAACGTACGACGCCGGGCGATGTCGACGAGATCCAGTGCCGCACCGACCAAACCGGTTGCATCCTCGCTGTCAGTCAGCATGTTGAACTGCACCACGGGCGACCCGTCCGGATCCGGCAGCGTGACGGCACCGCGGCTCGCCACGCGCAGCAAACCCGTCATCAGCACGCCCAGCGGGAGATCGGCACGCACATGGTCGAGCGCCAAGATCTGGTGTGTGCCGCGTTCGACCGTGGCCGAAATCGCCGAAACGGTCGGATCGAACCGGTCAGGGTCCAGATCGAACGCCAGCCGTACCGACGGGTGGTCCTGCACACCGACGCCGACGCCAGGTGTGTCGACGCCGCTTCGCAGCAGCAGCCCCGGCGTCTCGATCGCTCCCCCGCACAGAACCACCGCGTCGCCCGTCACCTCGTCGCCGCCTGCGGTCTCCACCCCCACCACCCGGCGACCATCGATGACGAGACGTTGCACCGTCGTGCTGGTGCGGATTTCTAGGTTGGGTGCGGCGGCGAGCGAGCCGAGGAACATGTCGGCCGCGGTGACGCGCTTCCCGTTGCGACGAACCAGTTCGACTTCGCGTGCCCCGTCGTCGGAGGTCAGCAGTGCGTCGCCGACCGGGCCGCGGGCCCACGGCCGCTCGCGCGGCACGATCGCCTCCAGGTGGGTCGGTATTTTCGTGGTGACCACGCCGCCATTGATCAGCGACGAACCCCCCAGACCGCGCCCTTGCGAGTACGGGGCCACAGCGTCACCGGCGCGACGCGAGACCATCACGCCTGGTCGGTTGAACGTCGCGTCGTCGGGGCGCGGACCGGTATCGGTCGCGTGTGCTGGCTGGTTGGCGGGACCGGCTTCGAGAAGGACCACGTCGTCGTCGGGATGAGCGACGAGCCGCGACGCGACCGCGCACCCGGCTGATCCACCACCAACGACGATCCAGTGCACGTCGGTCAGCTTCTTACGGTCGCGGCGGGCAGGCCAGACAGGTGTGCAAGATCGTTGTACCGCACCAACTGCCACTTGCCCGGCGCAACATGTACGAACTCGGTGAGCGACGTGTTGCCCGTGTTCAACTCGAACATTCCGGTGGACGGTTGACGCAGCAGCGCCCTGAAGATCCGGTCGATCACGCCGCCGTGGCAGACGACGACGATGGTTGCACCACGGTGGCGGTGCACGGCCTTCGACAACGTCGATCCCACCCGCACATCGAACTCTGCGATCGATTCGCCACCGGGGAACGTCACCCCGTATGGATCGTGTTCCCAGTCGGGCGCTCCGTAGCGGTCGACGAAGTCGATGAAGGACAAGCCATCGCACTCTGGCCCCGGGTCGTGTTCGCCGAAGCCGGTTTCGAACGTCAGGTCGACGCCCAGCGCCGGAGCGATGATCTCACCGGTTTCGATGGCCCGCGGGTAGCCGCTGCTGTAGAGCACATCGGCAGCAACCTCGCCGGTGGCGGCGAGCCTGTCTGCCAGCCGAGCGGCCTGGAGTCGGCCCAGGTCGCTCAGGCCCGTGCAGGTGCGCGGGCCGCCGATGGTGCGCGACACCGTGGCGTTGGATTCACCGTGGCGAACCAACACCACCCGGGTGCGCTGCCACTCACCCTCGGTCGCGGTTGTGCTCACGACCCCGCCCGATGGTTGCTGAGGCTCTGTGATGCCAGCCCCCCTGAAGCCCGATCAGCCAGCTGCGTATAGTTGGGTACTTGCACACTCACCATGATCGCTGCGGTCGGCGCATCGGAGACAACTCCCGCTCGCGCACCGCCAATCCCTTGTTCCATCGCGCCGAACGTACTCGCGGCGACCAGATTGCTGAACATTTCGTACAGATGGCCGTGCGTTGCCCGTCTGGGCTCCTAGGTTCGACGCAGTGACCCCCCGTCACCGTCTGACGATCCGATCCATCGAACCAGATCCGCGCGCCGCAGCCATCGCGCAAGGTGCCGCGCAACTCGGCCTACCCCTTGATCAGCCCACCGACGTGGCGGTCGCCGACGTGATCTTCGTCGAAGCCGACCTGTCGACCGACCAGCTCACCACGCTGCAGGGCTTCCTCGTCGACCCGCTGCTGCAACGCTGTTCCTGGCTGGAGCCGACCCAACCCGGAGTGGAGGTCACGTTCCTCGCCGGCGTCACCGACAACGTCGCGGCCACCGTCAGTCAGGCCGCAGCACGCCTCGGAGTCGAGATTTCCGGTGCCGCCACGGCGCGACGGGTGGAGTTCGGCGATGCCGTCTCCAATGAGCAACGCGACACGCTGGTGCAGCGACTCGTGGCCAACCCGGTCATCGAACGGTGGTCGGCGGGAACCGTCGAGCCCACCTTTCACGCCGAGTCCGTTGCCTCCGGCACCGCCGAAGCGATCACGATCTCCGGGCTCACCGCCGACGAACTGGTGGCCCTCGGTGCCAGTCGCAAACTCGCTCTCGATCCCGAAGAGCTCGTGGTCATCCAGCAGCACTTCGACACCGTCGGCCGAGCCCCGACCGATGTGGAGTTGGAGACGTTGGCGCAAACCTGGAGCGAGCATTGTTCGCACAAGACGTTTCGCGCCCGCATCATCACCGACGACGGCGAGGCTCGACCGTCGCTGATCGACATGCTGCGTCAATGCACCGACGCGATCGATGCTCCGTTCGTGAAATCGGCGTTCGTCGGCAACGCCGGAATCATCGGGTTCCGCGACGCTGTGACCTACGCGGTGAAGGCAGAAACGCACAATCATCCGTCTGCAGTTGAGCCGTTCGGCGGTGCCAACACCGGCGTGGGCGGCGTGATTCGCGACGTGCTCGGCATTTCGCACCGGCCGATCGCAGTCACCGACATCTTGTGTTTCGGCCCTCCCGATGTGCCCCTCAGCGCGGTGCCCGAGGGTGCGTTGCATCCCGTGCGAATTCGAGAAGGTGTCATCGACGGCGTAGCCGACTACGGCAACAAGATCGGGCTCCCCACGGTGGCCGGAGCCATCCTGTACGACGCTGGGTACACCACCAATCCGCTGGTGTTCGCCGGTTGCATCGGCGTCGCCGATGGCTGGGCGGAACCGGCTGGGCCGTTTCCTGGAGATCGGGTGGTGGTGCTGGGCGGGCGCACCGGGCGTGATGGCATCCGCGGTGCCACGTTCTCGTCGCTCACGATGGATGCCACCACCGGCGAGGTCGCCGGAGCGAGCGTGCAGATCGGCGACCCGATCGTCGAGAAGTTGCTCATCGATGTGCTCATCGGTGCCGAGCATCTGTATTCGGCCATCACCGACTGCGGTGCGGGTGGGCTGTCGAGTGCGGTCGGCGAGATGGCCGAACACTCCGGTGCCGACGTGGAACTCCAACTCGTACCGCTCAAGTACGCCGGGCTCGAGCCGTGGGAAGTGTGGCTGTCGGAGGCGCAGGAACGGATGGTCGTGGCGGTGCCCCCCGAACACCTCGCCGCGCTGCAGTCGCGTTGCGACTACTACGGCGTGGAACTGGCCGATATCGGCACGTTCACCGGAGACGGCCTGCTCACGGTTCGAAGCAGCGGCGTTCCGGTGCTCGAACTCTCGACGGAGTTCTTGCACGACGGCAGGCCCAAACGACAGATGGCGGCAACCATGCCGTCGCCCGTTCGAGGCGAGCACGTCGATCGTGCGGTCGACGACCCGCTGCACGCGCTGTTGCTGCTGCTGTCACATCGAAACATCGCATCGAAGGCCTCCACGATTCATCGGTACGACCACGAGATCCTCGGGTGCGCGGTCACCCGGCCGATCGTGGGTCGTCTCGCCGATGCGCCCGGCGATGGCGTGGTGCTGGCCGAACCGACCGACGTCATTGGCATCGCCATCGGAGTCGGCGTCAACCCGTGGTACGGGCTACACGACCCAGAAGCGATGGCGTTCGCGGTCGTCGACGAGGCGATTCGCAACGTGGTGGCTGTGGGAGCCGACCCAGACCGGGTTGCGCTGCTCGACAACTTCTCGTGGGGTGACCCCCGCCGCGCCGAAACGCTCGGAGAGCTGGTGGCGGCTGTAGACGGTTGCGTCGCTGCGGCGATGGCCTACCAAGCCCCGTTCGTGTCGGGCAAAGACTCGCTCAACAACGAATACACCGGGAGCGACGGTGAGCGGCACGCCGTACCGCCCACTCTCGTGATCACCGCGGTCGCACATGTGCCCAACGCCGAGGTGTCTGTCACGTCAGCGTTGGCCGAAGCGGGCAACCACCTGGTCCTGGTGGGCAAGACGCAGCCCGAGTTCGCCGGAAGCCACCTCGACATGGTTCTGGGGGACATGGTTCTGGGCGATCCGCAGCACGTTGGCAGGGTGCCGGCCCCAGACCCCGAAGCACCCACGCGCTATCGACGCCTACACAAGGCGATGCTGGCCGGGCTGGTGCGGAGCTGCCACGACCTCAGCGAAGGCGGACTCGGCGTCGCCCTGGCAGAAATGTGCATCGGAGGTCGCCTCGGCGTGGCGGTGGATCGACTGCCGAACACCAGCCTCACGACCGCTCTGTTCTCCGAGTCCACCGGACGACTACTGGTGGAAGTCGCCCCCGGCGACCTGGCCCGGTTCCTCGACACCATGGGGAACGGTTCCCTGATGATCGGCACCGTCACCGACGACCCGCTGCTCGTCATTCCTGGCATGGGGCCTGTGAGCGTGGACGATCTCGCCAACGCGTTCAATCGTGTCGTCCTACCCGAACCCGCGTCCCGTGGTGGCGCACCGTCGAACGCGGCGACATCATGAACCGTCCCCCCGCGCTCGTCATCGCCGGTCCTGGCACGAACCGCGACCGTGATCTCGCTCTCGCGTTCCAGCTCGCCGGAGCCGACCCCAAGGTCGTACTCGCCACCGAACTGGCCGGTCGCCAAGATCTCCTCCGCGACGCCCGCCTCGTCGGTGTGGCCGGAGGCTTCTCGTACGGCGACGCGCTCGGGGCCGGTCGAATGTTGGCACTCGACTTGATGGTCGGGCTCGGCGAAGCGCTCAACGAGTACGTCGCGACCGGGCGCCCGTTGATCGGCATCTGCAACGGCTTTCAAGTGCTCACCCGAGCGAAGCTGCTGCCGGGGGCGCTCGGCCACAACGCTCACGGGCGGTTCGAGTGCCGATGGGTGGTGCTCGACCCGCAACCCACGTCGCGCAGCTTGTGGACCAAGGGCCTCGACGACCCGATCCACTGCCCGATCGCACACGGTGAAGGCCGCTATGTCCATCCCGACCCGGCACTCTTGGCCGCTGCCGGCCAGATCGCGCTGAAGTACCGCAGCACAAACCCCAACGGATCGGTCGCCGACATTGCCGGCGTGTGCAACCAGGCAGGCAACGTGTTGGGGCTCATGCCGCACCCCGAGAACTTCCTGGTGCCGAGACAGCATCCGCATCATCAACTTCGCCGTGAGCGCGGCGAGGGTCGCGACCATCTCGGCTTGCGCCTGTTCCAGAACGGCGTCGCAGCAGCGGCGGGTATGTAGCACCATGAGCAACACCTCGAACAACGCCTCGATGCGCATCAGCCTGTTCGAACCATTTGTCGAGATCGACCTCGATCTGCCAGATCGCCGCGACGGCAAGGTGCGGTCGTCGTGGTCATGCGGTGACCAGCAGCGACTCATCGTCACCACCGACCGGTTGTCGGCGTTCGACCGTGTGCTGGCCGGGGTGCCGTACAAGGGCCAGGTGCTCAACGAACTCGCTGCCTGGTGGTTCGAGCAAACGGCCGACATCATCGCCAACCACGTCATGTCGGTGCCCGACCCGAATGCACTCGTCGCCCGTGAGGCGGTACCTCTCACGGTCGAGGTGGTGGTTCGGGGCTACATCACCGGAGTGACCGACACGTCGATCTGGGGCATGTATCAAGACGGTGCACGCACGATGTACGGCTACGACTTTCCCGACGGGCTGCAGAAGAACACCCAGCTGCCGGCGCCGATCGTCACGCCCACCACCAAAGCGCAGCAAGGTGGTCACGACGAGCCACTCAGCAGCAGCGAAGTGGTGGAGCGCGGTCTGGTCGATCGCGACCTGTGGGGTCGGGTCGTCGATGCTGCGCTCGCCGTCTTCCAGCGTGGTGTTGCGGTGGGTGCCGACGCCGGGCTGATCCTGGCCGACACCAAGTACGAGTTCGGTGTCACCGCCGACGACGAGTTGATCCTGATCGACGAGATGCACACGCCCGACTCTTCACGCTGGTGGATGGCCGACTCGTACTTCGGCCGGCTCACGGCCGGTGACGAACCCGAGAGTCTC
This sequence comes from Ilumatobacter sp., assembly GCA_035512975.1. GTDB lineage: Bacteria > Actinomycetota > Acidimicrobiia > Acidimicrobiales > Ilumatobacteraceae > Ilumatobacter. Next base: position 17,006 of record DATKCX010000274.1, read on the forward strand.
GACAAAGAAGTGGTGCGGCGCGCGTTCGCCGACATCGGCTACCGCGGCGACGGGCCGATCCCCGCACTGCCCCCCGAGGTGTGGTCGGCCACCACAGCTCGCTATATCGTCGCGTACGAGCGCCTCACCGGCACCCCGTTCTCTCCCGGCAGCTATCCAGTCGCCGATCGCCTCACCGCGAACCTCACGAAAGCAGGTCTGTTATGACCGCAACGCCCGTTGAGCTCACCCGACGTCGCCGTCTCGACGACACGACATTCTCCGACGACGCACCGAACGAGGAGTGCGGTGTCGTCGGCATCTCCACGCCCCACGGTGATGGCGTCGCCGAGATGACCTTCTTCGGATTGTTCGCGCTGCAGCACCGCGGCCAGGAGGCTGCTGGCATCGCGGTGAGCGACGGGCACCGGGTACGTCTCCACAAAGACGAGGGCCTGGTGGGCAACGTGTTCAGCCCGACGACGCTCGCACCACTCGTCGGCTATCACTCGATCGGCCACACGCGCTACTCCACCACCGGTTCGAACGCACTGAAGAACATCCAACCGTTCCTCGTGGAGACGATGCACGGGCCGCTGTCGGTCGCCCACAACGGCAACATCATCAACGCCGCGGCGCTGCGAGACGAGCTGCTCAGCCGCGGCTTCGGCCTCACCGCCACCAGCGACACCGAAGTGATCGCCCTCATGCTCGCCGCCGCCGGCGGGCGCACCTGGGAGGAGCGCGTCGAGCGCACATTGCCGGCGTGGAAGGGTGCCTTCTCGCTGGTGTTGCTCGTGAACAACGAGGTGATCGCCGTTCGCGATCCATGGGGTTTCCGTCCGCTGTCGATCGGCAAGCTGCCCCACGGTGGGCATGCGGTCGCCAGCGAAACGTGTGCACTCGCCACGTTGGGTTGTACCGAGATCGACGAAGTGAAGCCGGGCGAGATCGTCACCCTGCGCGGCGCAGAAGTGAAGCGGTATCAGGCGCTCGCCCCCTCCACCGTCGGAGCGCGTTGCACGTTCGAGTTCGTGTATTTCTCGCGTCCCGATTCGGTGTGGGGCGGAGCCAACGTGCACCACGTGCGTCAGCGTCTCGGCAACGAACTGGCGCGCGAATCGGGCGTCGACGCCGACGTCGTCATCCCGGTGCCCGACTCGTCCATCCCGGCGGCGATCGGTTTCGCCGAGACCTCGGGCATCAAGTTCAACGACGGCTTGATCAAGAACCGCTACATCGGACGCACGTTCATCGAACCCACCCAAGACATGCGTCAACGCGGCGTCGCACTGAAGTTCAACGCACTCACCGAAAACCTTGCCGGCAAGCGCGTCATCATGATCGACGACTCGTTGGTGCGCGGCACCACGGCCGGTCCGCTGGTGAAACTGGTGCGCGACGCCGGCGCCGCCGAGGTGCATTTGCGCATCACATGTCCGCCGATCTCGCATGCGTGCCACTTCGGCGTCGACATGGGTCACGAGGGCGACCTGATGGCTGCGCATCTCACGGTCGACGAGATGCGCGACCACATCGGTGCCGACAGCCTGGCGTTCCTGTCGCTCGACGGCATGATGCGCGCGATCGCCGGGCCGGAAGGCGCTGCACAGGCCGCAGCGTTGGCGGCGAAAGATCCCGCGGCACCGGTCAGCCACCACGGGTACTGCAACGCGTGCTTCACGGGGCTCTATCCGCTGCGCGTCGACGAGGCGCAAGCAAAGTTGTCGTTCGAAGGCGCGATCGCCTGATGCGAGTCGTCGTGTTGGGTACCGGTGGCCGCGAGCACGCGATCGCGTGGGCATGCGAACGGCACGGCCACACGGTCACACTGGCGAGAAACCTGGGATCGCTCACCGCCGACGACGTCGACTTGGTGATTCCTGGGCCGGAAGCCGCCCTGGTCGGCGGGGCCGCCGACGAGTGTTCGTTCCGCCACATCCCGTGCTTCGGGCCGAAGGCCAAGCTGGCACGCATCGAGAGTTCGAAGGGCTACAGCCGGCACCTCGCCGAGTCACTCGGCGTACCCGGCCCGGTGTACGAGCGTTTCGAAGAGCACGACCATGTCGGCGCGTTGGCCTGGTGGCGCGAGTACGGCAAACCAGTCGCGGTGAAACGCGACGGGCTCGCCGGCGGCAAGGGCGTGTTGCTGCCCACCACTGAAGCCGACACCGTCGCCGCCATCGAGCAGGTCGCGAAACTCGGCTCGTTCGTGCTCGAAGAACTGATGCATGGCCCGGAGGTGTCGCTGCTTGCATTGTGCGACGGCACGACCGCCGTGGCGCTGCCACTCGCACAGGACCACAAACGCATCGGCGAGGGAGACACCGGCCCGAACACCGGCGGCATGGGTGCGTTCGCTCCGGCACCGGTGGCGTTCGAGGCCACCGATCTGCTCGCCACGTTCGTACAGCCCGTGCTCGACTACTTCGCGGCCGCGGGCACACCGTACGTCGGGGTGCTCTACGCGGGCCTGATGCTCACGCCGGCAGGCCCGCGGCTCATTGAGTACAACTGCCGCTTCGGAGACCCAGAAGCGCAGGCGATCCTGCCCCTGCTCGACAGCGACCTGGCCGAACTGGCGTACGCATGCGCGAAAGGCGAACTCGGTGGCCGCACCGTTGCGATCCGCGAGGGTGCCTCATGCACCGTCGTCGCCGCAGCGCCGGGCTACCCGGCCGACCCACACATCGATGCACCCATCTCGCTCACCGGCTTCTCCACCACCGATTGGGCCAACTCGTCCACCCTGGAACCGGACGCGATCCTGTTCCCGGCAGCCGTGGCGAAGGGACGCACTGCGGGCGGCCGAATCCTCGCAGTCACCGGTCTCGGGTCGAACCTGGCCGCCGCCCGGGCCGCTGCGTACCGAGGCATGGATGGCGTGAAGTTCGCCAATATGCAGGTGCGAAGAGACATCGGGTGGCGCGCCCCCGGTGCCCTGCTCACCTCGTACGCCGACACGGGCGTCGACATCGACGAAGGCACACGTGCCGTCAACAAGATGAAGGGTGCCGTCGAGCGCACACTCGGCCCAGACGTGCTGCGTGGCGTGGGCAGCTTCGGCGGTGTCTTCTCGGCGCGCCGCATCCTGGAACTGAACGACCCGGTGCTCGTCGCATCCACCGATGGGGTGGGCACCAAGGTGGAACTCGCAGCGCGCCTCGGCAAGGTGCGCGGCGTGGGCATGGACATCGTCAACCACTGCATCGACGACGTATTGGTGCAGTCGGCCAAGCCGCTGTTCTTTCTCGACTACATCGCGGCCAGCGTCCTCGACGCAGACATGGTCGCCGAGATCGTGTCGGGAATGGCAGACGCCTGCGAGGCGGCGGGATGCGCGTTGCTCGGTGGCGAAACGGCCGAGATGCCCGGGGTGTACGCCCCGGGAGCGTTCGATATCGCCGGCACGCTGATCGGCCTCGCGGAACGCAGCGAGATCCTCCCCCGCGACGACGTCGCAGCCGGCGACGCGCTGATCGGCGTTGGTTCGAGCGGCCCGCACACCAACGGGTACTCGTTCCTCCGCAAGCTGTTCGATTGGGTACCGATGGACGTGGTGCCCACCGGTTTCGACACCACGCTCGGCGACGCCCTGCTCGAACCGCACCGTTCGTACCTGCACGTGCTCGACCTCGCGCTCAAGTCAGGCAAGGTGAAGGCGCTCGCGCACATCACCGGAGGGGGCCTGCCCGAGAACTTGCCGCGCGTGTTGCCCGACGGCGTCGATGCCGAGATCGCGCTCGGTTCGTGGCCACGCGGCCCGCTGTTCGACCTGGTCGCTGAACTTGCCACCGGCGTCGACGTGCACGAACTCCACCGCATGCTCAACATGGGCATCGGCATGGTCATCGTTTGCGCCGATCAAGACATCGCTGCCGTACAAGCCTGCATCGACGAGCCCACCTGGGAGATCGGCCGCCTCGTCAGAGGCCGAGCCGGAAGCCGCACCGTTCACCTGGTCTGACTACCGCGGACGCGTCCCGTCGGAAATACCCCCGCCGATGGATTTTTCGTCCAGAGTGCTCCTCACGGCGAGTTCGCGCGCCTAGCGTTTGAGTATGGATGGCCCGTGCACCACGCTCAGCACGCCGCCGGCTCGTCTGGCCGTGCTCATCTCGGGCAACGGAACCAATCTGCAAGCGGTCATCGACGCGTGTCGGACCGAAGACCTCGCCGCTGAAGTCGTCGTCGTCGTGTCCAACGTCGACACCGCATACGGGCTGAAGCGAGCAGCAACTGCCGGCATCGACACGGTGGTCGTCGAACGCCTCCCTGGCGAGCAACGCTCCGTCTACGACAGCCGTCTCGCGGCCGTCGTCCGCGACCACTCCCCCGATGTCGTCGTGCTCGCCGGCTGGATGCGCATCCTCACCAACGAGTTCCTCGACCAGTTCCCGAACCGCGTTGTCAACCTGCACCCGGCGTTGCCCGGCGAACTGCCCGGCACGCGCGCCATCGAGCGGGCATGGCAAGAAGCACTCGCGGGTGAGCGCACCCACTCTGGCGTCATGGTCCATCTCGTGCCCGATGAAGGCGTCGACGACGGCCCCGTGCTCATCAGCGAGTCGGTCGAGGTTCGCCTCGACGACACGCTCGACACGTTCACCGAGCGCATGCATGCGGTCGAGCACCGGCTCCTCGTCGATGCCCTCCGGCAGCTCTGCGACGGCATGGTCGCGGCGCACCCCTCCTCACCCCATCCCCCACGAACACCAGCGGAGCAGCAATGAGCACCATTCCTACCCAGCACAACGCCGAACTGTTCACTCGCTACGAAGGTCTCACGTTCGACGACGTCGTCATCATCCCAGGGTTCTCCGAGACGTTGCCAGACGCCGTCGATACCACTGCCACGTTTGCGGCTGGCATCGAGTTGTCCATCCCGCTGGTGTCGGCGGCGATGGACAAGGTCACCGACGGGCGCATGGCGATTGCCATGGCGCGCCACGGCGGCATCGGCGTCATCCACCGCAACATGTCGATCGAAGAACAAGCGGCAGAAGTCCAAAAAGTCAAGCGCAGCCAATCGGGAATGATCTCAGACCCGGTCACGCTCACCAAGGACGCCCTCCTCGACGAGGCCGAAGACCTGATGAACAAGTTCAAGTTCTCGGGCGTGCCCATCACCGACGAGCACGGCGTACTCGTGGGCATTCTCACCAATCGCGACATCCGGTTCTGCGAACCCGCCGACTACCGACGGCCGATCAGCGAGTTCATGACCAGTACCCCGCTGCACACCGCAGCCGTGGGCACGTCACTCGACGAGGCGAAAGCGATCCTGCAGCAGTACCGCATCGAGAAACTGCCGCTGGTCGACGACGACGGCAAGCTCGTCGGCCTCATCACGGTCAAAGACATCCAGAAGCGGCTCGACTTCCCGAACGCATCGCGCGATAGCCGCGGTCGGCTGCAGTGTGCCGCAGCGTGCGGGGTCGGCGACGATGTGGAAGAACGAATCGAAGCACTCGTTGCGATGGGCGTCGACGCCGTCGCGATCGACACCGCGCACGGCCATTCGGCTGGTGTGATCAAGACGATCGAGCGCATCAAGGGCTCATGGCCCGATCTGCCCGTCACTGCCGGCAACGTGGTCACCCCGGAGGGAGTGGAGGCCCTCCACAAGGCCGGCGCCGATGCGGTGAAGGTCGGCGTGGGTGCCGGGTCGATCTGTACCACTCGCATCGTCAGCGGCGCCGGCATGCCGCAACTGTCGGCCATCTACGCCACAGCCCGGCGGGGACGCGAACTCGGCATTCCCATCATCGGCGACGGCGGGATCACCTACTCGGGAGACGTCGTCAAGGCCATCGCCGGCGGTGCGTCCACCGTCATGCTCGGCTCGCTTCTGGCGGGTGTGGAAGAGAGCCCAGGCGAGACCGAGTTGTTCGAGGGCCGCCGCTTCAAGAGCTATCGCGGTATGGGGTCGATGGGTGCCATGCAAGGAATGGGTGCCGACCGCTACGCCACCAGCCAGTCGGATGTCGCCAAGACCACGAACAAGCTCGTACCTGAGGGCATCGAGGGTCGCGTGCCCTATTCAGGGCCGCTCGGTGACACGCTGTATCAGTTGGTCGGCGGGCTGCGGTCAGGTATGGGGTATGCGGGTGCAGCCGATCTCGAGGCGCTCCGTACCGGTGCCCGCTTCATGCGAGTCACCACTGCTGGCCGCGAGGAGAGCCATCCCCATGATGTGACCATCACCAAGGAAGCGCCGAACTACCAGCGGTCCTGAGCTGACCGTCGTCGGGCGGCCGCCAGCTTCACCGCAGCCGCGTGACGGAACGCACGCATTCGCCGCGCCGACCAGCCTCTCGTATCCTGCCGCGTATGGACACCAGCTTCTTCACCACGCACGACGGGGTGTGGTTTCAGCCAACCGACGCGTGCCGAGGGCCGTGGGACCCAGCTGCGTGCCATGCGGGACCGCCATCTGGACTGCTGGCGCGGGCCTCTGAGATGGCTGTCCCGAGCCAGCCGTTGGTGCGACTCACCGTGGATCTCTTTCGCCCCATCCCCCATGCCGGGTTCTCGATCCACACCGAGGTGGTGCGCGCCGGTCGGTCGGTGTCCACCACCGCCATGACCCTCGTCAACGGCGATGGGCAACCCGTCATCACCGCCAGCGGCATGCACCTCGCCAGTGGCGATGTGGATCCGATCGCCACCACGCGGTACGACACGCCGCGTCTCAACGAGGCGCGCCCAGACCGGTTTCCATCACCGGAAGGCGAACACGATCTACCCGCCTTCACCACCGGCGTTTCATCGATGTATCCGCCCGGGCACGAGCCCACACCGGGCCCGACGATCATGTGGATGCGGGCCCTGCCACTGCTGCCCGACGAGGAAGGATCGGGGTTTCAGCGGATCTGCCCGCTCGCCGACTGCGGCAATGCGGTATCGCGCAACGCCGACCCTGATGGGATCGTGTTCATGAACACCGACCTCACGATCATGATCCACCGGGAACCGGTCGGCACGTGGTTCGGTATGGACTCGGTGTCGCGGTGGGAACCCACCGGTGCCGGCCTGTCCGACTCACTGCTGTTCGACGAGTTCGGCGCAGTTGGCAAGGCACTGCAGACGGTCCTCATCCGGCGAACCGACTGAGCACCATCGGCGGCTGATTCCCTAGACGATGACGAACATCAGGTCGCACTCGGTCGCGACCTCACCGTTCAGCAACGCGCGGCCCGTGCCCTTACCCGCCCGCGACGACATGCGGGTCATCTCCACATCCAACGTGAGTTCGTCACCCGGGCCCACCTGACGCCGGAACCGGGCACCATCGAGCCCGCCGAACAGCGGCAACTTGCCGGTGTAGCGCTCGTCTGCCAGCACCGCCAACGCGCCGACTTGAGCGATCGCCTCGCACATCAACACGCCCGGCAGCGTGGGACGTCCCGGGAAGTGACCGGCAAAGAACCACTCGTCGCCGGTGAGCCGCCACACCCCGCGCGCCGAGACGCCCGGCACGATGTCGATGATCTCGTCGACGAACAGGAACGGCGGGCGGTGTGGCAACAGGTCTTCAGGCTTCACGCCCGGCACTGTAGTTCGCTGACGATTCGTCGAGTAGATGCTGTTCATCAGGCAATCGGCCGATCGCGATAACGCCAGTATCGGCATCGCTGTCGGTGGGGTCACCTACACGCTGCGTCATAACTGTAGTCATTCGACCACTTTGCGAGATGATAAATGCAAATCCTGTCAAAATCCAGAAGTTCAACGTGTCGGGTTCTTCAAGAATCTCACAGAGAGTGCTACCGTCCACACTGACCGTTTGTCCCAGGGTCGGAAGGAGGCGCCACCATGCATTACGTGAAGCCGTTCTAAGTGAAGATTTACTCCCAAAGAGACGCTGTCAGAAACTGTGGTTCGGTCCGCCATCGGATCGCAGTTCTGGCAGCGTCGGGAGAAACCTCCCGGACGTCTGCTACCCGGCAGCGACCAGTTCAGTCAGTGCCAGTTCAGTCAGTGCCAGTTCAGTCGGCGTCGATTGCGGCACGCACCGACGCCACGTACGAACCCACGGCGTCGGGGCCACCATCGATCATTCGGCGCATCACCGAAGCACCTTGAATCACGCCATCGGCAACTCGACTTGCCTGATAGGCCTGTTGCTCGTTCGACACCCCGACGCCCACCAACACCGGTTTGTCGGTGACCGCCTTGAGGCGCACCGCCAACGCTGTTGCTGTTTCGGCAAGCGACGCTCGCTCGCCCGTGACGCCGAGGAGCCCCACCGCATAGATGAAGCCGCGTGACCGCGCCGCCACTCTCGGCAATCGCTCATCGGGCGCAGTAGGCGCGGCGAGCATGATCGTTTCGACGCCTTCGTGGTCGGCTGCTCGGGTCCAGTGACCCGATTCCTCCAGCGGCAAGTCGGGCAGGATGCAACCACTGATGCCAGCCTGCACCAAGCGGTGTGCGAACCGGCGATGACCATCGTGGTGCACGAGGTTGTAGTAGGTCATCACGATCAACGGGATGTCGACGTCGAGGCCCGGAATCTCGGCGAGCACCGACGGTGGCGTGGTGCCCGCGTCGAGCGCGGCCTGCGAAGCCTGCTGGATGACGGGGCCATCCATCACAGGGTCGGAAAACGGAATACCGATCTCGATGGCATCTGCGCCGTTGGCAGCGGCGGCCCGAATGGCGTCCTGCCATCCGGGGTAGCCACCCGTGATGTACGGCACGAGAATCTTGCGTCCGGCGGCACGGTGCGCTCGGAGCGTCGCTTCGACGTGTCCCGGCTCGGTCGGCATGGGCACGTCGGGCGGCATCGTGTCGTCGGCGATCATGACGCTCCTTGCATTCCCAGCACGTCCATCATCTGACCCACATCTTTGTCGCCGCGTCCCGAAAGGTTGACGACGACGACCTCACCCTGCATCGTGTGCGCCTCCCGTGCCAGCCACGCAATCGCGTGGGCCGACTCGAGCGCTGGGATGATGCCTTCGGTACGTGCCAGCAACTGGAAGGCCTCGATCACTTCGGCGTCGGTGACGTTCGGGTACTCGGCCCGACCGATCGACGAGAGATAGGAGTGCTCCGGCCCAACGCCCGGGTAGTCGAGACCGGCTGAAATCGACAAGGCTTCTTCGACCTGGCCGAACTCGTTCTGCATGAGGTAGCTGCGCATGCCGTGCACCACGCCAGGCACACCGTGCTTCACCGCGGCACCACCTGCCGGTTCGACGCCGATGAGGCGGGTATCGGTGTCGACGAAGCCCGAAAAGATGCCAATCGCGTTGGAGCCGCCGCCGACGCACGCGATCACCGCGTGGGGGTGGGCACCGGTGATCGCCAGACACTGTTCGCGGGCTTCGTCGCCGATCACCCGGTGGAACTCGCGGACCATCCACGGGTACGGATGCGGGCCCATCACCGAACCCAGGCAGTAGTGGGTGTTTCCCACCGTGGCCACCCAATCACGCATCGCCTCGTTGACGGCGTCTTTCAGCGTGCGTGAACCGCTGTGGACCGCCTCCACCTCCGAGCCGAGCAGCTTCATGCGGAACACGTTGAGTGCCTGACGCTCCACGTCGACCGCACCCATGTACACCTTGCACTCCAACCCCAGCAGCGCCGCAGCCGTGGCGGTTGCCACGCCGTGTTGCCCGGCACCGGTCTCGGCAACGAGCCGGGTCTTGCCCATCCGCTTCGCCAAGAGCGCCTGGCCGAGCACGTTGTTGATCTTGTGGGCGCCGGTGTGGGTCAGGTCCTCGCGCTTGAGCAGGATGCGCGCGCCGCCGCAGGCCTCGCTCAGGCGGCGGGCATCCCACAACGGTGTTTCGCGGCCGACGTAGTGCTGCAGCAGCCGCTGCAGTTCCTGGCTGAACGCCGGGTCGCGCCGGGCCTCGAAGTACGCCGCCTCGAGCGCCTCGATCGCGGCGACCAGCGTCTCGGGCACGAAGCGTCCGCCAAACGCGCCGTAGTAGCCGCGCGCGTCGGGATCGCGCCGGCCAAACCATGAATAAGGTGCCATAGGTGCCTAGGGTGCCAAAGGTGCCAAAGGTGCCA